>JBIOJL010000193.1:0-11123 GCA_044450885.1 Tepidisphaerales bacterium
GGCGGTGTGCAGCGTTCTACTGTTCGCCGTTCTGGTTTACGTTCTCTTCTTCACTGGACCTGGTACAAAGAAAGCCGGGCCTTCCAATGGAGGCGCAGGCGGGGGTTCCGTTGCCCTCAATCCCAACGGCGGCTCGACCGGCGCGAGCGGCGGCTCGACGAACAACCAAGACCATCAATCCGTTCCCGGCCCCGAGCCCGTCGTGACTCCAGCGCCGATTCCTCCGACAACCCGCCCGGTTGACGGCGGCGGCATTTCCGTCGGAGTCGTTCCGCCGACAACGCCTCCCTCTCTCACGCCCATTGCTCCTGGCGGAAGTTTCGACTGGGGCGGCGCGCTGCACCACGGCCTGACCGGCAGCGGCGGCACGACGACCGATCCCGTCGCCACGGTTCCGCCGGCCACCGCCAGCGGCCAGGTTGCGCGCAAATACCAGGTCAAGCCCAACGAAACCCTCTGGGGCATCGCCCGCGCCGAGTACGGCAACGCGGCCTACGTGAACCACATCATCCGCGCCAACCCCGGCATCGACGCCAACCGTCTCCGCGCCGGCACGATCATCATCCTGCCGGAGAAGACCGAGGTGGTCCCCGAAACCGGCCCGGCCCGGCTGGCCGTGGCCGGCCCGACCACCCGGCCGATCGACCCGACCACGCAATACCGCGTGCAGTCCGGCGACAACCTGTTCACCATCGCCAAGAAACTCTACGGCAACATCAACCGGGCCGGGAAACTGTATGAGGCCAACAAGGACCTGATCGGACCCAACCCCAACGCGTTGAAGCTGAACATGGTGCTGCGGCTTCCCGAGCCGCCCACCGCGGCCGGGACGCCGGCAGCGCCCTTGTCGACGTCCCACCCCGAGGGCACTTCGCCGGCGGTCTCCGACCTGCGATAGCACCGAGAAACCGGTTCAACCACGACGCGGCGGCCCACAAGGGTTGCCGTGTCTCTTTGTAGGACCAGCGTCCTCGCTGGCTTTCCCGAATCGTGGATCAATTGATATTCCAGGCCAATATGTAGCCGCGATCGCTGATCGCGGTATCCCCCGGCTGGACAACCAACAACCGCGATCACCGATCGCGGCTACAGGCATTTCCGCTACAATCCCCCCATGAACCCGCGTCGCTGGCTGGCCGCATTGTCGTTCCCGTTCCTCATCCTCGCCGCCGTGCTCGTTTACGAAGCGTGGACGGCACAGCGGGGATTCCATGCCTCCATGCCGCCGTGGAAGACCTGGCTCCACTATTCGCTCGCGGGCGTCTTCATCCTGCTGGCGATGCTCGGGGCGCGAGAGCGGCACCGCCGGCACGATTGATCGCGCGACCTGGACTATCCGGCCCAATGACTCGACCATGCTGTTAACCATCGACAACCTCGAAAAGACCTTCGGCCAGCGAACCATCTTCGACAAGGCATCGCTCACCCTCTATCCCGGCGAACGCGTCGGTCTGATCGGCGCCAACGGCTCCGGCAAGACCACGCTCTTCCGCATCGTCACCGGCGCCGTCGAACCCGACTACGGCACCATCGCCCTGGCCAAGGGCACGCGCGTCGGCTACCTCGTCCAGGACCCCGTCTTCAACCCCGACAACACGGTGCTCGACGAGGCCGAGGAAGCCTTCGCCGACCTGCGCCGGCTCCACCACGAACTCCGCGAACTCGAACACAAGCTCGCCGACGTCACCGGCGAGGAGCAGGAGCGGATCCTTCGCCGCTACCAGGAGACTCAGCACGAATTCGAACTGGCCGGCGGCTATGCCTTCACCCATCGCCTCGAAGCGACGCTCCTGGGCGTGGGCCTGGACCGCCTCACCTGGGACCAGCAGGTCTCCACGCTTTCCGGCGGCCAGCGGTCACGCCTGGCCCTGGCCCGCCTGCTCATCGGCGAACCCGACCTGCTGCTGCTGGACGAGCCGACGAATCACCTGGATCTGGCCGCCATCGAGTGGCTCGAAGATTACCTCCGCGATTTCAAGGGCGCGGTGCTCATCATCTCCCACGACCGCTTCCTGCTCGATCGCCTGGCCACGCGCATCGCCTGGCTGAACAAGTGCCGTCTCGACAGCTTCACCGGCAACTATTCCGCTTTCGTCCAGCAGCGCGAGCTGATCGAACTCAGCCAACAGCGTGCCTACGAACAGCAACAGGAGATGATCGCCAAGCAGGAGGAGTTCATCCGCCGCTTCCAGGCCGGCCAGCGCTCCAAGGAATCCCGCGGCCGGAAAACGCGGCTGGAGCGCTTCAAGAAATCCGACGAGATGGTGGCCGCCGTCGGCAAGGAACACCACATCCGCCTGGCGCTCAACACCGACCAGCGCGCCGGCGACCAGGTGCTGCACGTCCGCCAGCTCAGCAAGGCGTTCGGCCCGCGCAAGCTCTGGGAGGACATCTCCTTCGACATCACCCGCGGCGAGCGTATCGGCATGATCGGCCCGAATGGCTCGGGTAAGACCACGCTGCTCAAATGTCTGATCGGCGAGGCCGATGCCGATGATGGCGACCTCCGCTGGGGCGCGAACCTCAACATCGGCTACTACGACCAGCGGCTGGACGAATTCGACCCCGAGCTGACCGTCATGGAGCAGGTCTGGGAGGACCGCGACGTCAGGGAGAAACAGGTCCGCGACATCTGCGCCCTCATGCTCTTCCGCAACGACGACATCTACAAATCCATGTCGCTGCTTTCCGGCGGCGAACGCGCCCGCGTGCGCATCGCCCAGCTCCTGCTCGACAAGCCCAATGTGCTCCTGCTTGACGAGCCCACCAATCACCTGGACATCGCCTCCTGCGAGGCGCTCGAACGGGCGATGGCCGACTTTCCCGGCACGATTCTCTGCGTTTCCCACGACCGCTATTTCCTCGACAAGCTTGTGGGACGAATGATCATCCTGCAGCCGCCGGTGATCGTCGATTTCCTGGGCAACTATTCCGCCTGGCACCGCCGCCAGTTGCAGCGGACCGCCGAAGAAGCCGCAAGGGCCGCGCGCGCGGCCGCCTCGCAGCCGAAACACGCCGAGGCCAGACCACAGGCGCCGAAGAAGCCCCGCAAGGACAATCCTTACCTGCGTCCCTTCGGCCGGCTGACCGTCGAGGAGCTGGAGAAGAAGATCCAGGAGAGTGAGGCCGGCATCGTCGCATCGCAGGTGCAGCTCGGCGACCCGGAAACGTTCAAGTCGCATACCCGCGCCCAGGAAATCCAGGCCGAGTACGAACGGCTCACCGCGCAGTTGAAGCAGCTTGAAGAAGAATATTTTTCCCGCGAAGAAGAGTAAGTCGCTCAGGCAAACAGTTCGCCGAGCACCTTCTGGGCGGCGACTACACCCTTGCCGAGTTCGACGGGCTGCTTGAGCGCCTTGAGGGCGTGCTCGATGGCGGCGACGGCCGCCAGGCAGTCGTAGGGGTCGGTGTAGCCCATGTGGTTCACCCGGAAGATCTTGCCTTCCATGGTGCCCTGGCCGCCGGCGATGTGGATGTTGTGCTTGCTCTTGAGGTTGTTGCGGAAGTCCTTGTCGGCGACGCCGGCCGGGTACTTCACGGCAGTGACGGAATCGGCCGGATTCTTGCTGAAGAGCTCGAGGCCCAGGGCCTTCATGCCCTGGCGGAAGGCTTCGGCGACGGTGTGTGTGCGCTTCCAGACGACTTCGAGGGTCTCGGACTTGATCATCTTGAGCGAGACAGCCTGCGCTTCGATGAGCGTGTTGGCCGGGGTGAACGGCGTGTCGCCGTCGCCGATGCTCTTCTGGTATTTCTTGAGGTCGAAGTAGAAGTTCTTGACCTTGGCATCGGCCATGCGCTTGACGGCGCGATCCGACAGGGCCACGAAACCCAGGCCGGGCGGGAGCATGAGGGCCTTCTGCGAGCCGGTGATGGCGACGTCGACGCCCCATTCGTCCATCTTGAACGGCAGGGCGCCGATGGAGGTGATGCCGTCGACGATCAGCAGGGTGCCGTCGCCGCCGACTTCGCGGACCACCTTGCCGATGGCCGCCAGGTCGCAGACGGTGGCGGCGGAGGTTTCGGAGTGGACCAGGCTGACGGCGTCGAACTTGCCCTTCTTGAGTTCGGCTTCGATGAGCGCGGGCGTGGCGGGCTGGCCGTATTCGAGCTTGAGCTCGACGAGTTCGCAGCCGAAGTTCTTGGCGTAGGAAGACCAGCGTTCGGCAAACTTGCCGTTGCTGACGTTGAGCACTCGCTGGCCGGGGGCCATGACCGAGGTGAAGCCCGCCTCGAAGGCGCCCGTGCCCGAGCCGGTGATGGTGTAGACGGTTTGTTTGGTCTGGAAGACGTACTGCAGGAGCTGCTGGACTTCCGCGAACATGGTGCGGAACTCGCCGGTGCGGTGGTGATGCACGGGCTTGGCAAGCTCGAGCAACGTGGCCTCGGGCACGCTGGTGGGCCCGGGGGTGTAGAGACGATACTTCATCAACATGGTTGGCTCCTTCCTCTCTGGGTTAGCACTGATTAGGGCGGGATGATAGGGGAAGAGCGGATGGGATGCCAGTTCCGGGGTGTGGTTATTTGTTATTGGTCGTTTGCTATTTGTTGCGAGGCGCGTGGTGTCACTTGTCCCTTGTCATTGATCATCTCCAGCAAGTGACAAGTGACCAATGACCAGTGACAAGTGACCAGCCAACAGCCATCGTCAATCCTGAATACTCAACTTCGCCTCGTCGCTGTTGGCCTTGAGTTCCGGCGCATACACCGCGCTGCCTTTGGACGGCAGGGCGCTGAATCGGCCGGGGATCTCGGCCCGCAGGCGATAGGCGACGCTGTGCTTGCCTCTCGCCAGTTCGCGGCAGAAGAAGCTCACGCGCTCATCGTGCAGTTCCATGTAGGCGTGCAGGTCGTTGCCGTTGTAGCCGCTGCGCAGCTCGACGGGCTCGAAACCGCTGGCCTTGAAGTCCTCGAACATCAGATACTCGTAGTCGTTCTTGGAGTCGATCTCCATCTCGACCTCGACCAGGTCGCCGCTCTTGAGCATGGCCCCGTCGGCCAGCGCCTGCCGCTGGAATTTCTCGACCTTCTGGTCCAGCGCCTGGCCGCGCGAGCCGGAGACCTTGATCTTCTGGTCCACCGGCACCAGTTTGTAGAACTTGCGGTTGACGGTCACTTCCAGCCCGGCCCGCTTGATCGGGTCTTCCAGGGTGAAGTTGGTCACATAGGCGTTGAAGTAGAGCGGGCCGGTGCCGGTCTTGGTGAACTCAATCTTGTGCTTGCCGGCCGGGACGTCGGCGCCGGTGATGACCAGCTTGTTGTCGAAGCTGAAGAAGTTGGTCGCGTCGATCTTCACTTCCTTGACCTGCTTGCCGTCGATGGCGATCTGCACGGTCATGTCCGGCTTGTCCTCGCCGCTGGCGCGGATGTACTCGGCCAGCGCCTCGATGGCGATGGCGGTGTCGCGGGTGCTGTTCCAATAGGTCGCGTGCTTGCGGTTGTTGATGAGGTATTTGGCCATCCGCGGCGACACATCCGACTTGGGATTGGTGCGACAGAGCAGCTTGAGGTAATAGCCCATGGCCTCGACATCGCTGCCGTACCAGCACCACCAGCGGTTGTCATCGGGCAGCCGCAAATAAGCAGTCTGGTTGGCATCATCCTTGACCACGAACTGGCTGAGGTTTTCCAGCACGGTCGTCAGGCGATCCTTCTCGCCCAGCTTGTGCAGCGACAGGCCGAGCATCGCCTTGGCATAGGCCGAGAGGTCGATGCGGTCGCGGAAGAGGAAGTTGAGCATGTTGGCGTCTTTGACGCCGGCGTCGACCAGCACCATGTGGACGAAGGCGTCGAGATTGTCGGCCTTGTCCTTCCACGGCCTGGTTTTGCTGGCGGCGTTGGTGAGCAGGCGCACCTGCTCGGCCTGATGGCGCTTGAGCCACTCGACACCACGTTCCATGACGCCGGGGACCAGGGCGACATCGTTGGCCTGGGCCACCTGGAAACCATGCACCACCAGAGCGGTGGTATGGGCCGAGGAATATTCGCCCCAGCCGAAGAACCAGCCCCAGCCGCCATCGGAAAGCTGCATGTTGGTCAGCTTGTTGACGCCGGCTTTGACAACCGTGCGCATCTCGTCCTCATCCCAGACGGGATTGCGCTCTTTCTTCGCCTGTTCCCAATATTCCGGCGGCATGCGTTTCCAGTCCTGCGCACGTTTGGCATCGTCGCCAATTTCCTGGGCGTTGAGGTTCGTGCGCTTGGCCTTGATCGCCTTGAGGTCGAGCTTCATGTCCAGCAGGATGCGCTGGGTGATGACGGCCGGGAGGAAACTGGCGATGGTTTCGTCGGTGGTGCCGTGCGGGTTTTGCAGCAGGTAGGGCAGGGCATCGACCATGGCGGAAGCGACGCTCGGGGAATAGCGCACTTCGAGGCGGCTCTGTTCGGGGATGCGTTCGGCGGGGACGTTGATGGTGATGCTCGCCGTTTTGTCGGCCGGGCGCATGGCGCCCGAGAAGGAGTCGGTCTTGAACATGCCGTGGATGTAGACGGGGAAGCTCATCTGCATCGCGTCCGACTCTTCATCGGTGATACCGGAAATGCGGATGGTCGCCTCGCCCGGTTTCACCACGAGCACGCGCCAATCGACACGCTTCTCACCCTTGGGGGCGATCTCGACCGTTTGTGTCAACGATGCTTTGTTGCCATCAAGCGGCACGAGGCAGTCGCCGGTGAGTTCCAGGACGGCCTTCACCTTCTTGGCCGTCTTCAGGTAATTGTGGATGTTCGCCGACAGAACCACTTCATCCTTCTGCACGAAGAACCGCGGAGCCTGCAGGCGGACGAGCAGGTTCTTCGTCGTGACGACCTCGGCATCGCCCTGGCCGACGCGCGTGCCCGAGCCCATGGACCAGACCTTGGTCTTCCAGGTCGAGAGGTTCTCGGGCATGGTCAGTTCGACTTCGCCGATGCCGTCATTGTTGCTGGTGATGCTGGCGACCCAGAGGGCGGTGTCGGCGAAATTGGAACGGACGGTGGGTTGAACGCCGGGGGATTCACCGCCGGCACCGAGGCCGGCTTGCTTGTCGGCGGACTGTTCCATCATCACGCCATCGGCCGCGCGTTTGGCGGCCGCCATTGGCGCCATCGGGGGCATCGCGCCGCGCAGCATCGCGCCGTTGTCGCCGCCGCTCTTGCCTTCGGCCTGCATCTCTCGCGCACCGCCGCCACCGAATCCGCCGCCTTGGCCGGGCTTGCCACCCGGGCCAGCGCTCATCCCGGGATCCTCGTCGGCAACCATGACGCCGAACACGCCGAGGTACTGCATGATGATCGTGCCCGAGCGCGCCAGCGGGCCGCTCGTTCGAAGGTTGGATTCCGTCTGCGGCGAGTGGTGCCGCCGCCATTTCCAGAAGAACGCCTTGATCTCCGGCACGTTCGAGCCACCGGAGATGTACTCGACGGCCTTGTCGTACACGCTGATGACCGCCGACGCGGCCAGCGGTTTGCCGGTGGTGTCCGTCAGTTTGAACTGCACCTTGGCCTTCTCGCCGGGCTTGTAGGTTTTGGCCGACGGCAGCACGTCAACATTGATGACGCGGCTTTCCGGCGGGACGACGATCTCGCGCATCTCGTCGTAGATGCGGGCGTCACTCACCGTCAACGCCTCGACGAAGAAATTGGGCATGTCGCGCTGGACCACGGCGATCTCCTCGACCGTGCTCTTGCCCTTGAGGCGGATGAGCCTGGGCGCCAGATAGACGCCGTTGGCCGGGCGCAGGAACACCAGCACGGCCGCATCGGCGCGGTTGGTGTTGACCATCAGTTTGACGGTCTCGCCAGCCTGATACTCACGCTTGTCGGTGGTGAGTTCGATGTCGTTGAAACGGTACTGCTGGCCGTCGAAGCCTTCGCCGCGCACGACGAAGACGTAGCCGCCTTCGATCGCGTGGTTCTGCTTGTCGGTCACGGTGTAGCTGAGGCGATATTGTCCCGGTGCGGCGGCCTTGAGTTGCTGACGGGCAACGCCTTCTTCATTGGTGTCCAGTGCCCACTTCTGCACTTCGGTTTCCACCGGCTGAAGGTCATTGGGGTCCTTCTCGCCGGGCTTGTAGGTCACCTTGAACAGCTTGAGTTCGCCCTTGCCCTGCACCGGTTTGTTGTCGAGCGTCCGCGCGGAGAACTCGGCCAGGACGACATCCCCGGCCAGGTAGTGCCCGCGATGCACGCAGGCATAGACCTTGAACGGCTTGCGGGCCACGAGCACGCTGCCCTGGCCGACGATGGTGCGGCGGGAATCGTCCGTCACCTCGGCCGTGATCTCATACTTGTGGTCCTCGTCGCCGTGGACGGCCTTGGCCAGCGCCGTGTCGATCTCGATCTTGATCGTGCCATCGGCGCCGACGGCGGCTTCGTTCTCCAGCACGACCTCCGGGCGCTCCCATTGCCGCGGCCACCACCAGCGCCAGGGCCGGGCGCAACCCCAGCGTTCCCAGCCTGGATACCACAAGTAGTCATTACCAAACCACCAGTAGCCCGGTTCATAGAACCAGTCCCAGTACCCGGTTGGATACCACTGGGCGTGGTGGCTGCTGCGCAGCACCTTGTACTTGACCTTGGCCTGCGTGACCGGGGCGCCGAAATAGTACTTCGCGGTGACGGTGGCGCTGATCTTCTCACCGAGCATGATCGGCTCGGTCGGAGCGTCCACCTTCACCTCGAACTCGGGCTTCTTGTATTCCTCGACTCGGAAGTTCCCGCCGCCGAGATTCTGGATGAAGATCTGATAAGTGCCAAGCTGGCAATCCTTGGGCACTTCCAGTTCGCCGTCGAGGCCGCCGAAGGCATCGGTGTTGAACGTCTTCTCCCAGAACTTCTCGCCGCGCGGGCTGTTGACGGTGATCGTGAACGCCTTGTTGCCGTAGAACGACGGGCCTTCCTGATCGTATTTGGCGTGGCCGAGCCAGAACTTGAACTTCACCGGCTGCCCCGGGCGATACACTGGGCGGTCGGTGATGGCGAAGACTTTCACCTGGTTGTATTCCGCGTCGTAAATCCGTCCGCCCCAGATTCCGGAGAAGCCGAGGTAAGCCAGACGCCCCTGCGGCGTGGTCGCCGTGATCAGCCAACTGTAGTTGCCCGTCTGCTGGTCCTTCTTCAGCTTGAGTTGCCCGTCGGCATCGGTGAACTCGGCGAAATCCTGGGTGTCGATCTGGTAGTTGTTGTTTCCCTTCCATTCCTGCTTGTAGCCGAAGAATTCGAGGTTGGTCTTGCCGACCGGCTGGCCGCTGACGGCGTCGGCCAGGAAGTAGTAAGACCCGTTATCCAGCGTCTTCTTGACGATGATCGTGTCGGCCACCCAGACCACGATCTGGGTGAGGTTTCCGCCGTCCATCTGCCCCTTGATGAGGTAGGCCCCCGCCCCTTTCACCGGCACCTTCACCGGCACGCGGCGGTCAAAGTGCTTCTCGCGCGGCTCCAGGTTCATGTCCCATTTAGCGGCCTGTTTGCCGATGTACTGCTTCTGGTCCTTCTCCACCAGCCGCCAGCCGATGTCACCGATGTTGAGCTGTTCCCAGTTGAGTTGCTTCGGCTTGGTCTTGATATATGCCTTGACGTCGTCCAGCAGCTTCTTGACGTCGATCTCGTAGGCCTCGAAGCTGATCTTCTTGCCGTTGCGGAAGAGCAGGTGCGCCACCGGCTCCTTGCCGGCCGGCTCGGTCGGATTGGGATCAAACCGGCCCCAGTTGCCCTCGATCTGGTCAACCCTCTTCTGCTTGTAATTCTCATTGCCCGGCCCGAACAGTTCGAGGCTCTTCTTCCAGAACTGTGCCGCCCGGTCGTACTGCTGGCGGTCCTCAAAAAGCTGGGCCAGCAGATTCGCGGCCTGCTCGCCGTGGGTCTTGTTGCCGCTGTCGCCCACCTGCTGAAGTATCTTGATGAAGTTGAATTCATCCGGCAGTTTGAACCGCTTGATTCCCGTCGCCAGGCGGGCGATGGTCTCATCCTCCTTGAGTGTGCTGACGGCATAAGGGCCACTTTCGTCCTTCCGGCCGTCGTCTTCGTTACGCCCGATCAGCCGCCCGTAGCCCGCGGCCGCCATGGTCTGCACGTCAAACTGCCTGCGCAGGAACTCGGCGAACGTGAATTTCGCCCGAGCGGCGATCCAGGGGGAGAGCGGCTCAGTCTGGGCCAGACACCACCGCCACCGCTCGCCGTCGGTCCTGGCATCCTTCCACGTCCTGGGCAGGGAATGGAACACCGGCGAGCCGTCCTCATTCACCGGCGCGCCCCGGCCGTTGCCGCCGTAGTAATAGGGATAGTTGTCCTCGTAGTCCGGCAGCTTGCTCAGGTCCACCAGATACTGCAGCCGCCACGCCCCGTCGCCGTGGCGGGCATCCAGGAGCATATCGGCGAAGCTGAAATAGAAGTTGGCCAGATTGTCCTTGTTGTCCTCGTTGCCGAGATTCTCCGCTGCCTGCACCATCAGTTGCAACGCGCGGATGCGGTCGCGTTCGCCGGTGAAGACGCGCTTGCCGTCGCCGCCGCGTTGGTTGCCGCGATAGAACTTGCCGGCCACGATGCTGCCGTAGTGCTCGCCGCGATTTTCAGAGCCCGCGTAGGTCTGGGCGGCCGTATAAAGCAGCCGCCAGTTCTTCGCGTGGACGGAGATGATCTTCTCGCGGACGTCATCCGACTCGCTCACCCGGCCCAATCGGCGCAGGCACTCCAGCGATTGGGTGATATCTGAGGAAACCTGGGCCGGATCGTCGGCCGGGTCCAGGGCGAGTTTGGAGTAGAGGTCGAAGGCATCCTTGAAGTTGCCCTTGTCGAACGCCTGCTTGGCCGTTGCCCGTTCCTGCTGCTGGGTCTTCTCGGCCGAGATTGCCGGTGCGACGATCAAGGCGATACCCAGCAACGCGAGGAGATAGAGATTGTTCATGCGACCCATCCTGCGAAGAAAGTCCATCGGGCGGTCTCGGCGCGTCCGAAAACACGGAGGCCATTGTCTATCAGACGCACGGGGAAAGCGAGAGTTCCCGGATGTTCGGATGTTCGATGTTCGGTGTGATGAGCTAGAGAGTTGTTGAGTTTATTTTGTGAGAGGCCCAGCCCCGAAAGAGGCAGCGCAAAAAATCCCTGCAAAAGAGAAGTTGGAAGACACCAACCGAGAAACAACCAAAACA
>JBIOJL010000194.1:0-11094 GCA_044450885.1 Tepidisphaerales bacterium
CTTGATGAGGATGCGGTCCGGCGGCTGGATCGTGCGGTCGACGGTGGCGCCCTCCAGTTCCCTGGGCACCTGAGTGGCTTCCGTGACCCGCAACAGCGCATGAAATGTCTTTGGGGCCTGCCCCGGCGTGCCCTCGACGACGGCGACCATGCGGTCGATGCACTGGGCGAGCCTTTGCGATGGCGTCGGCGGCGCCGTTTGCGCCAGGACCATGGCCGGAATCACCAGCAGAAGCAGGGGGGCAAGCCATCGGCGCATAATTATCTCCAGAAATGATCTCAAATCCGAAATCTCAAGTTTCAAATCTCAATCTTCGAAATTCAAATCGCAAATCGCAAATCGCAAATCCCAAATCTCCCACATTCTACTCATCATCCCACGCGCCTTCACCGACGAGTTTCACAAATCGCACGCCGCACAGGACTTTGGTTATCAGTTCCGGTCCCTGCCGTCGCACCTGGAGCAGCGACTGTGCCTCCATGGGCCCGGCCGGCAAGACCGCCACGCCGGCGTCGGCCAACTGTTCCAGCAGCAGGTGACGCGGAAGTTCCGGGGCGCCGGCCGCAATGAGGATCCGGTCAAACGGTGCGTGCTCCGGCCAGCCTTTGGTGCCATCGCCGAAGCGGTAGCGCACGCCCTTGATGCCGAGCGACGCGAGCCGCTCGAAGGTCTCATCCAGCAGCGGCTTGACGCGCTCCATGGTGTAGACCTGCATCTCGAGCGCGGCCAGCACGGCCGTCTGATACCCGCTGCCGGTGCCGACCTCGAGCACGCGGAGCCCGGCGGCGGGTTCCAACTTCTCCGTCATCAGGGCCACGATGTATGGCTGGGAAATGGTCTGGCCGTGGCCGATCGACATGGCGCAATCCTCATACGCCTCGGATTGCGATTCCTCCGGCACGAACCGTTCGCGCGGCACTGAGCGCATGGCGTGCAACACGCGGTCGTCCACGACCCCGCGGGCGATCAGATGCTGCTGGATCATCCGGTCCTTGGCCGACATGGAACTGAACAACTTCATCGGGCTCCTGAATTGACAAGCCTTAATCCGGTTCTATTCTCCCCTTCATGCCGACCGTAAGCAACAAGGCTCCGGCTCCGCGCCCGACAATTACACTCCTGTCCGACTTCGGAATCGAGGACTGGTACGTTGCCACGATGAAGGCCGTGCTCCTGCGGTACAACCCGGCCGCTCGCCTGATCGACGTCACCCATCATATTCCGGCCGGAGACGTGTTGCGCGGCAGCATCGCGCTCGAGCGGGCCATCGCCGCTTTCGGCCCTGAGACGGTTCATCTTGCAGTGGTTGATCCCGGCGTCGGTTCCGGCCGGCGGCTGCTGGTCGTCAGCATCCACAATCAATGGGTTGTCTGTCCGGACAATGGTCTGATCACCTGGGCCCTGCGTCATTATCCCGATGCCGAATTCCATGAGATTACCTGGCGGCCGCCCCATCCCAGTTCCACGTTCCACGGGCGCGATATTCTGGCTCCGGCCGCCGCGGCGATCGGCGCCGGCGTTCCCCTCAAGGAACTGGGGCGGCCCATCGTCGATCCGATCCTGCTCGACGTGTTTCCGGCACCGGCCGATGCGTCCACCGGCCAGATCATCCACTTCGACCGCTTCGGCAACGCGACGACCAATATTCCCGCCACGGCGCTGCTCAACCGATCGCGGGTCAACATCGCCGTCGCCGGCCGGCACATCGGTCCGATCCACAACACCTACTCCGACGTCGAGCCCGGCGAAACCCTCGCCCTGGTCGGCTCGTCGGCACTGCTCGAGATCGCCGTCCGCGACGGCTCGGCCAAGAACGCACTCTCGCTGCGCATGGGCGATACGGTCGACATACTCAATCCGGAATACTCCACCGAGGAACTCCGCCGCCTCGACAAAGCCCACGTCTGGCACCCCTTCACCCACATGCAGTTGTGGCTGGAGTCCGATCCGCTGGTCATCACCGACGCCCAGGGAATGCACCTCATCGACTCCGACGGCAACCGCTATCTCGACGGCGTTTCGTCGCTCTGGTGCAACGTCCACGGGCACCGCGTCCCTGAAATCGACCAGGCCATCCGCCTGCAACTCGAGCGCTTCGCCCACTCGACGATGCTCGGTCTCGCCGCCGAACCCGCGATCGCCCTGGCTGGCCGGCTCATGAGGATCGTGCCGGTAAACCTCAAGAAGGTGTTCTTCTCAGACTGCGGCGCCGCGGCGGCCGAAATCGCGTTTAAGATCGCCGTGCAATACTGGCACAACATTGGCCAGCCGCAGCGTACTGAATTCGTGGCGTTTTCCGACGCGTATCACGGCGATACGTTCGGCGCCATGTCTGTCGGGCGCACGGAACTGTTTCATCGCTCGTACTACCCGCTGCTCTTCAAGACCCACTACGCGCCGTCGCCGTTCGTCTACCGGCCGCCGGCCGAACTCGTGAAGGCTGGCGAGTTTCCGTCGGCCGAGCAGGTCAACGCACACTGTCTGGCGAAACTCGAAGCGATCCTGCGCGAGAACAACGGGCGCATCGCCGCCATCGTCATCGAGCCGCTGGTGCAGGGGGCGGCCGGGATGATCGTTCACCCCGACGGGTTCCTCGCCGAGGTTCGCCGCCTGGCCACGCAATACAACACGCTACTGATCTGCGACGAGGTGGCCGTTGGCTTCGGACGGACCGGCCGGATGTTCGCGAGCGAACACGAGCAGGTGCAACCCGATCTGATGGCGGTCGCCAAGGGCCTCACCGGCGGCTATCTGCCGTTGGCGGCCACATTCGCCACACAAGCCATCTTCGATGCGTTTCTCGGCAAGCCCATGGAAGGCCGGACCTTTTTCCACGGCCACACCTACACCGGCAACGCCCTGGCCTGCGCGGCCGCCATCGCCAGCCTCGAGCTTTTCCGCAAGCACCGCCTCGTCGAGCGCGTGCAGCGTAACGCGGAGGAACTGGCTCGGCTGTTAGCGCCGCTCCGCGAACTGCCGTGCGTCGGGGATATACGCCAGAAGGGTCTGATGGCCGGGATCGAACTCGTGGCCGACAAGGCCATGCGCCGGCCGTTCGATCCGGCGCGGCGGCTGGGGCATCAGGTCTGCATGAACCTCCGCGCGCAAGGCATCATCCTGCGGCCGCTCGGTGATACGATCGTTCTGATGCCGCCGCTGGCCATGGAACTCGACGACATGCAGAGCATCGTCATTGCCCTCAAGCAGGAACTTGCCGCAATCACGCCATGATTCCCACCCCTTCCATTCCCGGCCTTTTCATCACCGGCACTTCGACGGGCGTCGGCAAGACCATCATCACCGGCGCGATCGCCCGCTGGCTGCGGGCCGATGGGCGGCGCGTCGCCGTCTGCAAGCCGGTGGCGACGGGGTGCGTGCGCCGGCGCGAGGGAACCGTCTCTGAAGACGCGGAATATCTGGCACACTGCGCGGACACCCCACATCCGCTCGATCTGGTCTGCCCCGTGCGCTACCTCGAGCCGCTGGCCCCGGCGGTGGCGGCGGAGCGGGCCAAGACTCCGGTGGACTTCGAGGCCATCGCCCGCTCGCTGCGCATCATGACGGCCGATGCCGACGTGCTTCTGGTCGAGGGAATCGGCGGCATCCTGGTGCCGCTGGACGCCACGCACACCGTTCTCGATCTGGCGCGCGCGCTGAACTATCCGGCGGTCATCGTGGCGGATGCGGTGTTGGGGACGATCAACCACACGCTGCTGACGCTGCAGGCGCTGCGCTGCGCGGAGGTGCCGGTGGCCGGCGTGGTCATCAACCGCTACCCGCCCGGCACGCCGGGTCTGGCCGAGGAAACCAACCCCCGGGCCATCGAGAAGTTCGGCCACGTTCCCATTCTTGCCATCGTTCCCCAGGATACGATCGACATGTCTCCCGCCACCGGCGCGCCGACACCCCGCGCGATCGCGGCCGCGATCGCCCAGGCCGACTGGTGGACGCTGGCCACGAAAGACCGCAACAAGGAGTGAATACGTCTGCTACGTCGACGACAAGCCGGTGTGGGAAACGGACAAGGCCGTTTCGCAGAAGCCGGAGTATGCCCTGCTGAGCCTGGAGGTCGGTACCTGGGCGGGGGACATCGGCAAGGCGACGCTGCCCGACACCATTCTTGTTGACTACGTCCGTGTTTACGATTCGGAGGGACCGGGCGGCAGGTAGGCCGGAGTTCGACCGGGACGGGGTCTGCCAGCTTCGTGCCGCAACATGTTTATGGGAATCAACTCGGATCGTCACCTCCCGCCATCGATGATGCCCAGGCGCACCTCCGGCACCTCGCCCTGCGGGTATGCCTTCATGCGGATGGCCGGGCTGTTGGCCGCCACGCGGAAGTCTCTGGTAAGATATGACGCAAAACCGGGGTCGGCGGCCTCGCTTCCCTGTTCCAGCGCCAGTTCTTTCTGCGCGTCGGCCAGGGTCTTGTAACGCTTGTTGAACCCCCACGCGACTCCCCAGTTCAGCAGGCCCTGCCCCGTGCCTGCGAAGTACAGATTCTCACCGTGGTTCAACTTCAGTTGCGGCAGGGTCAGCCCCACTGGCTGGCCGCGGCCGGTCCTGGCGGTGTACGCGCCGGCGACATCCCGCTCCGGCCGGCCCGGCTTCACGCTCGCGGCCGCCCGCATCTCCGCCGGCCAGTGCCGTCCATCGGTCATATCGAACCAGCCCCAGCACTGGGCATCGCGGTTGTACGCCAGCACGTTGTTGCCCACGAACTGGTCGTGGTTCCAGGTGGGCACCTCGCCACCCGCCTTGTCGATCCGCGGCGTCGTGCGCGTCTGCTCGCGGTAGTTGAAACCCTCCTTGTTGCCCACGAGCAGGTTGCGCTAGATCCGGCAGTCAGGCGAGCTGGACAGCGATATCCCGGCCGATGCGCCCCAGGCGCCGTGGTCGGCATCGAAACCGTTGCCGATGATGACGTTGTCGTGGGCGTGCAGGCCGAAGCTGATCTCGTAGAAGATGCCGGCGTTCTCGTTGTCGGCGATCAGGCAGTTGCGCACCGTCGGCTGCTCGTTGCCGATGTCGAACCAGATGCCGTTGCCGCGGTTTTCGACGAACCGGCTGGATTCAACGATGACGCCGCGGCTGAGGCAGATTTTGTCGCCGCCGGCCTCCCAGCCGCGGTCCCAGCCCTTGGTGTTGTTGCCGCGAACCGTGCATTGAGTGATGAGCAGGTTGTGTGCCCCGCCCGCGCCGAAACCCATCTGCCCGTTGTGTTGCATGGTGCAGCGCCGCAGCACCACATCGCGCGCCCCGATGACCGTCAGGCCGGTGCTGTTGGTGTATTCGAACAGGCAGTCCTCGAAGACGCTGTTGTTGCCTGAGACCACCACGGCGCCGTGCTGCGCCATATTGGCCGCATAGCGGAATCGCAATCCGCGCACCTGGATGTGCGCCCCTTTGCCGTTCCAGATCACATCGCGCACGGATGCCTCGACCCGCGTGTCGCGCTTGCTCAGGTCGGCGTTGTTGGCCGTCCAGACGTACAGCCGTTTGCCGTCCGTGTCGGCGAAGAACGTGCCCCGGCTGAGCTTATCCCGGCTCAACACCTGCCGCAGTGGGTAGTGCTCGGCAAACACCTGTTCGCATCGTCCGATCAGGAGGTGGAAATCGTCCCCCGGATGCGTATTGGTGCGGTTCCAGCCGATGAACTTGTGTGGCCACGGGGTGCTGAACATGCGATCCTTCTCATCCTCTCGCTTCCAGTCGGTGATCAGATCCGCTCCGGTGACGACCACATGCTCGGCCGTGGCCGGCTCGATGATGATCGGCTTCTCGGCCGTGCCACTGGCCGCCACCACCACCGTCTCCCGATACATACCGCCGTGGATGATGACCCTGTCGCCCGCGGCCAGGTTGCGCACGGCGTCGCCGATGGTCCGTGTCTGCTCATCGGCCGCCACCTCCGCCAGCTTCTGCGGCGAGACATGGATGGTCTTCGCTGCGGCCGAGCCGGCCAGCGCCGTCAATACCAAGGCGCCGGCGACAAGGGTCTGCCAGAACGTGCAATCGGTCTTTTCGTTGTTCATGTCCGAGGTACTCCTGCTGGGTGACGTGGTTGACGGATTGCCATTGGGTCAGGGAACCGCTCGAAACCCGTGGCATGGGCTTCCAGCGCTTCCAGCCCATGGTGTCGGTAATCCGACACATCAGCCTCCGGCGAACCTGGCGCAACGTGCGGCAGCACTGATGCCGCGGCGTACCGCGGCCACGGGCTGGAAGCCCGTGCCACCAGAAATGGAACACCCCTCATTCCAATACGACTGCGCCCATCTGTTCCGCCAGAAACCGGCAATTGATCACCTTCTCCATCAAATCCTGCGGCACATAGTAGTAGTGGTTCGATGCCTCGAACCCGATGCGCGAATCCTGCCGCACCAGTTCAAACAGTTCCCAGGCACATGCCTCCTCATCCTGCAGCAATCGCCGCAATTCCTGCCTGAGCCGCAATCGCGCGGTCGCCGCTGTCGCCTGGTCCGCCAGCGCATCCCGTGCCAGCACATACCGCACCTGGTTGGCCACGCTGCGGAAATGCAGCCCCGCCGCCCGTGCCAGCGACGCATCCCGCTGTGCCTCGGCCGCGAGATCCTTGGGCGCCGCGACCACGGCCCGGTCCATCTCCACCATCGCCTCCTTCCAGCCGGCCGAGACTTTCTCGAACTGACCGGCCAGCACCGCCGGCGGATACGGCCCGCTCCAGCGCTTCACATCGTCATACGGAAACCCCACCATCGTGGCGGCAAAGCCCGTCGGCTTGCCATAGAGCAGATTCGCCGGCCCCATCTGCACCGGCGAGTTGTAGATCACGCCGGCATCAAACGGATACTCCGCGAATGCCTTGCTGAAGAGCGTCCACGCCTTCCTGGCGTGCGCCGCCCCGTTCGGCCCGAAGCGCTCGCGGGCGATCGTATCCAGCGCATCCTCCTTCGACGGCGCCGGCCGCTTTGCCAGCAGGCTGGCCAGCCGCAAGTTCGGCGACGGGTATCCCCCCAGGCTCCAGCTCAACATCGTCCCATCCACCCCGGCCGATGCGAGCCTGGAACAATGCTCGGCCACCAGGTCCATCACCGGCAGATACGGGACCGCCGATAGTTCCCAACTGTTGTTCATTTGCACTTTGGCCACGCATTTCAATCCGGCCTCTTTCGCCAGCGCCCAATGCCGCTGCGCACGTGGCCCGGGGCCGACGGCCGAGAGGGAATATTCGCCGACCGACGTGTTGATGCCGCCGCGCGAAATCGGCAGCGACCACTCGCTGACCGACATCAGCCACGCCGACTTGGGGAGTTGCCGGATGATCTGCGGCACCCAGGCATCCGCCCAGCCCCAGTCCCAGACCAGCACGCGGGCGTTGGGGTTGCCGCGATGCACGCCCGCCTCGATGGCCGCGTTCACTTCGGCGATGATGTCGGCCGGTTCCCGCTTCTGGCACCGCACGCATCCCTTGGCATTGTGATGCGAGGCGCAGTTGGTCAGGTTCTCCGACGCGGTGATCGTGAACACGCCCGCCAGATCGGGCACATTTGTAAACACATGCGCCAGCGAATCGCTCAGCCACTTCCGGACCCGCGGGTCGGAGGTACACATGGCGATGTGGTCTCCCTCGCGCACGCCGGCCAGTTCCGGGCGATCCTTGAAGAAGGCTGCCGGCATGGCCCGCGGCTCGTTCATGTACAGGTATACCCCGATGCCGAATCGCCTGGCCCGCTGCACCAGCACGCGCAGGTTCTCCAGCCGCTGCTCGTGCCCCTTGCCAAACTCGGGGAACTCCCCACCCGGCGCCAGTTGCCGCAAGACCACATGTAGCCACACCCCGTTCACTCCCCTGTCGGCCAGTTGCTGCAACAATGCATCCGGGTACGGATCAAGCGCTGGATCCAACAGCGGGTCTCCAAACACCGCGAAATAGGAATAGAGAAACCGCAGCCCCTGCTGGTTGTCGGATGTGACTGGCGTCGCCACCGTGTCGCTCAACTTCGCCAGAAACCCCAGCCTCGGCTCGGCCGGCAGTGCCAGTTGCGCCCCGAACTCCTTCTGCACGATCGCCGCAATCTCGGCCTCCCGCTTCCGTGCCTCCGCTCCCGGCGCGGTATACACCAGCCGGTCGCATTTGGGCTTGCGGCTGCCCAGTTTGATCCACAGGAAGTCATCCTCCCGCAGCGTCTCGGCCAACTGCTCCGGAGTCATCTCCAGCAGCGTCAGCAGTTGGTCGAACGGCAACAGGTGCCAGTTCCGCCGGATCACCGTGAGATAGAGCCGCGATTTCATCTGCGGCGTGACCGGCCGTTCAGCGCCAGCGGTGGGCGAGTACGCCCATCCTACTTGCTGCTGCGTGATCGCCACTTCCGCCGGCAGCCCCATGGCCCCGGCCACTGCCCGCACATTCTCCGCCGAAGTTCCCAGCACTTTGGCCATTCGCTCGGATTCCACCAGGTTCCAGTTCCGCCATACAAACGCATGCATCCGATCCGGGAAGTCCGGGGCGTCCAGCCCCGCCGGCAGACTCTCCGCCGGCAACTGGCCGCGCACCGCCATCGCCACGAGCAACCCGCACGCGGCCGCAAGCATCAGGGCGAGGTTTCGCATATCCGATACCTCCTCGTAAGTGTAGCGGCAGGTAAACAGTCTATCTTTTATGGACTGCATGTGACATCCCCAGGCGGGAGGATAAGACTACGCGTGTGCCGCGGACAGCGGGGGTGAGTGACAAAAGTTTTGTTCGGTGCTGGGGGATGGGCGGGTTATTTGGCATAAGTGGCTATCCTAAATTGAGTTGTGATTACTTAAGAGAAGGCGATGGGGCGGGGAAAGCGCCCCCAAATCACCCCCAAAGCGCCCCCCAAATCACCCCCGATCCACTCCGCCGGCCGCATCCAATCTGACGGCGAGGGGAAAGACTGGAGGGAGGATGCACGGGGACGGCCAGCGGACGGGCGCGGGACCGGTGGAATTGTGGAAGGCTCGGAGGAAAGTTGATTGTGCGTCCGTGACGCCGGGGATGCGAGGCATAAGTGATGCACCTTTCGATGGTTGCGTTGATCAGCGGTGAATTTAGTCATTGACAAACCCAGTCCAAACCCCGTCCCAACCAGGTCCAGAACAAGTCCCAAAGCCGTCCGCCACGTCCGGAACACGTCCGATTGGAGTCCGGAGAACGTCCTGGGTGAGGCCGTTTCATGGCCGGTACTTGGGGAAGTCACGAAGACACGGGAGGCACGCAGGCACGAAGTGGCAGAGATGAAGTGGCGAAAGCCAGAACCTATTATACGATCATAAAACATAATATGAATGATACCGACATATTAGGTATGTGTCAAGATAAAAACAAGAGAGGTCTGCGCCTTCGCGGGCCGTCGAAAGGTGTTTCGCCCCGCGTACGATTACCCGCTTTCACGTGGTTCGCCTCCGCCCCGCGTCGTTCACTTGCCTGTCTCTCGTGCGGCCTTCGCCAGATCGGCCAACTCCATCGACGAGTCCGCCTCGCGGGCTGCGTCATCATCTATACCCATCGCGTCAGCATCCGTCGGCTGGGCCGGCCTCTGCAGCGACTCCTGCAGTTGCGAAACCTCTTCCCGCGACAGCATCCCCTTTTCAACGAGGAGGCTGATCAACGCCGCGACACACATCTTCAAGTCCGCGTTCTCATCGTACAGTGCCTCGATCTGGCGGGACTGATCCAGCATCGCGATGCTGGATCCCATTGTCCGCCGCCGCAGTTCCGCGATGCGCTGTTCGTGATCCATGGAATCCATCGGCAAACCGAGGTCACCCAGCAGGAGGAAGCGTCCCAAGCCCATATCACCCTTTCGTTATGGTGGAGTCTACCGTGAGAGGAGGTTGTTCGAGAACTATAAACAGCGGGAGAGTTTGGAACTGGAGAGGAGTGGTGTGCTGAAGCACACCCTACACATGCCGACTCATCAGACGTTTCAGATAGGAGCGAAACCCTGGGTCGAGCCACCAGTCCCCCAGCATCTCATGCCAAACCCTCAATTTGAGGTCTACATAGACCCGTGTCACGTCGCCATTCACATGCTGAAACTCGATTACGACTCCCGGAAACCAGCCGCCGGCGATGTTGGAGTGCCGATTCGTGCCGATACCTGGAAAGAACGCGAGCAAATCACGGAGCTCTTCCGCATCTTGAACAACTATCGTCCTCCTGCTGTCGGAATACTGGTCAAACTGGATGTGAATGGTTGCGGACTTCATCGGCAGATCCCCTATTTGCCGCAGATGCGCACATTCGTGGACAAAGACACCCGCCGTCCGTCGATGTCATACACAGCCTCGCCGAACATGGCGGCGTACCCCTTGTCTGGCGTCTTCAGTTCGTAGACATACTTGCCGTCATTCGCTGTGATCGGCTGCTGGTGCCAGAGGGCTTTGCGGAAGTCCTTCGTCGGCGACTCGGCCAGCCACACGGCGACGCTCGCCGGCTTCACGTCCGAGCCAATGCTGAGGCGCAGCGCGCCCGCCTGTTCGGTCAGATCCCAGGTCAGTTTCGGCAACGTGAGTTTGCCCGCGGCCTCCAGCGCCAGGGCTGACACGCCGCCGATGACGCGGATCGGGTCGTTGAGGCCGTGGCCGGAATTGGGGACATAGAGGATGTGCTTCTCGCCCGGCAGGCCATCGTAGTAGAGGTTGAGCGAGTCCAGCGTCCAGTACGGATCGTTGGTGCCCAGCAGGATCAGCTTGGGCATGGTCAGCTTCTGGCGATACGCATACGGATCGACGATCGCCAGCAGCTTGCGCCCGGCTTCGGTGTCCATGCGGTCCTGGATGTTCAGCCGCGTGTAGTCGCCCACCTGCTCGCTGTAGCCGCCGTAGGTCTCCTTCTGCTTCTTCATCTGTTCGCCCATGTTCAGGACATCGATGACCATGGGCGCGATGGCCGCCACCCGCTCATCCGCGGCCCCGGTCAGCCATGTCGTCCAGCCGCGCTTCGATGCGCCGGTGACGACGAACTTCGTGACGTCCGTCTGCCACTCCTTCTTCGCGAACTCCTGCACCGTGTCCATGGCCCGCACGGCGGCCTTGGTCATCGGCAGCAGCAGCGGCCAGTCCTCCTCGCCGGTCTTGAGGTAC
>JBIOJL010000195.1:0-11050 GCA_044450885.1 Tepidisphaerales bacterium
CAAACAGGTCCCATCGCCACTGGATTTCAGCCGCGTTGGACTAGTGATGACAGACAAGAATGTCTGTCCTACCGGACCATGCCCCAAAGCCAGCCCAACATGCCCGAGCCGTCCACTCCGCCGCTGGCGGGGAAGGAGATTGTTGTCGCGGTCTGCGGGGGCATCGCGGCGTACAAAGTGGCCGACGCGGTCTCGAAGCTGGTCCAGCGCGGGGCGGGCGTGACCGTGGTGATGACCGAGTCGGCCACGCGGTTCGTGGGACCGCTGACGTTTCAGGCGCTGTCCGGCCGGCCGGTCCGCACGAGCACATGGGATGCCCTGGAATCCGGCGACACCCAGCACATCGCCCTGACCGAGCGCGCCAGCCTGATGCTGGTCGCCCCGGCGACGGCCAACATCCTGGCCAAGACGGCCGCCGGGATTTGTGACGATCTCGTATCCACGATGATCTGCGCGGCCGGTTGCCCGGTGGTCTTCGTCCCGGCCATGAACGCCCGCATGTGGGCCAACCCCATCACCCAGGAGAACGTCGCGAAGCTGGTCAAACTGGGTTATCGGATGATCGGGCCGGAAGCCGGGTGGCTGGCGTGCCGGACGATTGGCGAAGGGCGGATGGCCGAGGCGGCGACGATTGTCGAGGAAGTGTGCAAGATGATGGCGTAGGGTCCGCACCGCGGACCGTCATTGGCCTGTGCGAACGGTGTCCGAATATCAGCGGAATGGTCCGCAATGCTACGTAAATCGCAAATCGCAAATCCAAAATCGCAAATCCCCCATGATTCCTCTCCGCATCAAACGCTCGTCCGATAACACCGACCTGCCCCTGCCGCGCAAGATGACCGAGCACTCGGCGGGGTTCGACCTGGCGGCGGCGGTCAAGGAACCGACCGTCCTCCAGCCGGGGGACATCCGCGTCATTCCCTGCGGTTTCCACATGGCGCTGCCGGCCGGCTACGAGGCGCAGGTCCGGCCACGTTCGGGGCTGGCCAGCAAATTCGGGATCACCATGGTCAACACCCCCGGCACCATCGACTCCGACTATCGCGGCGAGGTCATGGTCCCGCTGATCAACCTCGGCCGGCAGCCATTCACCATCGAACGCGGCATGCGCATCGCTCAGATGCTCATCGCCCCCGTCCCGCAGGTGCAGGTGCTCGAAACCGACGATCTGGACGACACCTCCCGCGGCCAAGGCGGCTTCGGGCACACCGGCCATTGACTGTGGTTAGTTCGCAATAAGTAAGGTTCACCGGGGCTCCGCCATGCCGAACGACGGGCACTTCGATTCGCCTACGTATTAACACGTATAGCAAAATTACGAAAAAAAAAGTCCGGTCATGGGTTGATCCTGACGATGTATCCTCAGAAGAGTCGAGGACAAAGACTCGGCATTGTGGATGCCGGTCAGGAAATTAGCAGTCTTTCGGTAGTAGTTTAGCCGGAGGTCGGGGAGTTCATGATGAGGCGGGAAACGCCTGATCTTTACAAAATCGGAACGGAGTCCGCAAGGAGACAGTCATGTCCAAGTCCAAGCTGACAAGTTCCGTGGCGTTTCTCTTCGTATGTCTGGTCTTCCCCCTGATCGGCTGGGGCGGCTCCGCGGGCACCACGGTGACCCTCAACGCCCAGGTCGACAGTTTCACCGAATGGGATGCGACCACGCACCTCATCGACACGACCGACTGGAGCGCGGGCAGCATCACCTCGTCCTTGCCCATCACCTCAAAACTGCCGGTCGCAACCTACGCTCTGTACACCAACCAAACCGTCACCCTCACCCCCACCGGCGGCACCAACAGCGGCGTCCTCACGAATGGCACCCAACACCTCAAGACCGAGTACATGCTCACCGGCACCGGCCTCGCCTTGGCCGACGTGGACTACAAGGTCGCCGGGGCCGGGGCCGGCCAGTTCTTCAATGCCAATACATACACGGTGACCCACTCCGCGGGAGTCGGATCCTACCAGGTAATCCTCAACGCGAGGGCAAGCAGTCCGGCGGGCGCCGTCGATTCCGGCACCTACAGTTGCACCGTCGTGCTGACGGCGTCCTGGTAAGCCAGTTCAAAGCGCTGGAGGGATGGAAGGAGGCCCACGGATGGGCTCGAAAATGATACAATTCGCGGTCGTGATGTCAGCCATCTGCTGGACCGCCGGCGTGGCGCTCGGCGGCGCGACCTGGCTCGGCCAGCCCTACTCCGTCTCGATTCCGACCCACGTCAACGGAGTCAACCAGGCCATCAGCGGGAGCACGAACATGACGCTCCAGCATGATGTCGCCTGCGATATCATCGTGTCCGCCGCGGGCGGCACCGAGATACTGGCCGCGGGCGGCCGGAGCCTGACCACGGCATACATGCTTGCCGGTCCCGACGTCTCCAACGGCGATGGGACCTGGGTTCCGTCGGCAACCTTCATCACCAAGACCTACCACGTTGTCGGCACCGGGCCGAACAGCACGATCACCATTTCAGTCCAAGCCACGCCTCCGTTGAACCAGGCACCGGAGGCCGGCGCGTATTCGGCCAGCATCACCCTGACCACAACATGGTAGGTGGACACTTATGACCAACACATTCGCCATCCGATGCCCCGGTTTCCTTCCGGCCGCCGTTCTGTTCGCGGCCGTGGCGAACTTCGCCCTGGGAGGGGTCGCCGTTTCCCCGCTCAAGCAGGAGATCGACGTCAAACCCGGTGAAGAGGCCAAGGTCCGGATCACCCTGACCAACAACCCCCGCAACGGTCCCGATGCGCCCCAAACCGTCCGCCTGAACCTGGTGGACGTCCAGGTATCCGAAGAGGGCGCGCTGGATTTCAAGGATCCCGGGATCCTGCCGACATCCGCCAGCAACTGGATCTCGCTGAAGAAGACGGAGATTGTTCTGGAGCCGAGGAAGTCCGAAGTCATCGAATGCACGATTACGCCCCCGCTGTCGGCGCGCCCCGGAGAATATTACAGCGCCGTCATGATAACCATGGCGGCAGAGGGGCGCACCGAGAAGGGAATCGGCGTCAGCTACCGCATCGCCTCGGGGATCTTCGTAACCGTCCTGGGAAACACCCTGCCCAGGAAGGCGGCGATTACTCAATGCGAAGTCGTCTGGCCAAAGATGGATCTCGATGACGCCGCCGTGCGGCCGGCACCGGGCGCCGAGCCGCTGCAACTGCCCAAGGTCGTCGCCTGCATGCAGAACACCGGCCAGGCCCGCTTCGACGGCAGCGGCAAGATCACCCTGCTCGATGCCAACTTGCGAACCGTGTTCACCGCTCCGCTGACCAGCCGCCGTCCCTGCATATTCGCCGGCGACAGCCGGCGGTTCGAGGCCATCTTCCCCAAGCCCGTGCCCGCGGGCAAATACCTGCTGCGGACGGAACTCGACTACCAGTCATCCTGGGCCAAGGCACGGCAGGAGATGCCGGTGGAGATACTCCCGGTCGAGGCGGAACTGCTCCTTTCCCTCAAGAAGCAGCTCCAGCAGGAATCTCCAATCGCGGAAGTCTCGCCCGAGCGTGTCACGGCCACGATTCCCGCGGGCGCCACCCGCAGCCTGTCGCTGACGGTCCGCAACACCGGGGAAGGCCCCATCCAGTGCGCCGCGTCCTTGGTCACGGCCGACACGACCGACCCCAACCCATGGCTCGCTCTCAGGCTCAAGCCGGACGAGTTCACGGTTTCCCGATCCGGCCGCAAATCCCTGGAATTGAGGCTGTATGCGCCGCCGGACGCCAAACCCGGCAGATATCTCAGCACGATCAACATCGAAGGCAGCCGCGACGGATTGAAACTCCGGAAAGTCGAGATCCCCGTGGAGATCGAAGTCAAGACGGAGAAATAACATGGCCAGACAACGGACACATCCCCAAGCCCGCCTCGCATGGATGATCCCGTGGATGGGACTGGCCGCGGTCTGCCCCGGCTGGAATGCCGGGGCCGCCGAAATGAAAGCGCTGACGGCGGCGGCCCCGCAGGCCCAGCCCGCCAAAGCCGCAAGACGAGTGACCAACCTCTGGGTCGAGACGGATCTGCGGCAGGTCATCCAGGACATCGCCTCGCAGACGGACACGGTCATCGTCTGTGACCAGACGGTGCAGGGAATGGTCTCGATGTCGGTCAAGGACATGTCCATCGAAGACTGCCTGGAGCGGGCATGTGCCGCCGGCGGATGCAGTTTCGTGATGGTCAAGGACTACTACCTGGTCGGCAAGGCCGAGCCCGGCAGCCCGCTGTTTCAGCGGATGTCCGAACCGCTGCGCGTCAAACTCTCGCACGTGCAGCCGGATCAGGTCAAGGGGATGCTGCACACCTCGATGACCCCTTACGTCACGTACGACAAAGCCAGCGGAACGATCATGGTGACGGCTCCCGACGCCGTTCGCCAGCGCGTGCTGGACGCCGTGCAGAAGATCGACCAGCCCAATCGCCAGGTGGCGATCGACGCCGTCGTCTTCGAACTGACCCAGGAGGGGTCCAAGCAGCTTGGCCTGGACTGGCAATTCAAGTCCGGCCACTACTCGGCGCGATCCGACAATCTGGTCAACTCGATCACCTACGGCGCGGCCTCGGACCTCGGCACCTACGTGGACGCGACCCTGCGGGCGATCGTGGAGACACGCAAAGGCCAGGTGCTGGCCAATCCGCGGGTGCTGGTGGTGAACAACACCGAGGCCGAGATCTTCGTCGGCCAGGAGAAGTACTTCACCCTGCTCAGCGGGCAGGCGTCCAATCCCTACTACACGCTGCAGTCGATCAAGGCCGGCGTGACGCTCAGGGTTTCGCCGTCCATCGGCGACACCGGGCAGATCATGCTGAGCCTGGAACCCGAGGTATCGGACGTGGTCGCGGAAGCCGACCAGAGCTCCGTGGTCGGTACGGGCACGGGGGCCGTGAACAGCCTGCCGGTGGTCACCCGCCGACACGCCAAGACCGTGGTCAACGTCACCAACGACCAGACGGTCCTCATCGGAGGTTTGCTGCGGGAGCAGAATCGGTCGGTCATCGACAAGACGCCGGTCGCCGGCGACATTCCCGGCCTGGGGGCCGCCTTCCGCAACGTGCAGACGGACAAACAGCAGCAGGAAGTCGTCATCCTCATCACCGCCCACATCGTCGACCCCAGCCACACGAATATGAGCAACGTCACCTCGCGCCTCGAGCCGCGTTACATCACGCCGCTGGATGCCACGGCCGCTCCCGTCCACGAACAGGCGAGGCCCAAATGAACCGACTGACATTCCAATTCGTGCTCGCGCTGGCGGCCGCGCTGGCGGGATGCCAGCAGCCGGTGGCTTCGAACTTCACGCTGCAGCGCGGCACCCAGCTCCTGGCCGCGGGCAGCCCCAAGTCGGCGATCCCGTTCCTCTCGCAGACGATTGCCTCGACCCCCGACGGCCCCGAGCCGATCGCCATGCTGGCGCTGGCTTATGCCCTGGATCTGCAGGGAGAACGCGCCATCCTCCAGGCCCGCGAGGTACACCGGCCCCAGGGGTCGCCTCCGGGCTGGGAACTCGTCGCCGTGGGCATCGCCCAGATGACGCTGCACCGCCCGGCCGACGCCGTCGCCAGCCTGCAGCGCGTGGTCGACCAGGTTCCCGCCGAAAGCCCGATTTCCGCCGCGGCGCGCCAGTGGCTGGTGCTGGCCCAGATCCTCAAGGGCGACCACGCCGCCGCCGACAAGTCCCTGCAGACACTGGCCCAGTCTTCCGCCATGCGGCCCAGCGCCACGCTCTGGACCGCGCTGATCGATGCATACTATGGCCGGGCCGGGCAGGTCACCGAAGACCTGACGCGGTGCGGCAAGGCGGTGGTCAGCGCTTCCGGACAGCAGGCCCTGACGGGCAGCCTGGTCGGGGCGGACGACCAGACGATGTACGATGCGGCCGTGGCCGCGACCGCCCAGGGCGATCTCGACACCGCCCAGCGTCTGTTTGCCGCAGTAGACAAACGCAGTCCGGAGGTCTGCGATGCCTCCGTCTGGCTGGCGCTGCTGGCCGGAACCCGGCCCAGGGACGACGCGCAGACCACCCGCTCCCTGCTCAAACAGGCATGCCAGGCGGGGTCGATGCAGTCCCGCGGGCTGGCCAACCAGTTGTTCAGCGTGGTCTGCGCCCTGGAGGACCGGCCGGACGAGATGATCCAGTCCATGCTTGCCGGACAACGCATGCTGGCGCGCCATGCCTCACCCCAGAGCGTCGTGGAACAACCCAAGCCCGAACCGGTGTGGTTCAGCGACAACATGAAGTAAGCACGATTCCCGCGATATGAACTTTCTGGAACAAGTGGGTGGATGGGGCATCGCCCTGGCGATCCTGGGTCTTGTGCTGGGATGCGGTCTCGGTGCGGCCGCGATGTGGGTGCGCATGCGGCTGGCGCAGAACCGGCAGTTGCAGGATGCCCGCCGGCAGAGCGTGGCCCAGAGCCGCAGCACGCTCAAAGGACAGATTGGCGAGCAGCTCGCCCCCCTGCTGCCGGGGTTCCACTACGCGCCGTCGGATGCGCGCTTCCTGGGAGACCCGATCGACTACGTGGTCTTCCACGGCTACACGGCCGTGAAGGATGACGGCGCCAGCGGGGCGGAGTTGGAGGTCGTCATCCTCGACATCAAACGCGGCGGCGCGCGGCTGAGCGGCGCGCAGCGGGCCGTGGCCGAGGCGGTGGCGGCCGGACGGGTGCGGTTCGAGGTGGTCAGGATTGATGACGATGGCAGGGTGGAGCGGCAGGAGTATGGACCGCGGCGGGGATGAAGTGCGGCGCTTTTCCAGCCACGTAGTGGCGACACATGTTAGCCCATGGCGTAAGCCATGGGGAAGATGCGGCGAAAGGAATCGACAAGCCCCGGAGGGGCGACACACACGCATTAGCCCACGGCGTAAGCGCGTAAGCCGAGGGTGACGAGTTCGGTAGTCAAACGCGGCTCAAATCTCGTGGCAATGGAACATGCTCGGGTGGCATGGGCAAGTACTCTTGCCCGTGTCTTGGACCGCCAGATGACTTGGGCCGCGCAGGAGTAGTCAAACAGAGCCCCGCAGGGGCGGCAGAACGCTCCTTTCGCCCCTTCCGGGGCTTGTCGATTCCTTTCGCCGCATTCTTCCCACGACTTACGTCGTGGGCTAACCTCTATCGCCCCTGACGGGGCTGGAAGAGCAAACCCTTGCGGCGCAACAGACGTGGCCTGAATGCTCCGGGCACGAATTCATCCGCCCGCGACCGGTGCCCCTGCCGGCGTTCCTCGAATTGCCGACGAGGGCGTCGGCTCTACCTGGCATCCAGAACGACCACCTCAAACGGCTTGAGCGCCAGTCGCGCTGGCTTGCCAGCTTCGGCGGCGATGGCGGGTTTGGCCGCGTCGTCGGGCCAGGGGCTCGTGAGCGTGAATCGGGTGGCCGCACCGGGTGGAAGTTCGAAGGCGGCGCCGACATCGAGCGCGAATTCGTGCGGCTGGTCATCGGGGTTGCGAAGCGTGACGATGCCCTTGCGGGGTGTCCATGATGCCCAGCCGTAGACCTCGAGCTTGCCGGGATCGCCGCCGATCCAGTGCGTATCAACCAGCACATCGGCGTTGGCGCGGGACCATTTGGCCGCCTCGGCGAGAACGGTCCAATCCTCGTCAGTCAGCTTGCCGGGCTGGATGTAGAGTTCCTGCAGGCCAGTGCCGCTGCCGAAGAAGGCGCGGACGTCGTCCCTGAAGCCGGCGGAGTTGAAGGTTGGATCGCCGGCCGAGCCGCGGCGCGAGTAGGCCACGCCCTGGGTCATCAGCGAATTGAGCGGGAAGAGCGGGCCCTTGCCGACGATGTTGCGGTATGTCTCCTGGTCGCGATAGGTCAGCCACTGTTGTTGTCGGGCACCCTTTCCGGCCAGGCCCATGTCGCCCCCCTGCCGCCAGACCGAGTCGGCATAGCGCAGCCAGAAAGGCGACGGCCAGGAGCCGGTGGTGAGGTTGATGTAGAGGTTGGGGTCTTCCTGGCGCAGTTCCAGCATCAGTCGGCGCATGGCTTCCGTGTCCAGAACATACTGGCCGCCGCCGGTGGCGCTCATGCCGGCGGCGATGCCGTCGAACTTGAAATGGTTGACGCCGTATTTGCGGATCATGTCCAGGCACGACTGCCGGAAGGCCGCGTAGTATTTCGGCCCGGCCATCGAGAATCCGGCGGCGTTGATCTCGTAGCCCTGTTCGCGGCCGAACTTGATCCGTTGCTCCTTGGGCGAGGCGTAGCCCCCAAAAGGGGACAGCCACACGCCCAGCGACGTGTTGTACTGCCGGCACGCGTCGGCCAGGGGCGCAAAGCCGTTGGGGAAACCGCGATGGAATTGCCAGAGGGTCTTCGGATCGTCCCAGCCGTCGTCGAAGACCATCGCATCAACGACGACGCCGTGGCGCTTGATGAGGTGGTCGCCGAAGGTGCGGATGGCGTCGAGGCAGTTGGCCTCGTTCATGGCGAAGGGGTCCCAGGCGATGTCGTACCAGGAGTTGTAGTGCAGGAAGGTGCGGTATGGATGCGCCCGCTCGCGCTCGAGGTAGTGGAGGAAGGCGCGGCGCATCTGGCCGGCCGGGGCGACGCCGATGACCAGGCTCTGGGTCAGGGTTTCGCCGCGTTTGAGCGTCGCGTTGCGCGGCAGGCGGCAGGCGACCGCGCCGCCGGGGCCCACGAGGTTCAGGGCATGAGGATCTTCGTAGCCCAGGAAGAAGTTGCCCGCCGTGACAGGCGAGCCGTCGACCCGGCCGGAGGTCCGGGCGCCGGGAATGGTCTGGTCCAGCCAGATGATCTCCTTGATGACGCAGTCCTCGCGCGGCGCCGTGATGTCGATGAGTTGCCGGATGTAGTTCGAGCCGTCGTGGAGCACGGCGCGCCAGACCACGCGCAGGCGGCCGTCGGCCGAGCGCATGGACAGTTCCACCTGGCGGCCAGGAATACGGGCCGCGAGGCGCGATGCCTTGGGGTCGGGGCCGAGTTGCGTCAGCGTGGGGCCGCCGTCCGGTTGCAGCGCCGAGGCCACATAGCGCAGCCCGTCGGCGAAGACGATCTGGAAAGCCTCGTCCGCCAGGGCAAGTGTTTGGCCGGCCTGCTGGTCGCGGAAAGCCACCGGCCGGAGCCCCTGGCGGGTGACCGTCCAGGATGCGGAAAGCACGGCGTTCTTGACGGTGATGCGCCCGTCCTGAACCTCGATGGCGGACGGTCCGGGGGCGGTTCCGGGGTAGCCTGCGGCGTCTGGCGATTCGGCCGCGCCGGCCGCGTGTGTCAGGCAACAAATCACCAGCAGAACTGCGCCAGCAACAACTCCCCGGAAGCGTGCGGTGTTGGTCATGGTCTGGCTCCTTCGGCCATGGGCCGGTTGTCACCAGCGTATCATGGTGGGCCGTTCGGGCAATCGCGGGAGCCGATCGGAATCCGCGACCGTTCCAGCCCCGCAGGGGCGATAGACATTAGCCCACGACGTAAGTCGTGGGTGAAGAAGGCGAGAGACAGATCAAGCCCCGAAGGGGCGACAGAACCTGTGCCGCCCTACAGGGCTCATGAAATACGTGCGCCAATTTTCCCCCATGGCTTGCGCCATGGGCTAACCTGTTTCGCCCCTTCCGGGGCTGATACGGCGTGGCCAGACCGCCTCAACGACGGTCGTGGACGCCGCTGATCGCCCGGGGTGCGGCCAGTCGTTCGGGAGGGCCGCACTCCGTGCGGTCGCGGTTGTGCAAAAGCACGACCCTCCCGAATCCGTGGCCACGCCCATCACCAGGCACAATTCACTCGCGCGACAACAGGCCGGCGAAATTGGCGGTAGTCGGCGTAGCAGGAGACGTGCATGATGCTCCGATCCATCGCGGCAATTCTGGTGATGCTCGCTCTCGGTCCGGCCGTTTCCGCTGGGGAAGCACCGGGGGCGGTTGCGGGCGGTGCTGCGGCGCAAGCCGACGCCACCGACGCCTACATTCAGTCCGAAATGCAGAGACAGCACATTCCCGGGCTGTCGCTGGTGGTGGTCCGGGACGGGCACATTGTCAGGGCAAAGGGCTATGGCCTGGCCAACGTCGAGCTGAACGTCCCAGCGACACCCGAGACCGTCTACCAGATTCAGTCCGTCACCAAGCAGTTCACGGCGACGGCGATCATGATGCTGGTGGAAGAGGGGAAGATCGCCCTGGACGAGAAGGTCGGCACGTATCTGGCCGGTGCGCCGGAGAAATGGGACAAGATCACCGTGCGCCATCTGCTGACGCACACCTCGGGCATCAAGGACTTCATCAACGAGCCGACGGCGAGCCTGCGGCTGGATGTGAGCGAGGAGGAGGTCTTCAAGGCCACGGCGCCGCGGCCGCTGAACTTCGCACCGGGCGAGCGATATGCCTACAGCAACACCAACTACCACCTGCTGGCGATGATGATCCGCAAGATCACCGGCAAGTCGTTCGGCGACTTTCTGCAGCAGCGGATCTTCGAGCCGCTGGGCATGAGCCAGACGCGGATCATCAGCCTCACCGAGATCATCCCCAACCGCGCGGCCGGGTACCTCTGGCAGAACGGGGCGCTGCGGAACGGCGAGTTCGTCGCGCCGACGATCCTGGGGTATGGCGGCGGGGGAATCCGCTCGACGGTGCTGGACATGGCGAAGTGGGATGCGGCGTTGTACACGGAGAAGCTGCTGAAGAAGTCGAGCCTCGAACAGATGTGGACACCGATGAAGTTCAACGATGGCAAGCCGTCCGGCTATGGTTTTGGCTGGGGAGTTTCGGCCGTCCGCGGCCACAAGCTGCTCTCACACACCGGCAGTCACGCCACCGGCTTCTCGTCGGTGATCTCCCGCTTCGTGGACGACAAGCTGACGGTCATCGTGCTGGCCAACCGCGGAGGCGCCGATGCCACGCGGATCGCCACGCGTGTGGCCGGGTTCTACGTTGCCGAATTGGCGGCGCCGGAAACCCGGCCGTCGGCACGTTCGGAGTACCGGCTTTAGCCGGGTTTGAAGACCGGCTGAAGCCGGTACTACGAACGGGTACTACGAACTGGAGACCTTATGCAGATCGGACGATGGCTGGCGATGGGCGCGGGACTGTTTCTG
>JBIOJL010000196.1:0-11042 GCA_044450885.1 Tepidisphaerales bacterium
CCCTTCGTCGCTCCGTCGCTTCGTCGCTTCGTCGCTTGGAACCATCCATGCCCCCTCCGCCATTTTTCCTTTTTCACTTTTCCTTTTTCCTTCGCTACTGCGCCGCATACAGCAATACTCCCGCCATCACCCGGACCCGGAAACGGGTCAGGCGTCAGGCGCGATTCTCATGCCCTCCCCAGCGAAAAACGAACCCAATTCCCCCAACGTCTCAAGTCTGCAATCTCAAATCTCAAATCTCGAATCCCCCGCATCCCCCCTGAACCCCGGACCCGGGCGACCGGGGTAGGTCGGCCTGATACAATGCCCGCCGTCTTGTCGCGGGAATTCATTCATGCGCCGACTCGTTGCGATCTCGCGCTGCTTCTCGCTGGCGATCTGCCTGGGGCTGCTGCTCCTCTGGTGGCGCAGCCATCACACGGGCGATTGGGTTCGCTGGGGCGGGATTGATGTGCAGCGCCAGCAAACGACGTGGACGCGGATTCGATCGGCCAGGGGAACCCTCGCTCTGGTGCGCGATGTACTAACTGCGGAAGGCAGAGTCTCGCCCGAGCGACTGCGGGCAACGCTCCCGCAGGGAACGCACCTCGCATCCGGGCGATGCGACCGCGACGAGGAACTGCCCCTGCCGCCCGGCCAATCCAGAACGCGGTGGCATGACTGGGGATTTGCCCTGGAGACGACGCGCGACGCCGGACCGGGGATGACGTACGACGTCCCAAAAGCTGAGCTGCAGCCAATACTTGTCGTCTCTTCCTGGCTGGTGGCGGCCGTGCCACATTGGCTGGTGGCGGCCCTGGCTTTTCTGCCCATGTTGACGATCGTGCCACCGGCGTTACGGGCCCGGCGCGCCAAGCGGCGGCGCCGGTGGGGCGAGTGCGAACACTGCGGCTATGACCTGCGAGCCAGCAGCGAGCGATGCCCGGAATGCGGGATGGCGATCGATGCGCCGGCGTTGCCGGCACGAAGCCGCCGACGCCTGATTCTGCGATGTGCGTTGTGGGCCGGCGTCCTCGGCGCAGTCGCCTATGGTGTGCGGTTCCTGCTGGAACTGCACAAATCGAATGGCGTTCCGACGTGGATGGGCCTGGCCGAGGAACCCACTGCGGTATCCGACAGGCTGGATGACACGCAGGTGCTGAAACTGGCGCTGGAGCCGCGATGGTTCACCAGCCCTCGCATGCACGTCAGCCAACAGGAATGCGTCGCATTTCTGCGCCGAGACCATTACAGCTGGGGGAGGTTCAGATACGCGATCAATGGCGATTTGCCGCTCCTGCCGCCTGCTCCCGTGACGCCAGCGGAGATTCCGCTGGACGATCACGGCGTGCGCCTGTCACTCCGGTTGGCGCACGCCACAGAGCCGGGCGAGTTGACAGTGATGTTGTGCTTGAGCAGCGCCAGCCGGCGCGTCATGTCGGAAACGACCGGCTCATTCCCACCGTTCCTGTTCGCGGCGTATGTCGACGGCCACCCGATCACACGATCGCCGGAAAGCATGCGCCTGCACCGGGAGCAACAGCCAAAGATCCTTGTCGAGCCAGGCGGCACGCATCAGTGGAGCCTGCGCGTCGACGAAACCAGCGTCAGGAGTCTGCTGCCGGATCAGGACCCGCACACGCTGGCCCTTGTGGCGGCGTTTTCGAACCGGACGCACACGGCCGCAGTGGGGATCCCTGACCTCAGTCCGTATATACCGATGAGGCTGGAACCACCCTTGTTGCTGCGGAGCGAACCGGCGCTGCTGCGCTGGGATGGGAAGCGATGGACGGTCATGGCGAAAGAAGGCGGCGCGGGTCATTGAGACAAGGGCGGCAGAATCCGTGCCGGATTACCGGCACGACACAGGCGAGACGCCTGTGCCACAAGATTGCCCGCAGTCGGCGGCGCTCTCCGTCAACCTTCGCTTCTATTACCGGTATACAGGCACGGTTCGCTGATGCAAACCACAGGACCTCGAAGCATGCGCCGGCTCGTACCCCTCATTCTCATTCTCCTGGCCAACCCCGCCTGGGCCGGCCGCGAAGAACGCGCCGACAAGGCCGATCAGGTCTGGCAGATGGACCGGATGCTCACCATCCGCATCCACATGTCCGCCGACCGCTGGCGAATGATGCAGCCCGCCCGGGCTTCGCGGCTGGCGACGGCGATGGCCGTCGTGCAGCATCCGACCACGCGGCAGGCGATGGAAGCGGCCGAGTCGCCCGCGGGCGAGCGGCCGCGGGGCAAGCCGCCGGTCGAGGGCGAACGCCGGGCCCCCGGCCTGGTCGGCAACGAGTATGCCTATGTTGGCGCAACGGTCACCATCGACGACAAGACGCTCCACGACGTCGGGGTGCGGTTCAAGGGACAGTGGTCGTACTCCCTCGCCGGCGCCTCGCCGCGCCGGCCGCTCAAGCTGAACTTCGATCATTTCGTGCCGGGGCAGCACTTCCACGGAATCCAGGCGATGGCGCTGGCCAGCAACGCCCTCGATCCGTCGCAGTTGCGCGAGACGCTGGCGTACGCCTGTTTCCGCGAGGCCGGCGTCGCCGCGCCGCGCACCTGCTTCGCCCTGGTCTATCTCACGGTCGACGGCGTCTACGACGACGAGCTGCTCGGCCTGTACACCGCGGTCGAGGAAGTCAACAAGGATTTCCTGCACGAGCACTTCGACACCGCCAGGGGCCTGCTGATCCGCCCGGAGCGCACGCGCAACCTGGCCTATTTCGGCAACGACTGGCGGGAATACAACCGCTACAACATCCAGTCCGCCGCCACCCCGTTCGCGGCCCGGCGCTTCATGGACTTCACCCGCGCCATCAACCTGGCCGGCGACGAGGAGTTCTGCACGGAGATCGCCACGTATTTCGACGGCGACGAGTTCCTGCGTTTTATCGCGGTCAACGTGCTGATCGTCAACCTCGACGGCGTGCTCGTAAATGGGCACAATTACTACATATATGTACATCCGGAGACCGGGCGGCTCTCGTTCATCCCCTGGGACCTGCACCTCTCCTTCGGCTGGAACGGGCAGACCCTGGAGGAGTGGGCTGGCCTGACCATCGAGCGCCCCTATCGCGACAGCAATCGCCTGGTTAGCCGGATGATGACCGTCGGCTGGATGCGCGATGCCTATCGCGAGCATCTGCGGGAGTTCGCCACCGGCTGTTTTGCCCCGGCCAGGATGCACGCCCGGATCGACCAGTTGCAGGAGGTCGTCCGCAAGGCCGAGGCGATCGCCAAAGCCCAGGGCAAGGTGCTGCCGGTCTCCATGCCGGTGGGAAACGCCCGGGCACGCGCCGAACTCAAGCCGTTCGTGGCCGCGCGCGTGCAGTCGGTGCTGGATCAGTTGGCCGGGCGCGTCGAAGGCGACCCGGTCGGCGGCCGCCCGTCCAAGCCCGTGATCCAACTGCCCAAGCCGGTGTTGTCGGTCAGGCTGCCCGCGCTGCCCGCGCCGAGACCGACAACGCAACCGGTGATCGTCGCGCCAAAGCCGGAACCGGTCAACGTCACCCAGAAACCGACCACGCGGCCGGCGATTGCGGCGACAACCCGGCCGGCGGTTGCCAAGCCGCTGCCTGCTCCTGCCGTCGCGCCGGCGGCCGTCGCGCCCAAGCCGACCACCCGGCCGGCCATCGCGGCGACCACGCGGCCGGCCGTCGCCAAGCCATCGCCAGCGGCCCAGGCGCCGCCGCCCAAGGTGCCCGCTCCCGTCGTCCCGGATAAGCGCAACACACGCCCGTTCACACCCAATCCGGTGGCACAGTTGCTCCTGAACAACATCGATGTCGACCGCGACGGCCAGCTCACCCGCGAGGAAGTCGCCGACGCCGCCAAGCACCTGTTCATCGCCCACGGCTGGATGCATCGCGGACCGGTCGACGCCACGTCGCTGGCCGCGACCCTGGACCATCTCGGCCGGCTGCTGGACCCGTTCCCGCCGTCGACGGACGACACCGCGGCGCCCCTCGATCCGCTCCGGCCCCGCCCGGCCCTGACCTGGGCCAGGGCGATCGTGCAGCGGGCCGACGTCAACAAGACCGGCCAGGTGACGCTGGAGGACCTGCTCGCCGCCGCCAACCGCATGTTCGACGAAGCCGATGCCAACCACGACGGCGTGCTGAACGGCCGCGAGATCGGCGCGTTCCTGGATCAACTCGTGCCCCGGCCGTAGGCCATTGTGGTGCGGGCTTCCAGCCTGCACACCCGGAGGCAGGCTGGAAGCCTGCACCACAATTCTTTCCACCGGATCGAAGACACGTGCGACAGGGAGTCATCATGCAAAACGTGCGGGTTGCCGCCGTGCAGTTCGAGCACGCCTCCGGCAACAAACAGGCCAACTTCGGCAAGATCGAGGCATTCGTGCGCCAGGCGGCCGGGCGTGGCGTGAATATCGCGGCCTTCCCCGAATGCTGTCTGACGGGCTACTGGTTTCTGCGAAAACTCAGCCGCGAGCAGTTGTGGGAACTGGCCGAGGAAGTGCCCGGCGGACCATCGACCAAGCGACTGCTGGAAATGGCGGCGCAGCACCGGATGACCATCGCCGCGGGCCTGGTCGAACGCACCGCCGACGGCGCGATGTACAACACCTACATCGTCGCCATGCCCGATGGGCAGTTCCGCCGGCACCGCAAGATCCAGGCGTTCGAGCACGAGTGCATCTCCGCCGGCAACGAGTACACCGTCTTCGACACGCCGCACGGCGTGCGCCTGGGCGTGCTCATCTGCTACGACAACAACATCATCGAAAACGCGCGCATCACCGCCCTGATGGGCGCTGATATTCTCCTCTCGCCGCACCAGACGGGCGGGTGCTGCTCCGTCAGCCCCCACGGATTGAAGCCGATCGACCGGGCCATCTGGGACCGGCGGCACGAAGACCCCGAATCAATCGCCCGCGAAATCACCGGCGACAAGGGCCGCGCCTGGCTGATGCGCTGGCTCCCCTCGCGGGCCCACGACAACGGGATGTTCCTGATGTTCGCCAACGGCATCGGCGTGGATGATGACGAGATCCGCACGGGCAACGCCATGGTCCTCGACCCCTACGGACGGATCATCGTCGAAACATCCGAGGCCGCCGACGCCATGGTCGTCGCCGATCTCGACCCGGCCCTGCTGCACAACTGCACCGGCCGGCGCTGGATGAAAACACGGCGCCCTGAGTTGTATACTCTTCTGGCCACCAGGACGGGCAAAGAAGCGCCCACGCGCCTGGTCCGGTTCGGCAAGGAAGGGTGATGGATCGCCGATGTCAGAACCCAATGGCGTACAGCCAGCCGGTGGTGTTGGTGATGTACATCGTGCCATTGGCAACGACGGGAGAGGAAAGAACGCTGCCGATGCTGATGCGCTCCAGCACCTTCAGCTCCCTTCCGGCCGCGAGGATCCACAGGCCGCGCGACGTGGGCATGTAGACTTTTCCGTCGGCGACCAGGGTCGAGCCCCAGATCTCGCAGTGCGTCGGGTGGGTCCAGCAGGGTTTGCCGGTATCGGCGTCGACGCAGTGCAGCGTGCCGCCCACGTCGGAGACGTAGACCAGGCCGTCGGCGACCGAAACCGTGGAGAGCGTCCGTTCGATGCCCTGGTAGGTCCAGACTTTGCCGCTCTGGGTGATGTCGCCGGTTCCGCGGGCGTCGATGCAGTGCAGGGCGCCGCGGCCGCGGCCGTGTTCCGGGTCGCGCCCGATGGCCACGTAGACACGGTTGTTGACGAACACGGGCGTGCCGATGATCTCGCTCATACCGACGAACGTGCCGTCGCTCTTGTTGATCGTGCCCTTCACCCGTTTGTCCCCCAGCGAATAGTGGGAGATCCAGTCGAGATCGCCGGTGACCTTGTACTCGGGCGGGATGCAGTCGTACGACCAGACGGTCTTGAGCTTGACGGGCTCGGCCGGCACGGACGGCAGCGCGGCGAATGCATAGAGCCGGCTGTCGCCGCCGGCGAAGAAAACCAGTTTCTGATCGCCCACCTTGCCCAGCGATGGGGAAGACCACTGGCCGTGCAGCAGGTGATCCACGATGCGCGTGTCGTCGGTGGCGACCAGGCGGCCGGTCTTCTTGTCGAGCACGATCAGGTTGGGCGCGTTGGGCGCGGGGAACTTGCGGTCCTTCTCCTTGAGCGGGTTGGCGAAGGTGTTGCGGTCGATGCCGTTGGAAGTCTGCACGTAGAGCAGGTCGCCGTCGATGAGCGGCGAGCCGTTGGCGGCATCGCAGGGAAAGACGCCGAGCTTGTCGAACATGTCCAGCGACCAGATGACGCGGGCCTGCCCGGCCTGCGGGCCGGGCGGTTCGCCGTTGGCGTCGAGGCAGATCACCTCAAAACGGTTGCTGACAAAATAGACACGATCGCCGTCGACCGTGGCCGACGAGCAGACGCCCATCTTGACCGGAATCTCCGAGATCCCGATGCTGAAGCCGTCGATGGTCTTGGGGACCTTCCGCGCCGGGGCCTGCCATTTCCAGAGCAGCTTGCCGGTGGCCGCGTCCAGGCAGGCGAAGACGCCGTTGTCGGGGTCGCGCCCGCCGACGAAGACCTTTCCGCCGACGATCGAGGGCGTGGAGTAGGCCGCGTTGCAGAACTTGACGCCCCAGCGCACGTTCTTGGCGCTGGCCGGATCCATGGTGCCGTCGGTGCGGCGCTCGCCCGGCTCGAACGACGCCGGCAGGTTCTTCTCCAGCGAGACCATGTTCTTGCCGTCGGTCCCGCACCATTGCGGCCAGTCAGCGGCCGCGACGCTGAGCGAGAAGATCGTGGCCACGAGTAGGGCCAGCGTCCTCGCTGGCCATCCGGAAGCGTTAACCGTCGGGTACACATGGCCAGCGAGGACGCTGGCCCTACTTGCAGAGCGGGCGGCGCGGGCCGAACGCCGGGACAAAACGAGCCTTCGGTCTTCCTGCATGGTCATGCTCCTTTGACGTGTCCACTTCACGGGGCCGATGCTCTTACTCCCGATCCGTCCGCGCCGGGCCTTCCTGCCAGATGCGCGAGCGCCAGTCGCCCAGCCACGGCCAGAGCAGTCGCTGGCCGAGGTCGATGTCGGCGTAGATCACGCCGGAGGCGTCCTTGGATTTGGCGATGGTCTGGCCGGACTTGTCGTAGATGGCGGTGCGGAAATCGTAACCGCTGGCGACAATGTAGACTTGGTTCTCGATGGCGCGGGCCTGGGCGAGGGTTTCGTTGCCGCCCCAGATGGGCATGAAGATCATCTCGGCGCCGCGGGCGGAGAGTTCGCGGGCCACCTCGGGATAGCTCAGGTCCCAGCAGATCATCATGCCCACGCGCCCCAGGTCGGTGTCGAAGACAGGGTAGGTTGTGCCCGGACTGATGCCGCCATCGATCTCCTCACGCGGGAGGCAGACCTTGCGGTACTTGCCGACGAGCTTGCCATCACGGCCAATCAGCACGCTGGTGTTGTAGACGGCCTTGCCTTCGCGCTCATACAGCCCGGCCACGACGTACGCCTTGTTCCTCGCCGCGCATTCGCCGAGGAACTGCGTCGATGGGCCGGGAATGGCCTCGGCAACGGCCGCGTATTTCAGCCCCGTGCCGCAGACGGTGATGCCTTCCGGGAGGCAGATGATGTCGGCCTTGGCCGCGCCGGCTTCGTCGATGAACTTGGCGAACTGCTCGAGGTTCTCCTGCGGGCTTTTCGTGCCGCGCGGGCGGTGGTTGACGGAGGCGACTCTTACGGGGCGGGAGGTCGGCGGCGCGGCGGGGGTCAGTGTCACATCGCGCCAGACGACCTGACCGTTCGCCGCCCAGCGCAGGTGCAGTTCGATCGACGCCTCCCGTGCCGCCTTGGGGACCGCATACGTCGCGGCCATGCGCTTCAGCCCCTGCGCATCGACCCCGGCCACGGGCAGAGGAAACTCGGCCTGCTCCACCTGCTTGCCCTTCTCGTCGAACCAGAGCACTCTGGCAAGTACGCTGCGGCGGGGCGTCTGAATGTCCTTGCCCTCGTAGCGGGCGCTAAACGTCACATGCTGTCCAGCGGTCACGGGGACGCGCCGGACCCACTTGCCATTGACCGACTCATCCCCCCTGCCCGCGAGGGCCAGCCCGTAGCTGTCACCCGCCCCGCGCACAACCCACGCCCGCGGTGCAATCTCCTCTCGCGGCGCGGAGAACTGCCACCCGTCCGGCGCCGGCTCGGCGGCGGTGACCGCGAAGGAGAGCAACAAGAACGATATCAACACGCTCGGCTTCAACATGGAGCCTCCTGGCTATCTCTATGGATTACCTCGTCGGAGCGCCAATGTGGCGGGGCTCACGCCCAAACGCAACCGAAGAAGATTCAACACGAAGACACGAAGCGGTGTCTGGTGCGCGCGAACGCATCACCAAGGGAATGCTTTTCCGCTCCTGATCGGAGTTGTGAACCCGTGGAACCAGAACCGTCCGATGTACCGGAAACCGCTTCGTGTCTTCGTGCCTTCGTGTTTAAGAATCTGCGTGGGAGACGGACCAGCGTCACCGCGAGAGATGGTCTTCTCTTGCTGCAAGCTCGCCTCTGGCGGGAACAGGCCGCTTGAGGATAAGCTACGGGCCGAAAGGAAGGCACATCATGCGGACGATCAAGCTGGCGTTGGTGGTGGCGGGATGGCTGGTGGTTTCGACCTGGGCCATGGCCCAGGAGGACCTCGCGGCGGTGCGGAAAGAGGCGGATGGCTGGCGGGCCGAGCACCGGCTCATCGACATGCACCAGCACGTCGAGATGACCCCGGAGCGCCTCGCCCGGGCGGTGAAGATCATGGATGCGGTGGGGCTGGGGACCGCGGTCAACCTCGGCACGGGCACGGTCACGCGCGGGGACAACGGCGAGGCATCTCCATTTGAAGCCGGCAAGCGGCTGACCGATCAACTCTATCCGGGACGATTCCTGCACTACATGATCCTGGACTATCGCGGCTGGGATAAGCCGGAATTCTCGGAACAGGCCGTGAAGCAGATTGAGGAGGGGCACCGGCTGGGCTCGGCCGGGCTCAAGGAGTTCAAGCGGCTGGGGCTGTTTCTGCGCGACGGGCAGGGCAAGCTCCTCAAGATCGACGACCCGAAACTCGATCCGGTGTGGAAGCGCTGCGGCGAGCTGAACATGCCGGTGTCGATCCATGTGGGCGACCCCAAGGCGTTCTGGCTGCCTTTTGATGACAAGAACGAGCGCTGGAAGGAACTCAAGGACCACCGCGACTGGTGGTTCGGCGACCCAAACCGATACCCGGCGTGGAAGGATGTGCTAGAGGCGCTCGGCCGGGTGGTGGCGCGGCATCCGGAGACCACGTTTGTGTGCGTGCATTTCGGCAACAACGCGGAAGAACTGGACTGGGTGGATGCATCGCTGACGAAATACCCGAACATGATGGTCGACCTGGCAGCGCGGATTCCGGAACTCGGCCGGCACGATCCCGAGCAGGTGAAGCGGCTGTTCATCAAGTACCAGGACCGCATTCTGCTGGGCACCGATTTCATGGTGTACGACCGGCTGATCCTCGGCTCCAGCGGCAAGGAACCGCCGCCGACCGATGCGGATGCGGAGACCTTCTACGCCAGGCACTGGCGCTGGCTGGAGACGACCGACCGCGACTGGGCCCACATGACGCCGATCCAGGGGGACTGGACGATCGGCTCGATCGGGTTGCCATCGTCCGTGCTGCGGAAGATCTACTTCGACAACGCCCGCAAGCTGCTGGCGCGGTCGATGCCGGCGCCGGTGATGAAGGCCGGGCGGATCGAGAAGGATTTCGAGCTGGATGGCGACCATGCCAAGCCGGCCTGGCAGAAGGCCACGCCGGTGTACCTGGAGCTTTCGCTGCAAGAGTCGGCCGCCCGGCCAGAGTTGTCGACGACGGTCCGCTGCCTGTGGTCGGATGCGTATCTGTACCTGAGCTATGAGTGTCCGTACACAAAGCTGACGGTGTTCGAGCCGGTATCGCAGAAGAAGCGGATCGGGCTGTGGGACAAGGACGTGGTGGAGGCGTTCATCGGCTCGGACGCGAAGAACATCGGGCACTACACGGAGTTTGAGGTGGCGCCCACGAACGAGCGGCTGGACCTGGTCCTGGACCTGCCGAAGCGGGATTTCGACTGGGACAGCAAGTTCCAGTCGGCCGTGAAGGTGGATGAGAAGGCGAAGATCTGGCGGGCGGAATGGCGGATCCCGCTGGCGGCCCTGGCCCCGGAAAAGCCGAAAACGGGGACGCGATGGCGGCTGAATCTCTACCGCCACGACCGCGCCGGCAACGTGTTCATGGCCTGGAACCCGACGCTGACGCCCACGGCGCATACGCCGGAGCGGTTTGGGGTTTTGCAGTTTGTCGATTGAAGGAGGGTGGCGGAAGGAAAAAGGAAAAGGGTAAAAGTCAAAAGGAAGATGATGATGGTCCGTTGTTCGTAGTACCGCCTTCGGTCTTATTTCTTCTTCAGACCGCCTGAACGCGGTACTCCAAACAACCGGCTAAAGCGCTGAAGCCGGGACTCCGAACGACCGCCTGAAGGCGGTACTACGAACGCGGTCGATAAAGTTTACTGGCCCACCACGCGCTGCTCGGCTTGATGCCGCGCTGCCTGATCCACACTTCCTGCGCCGACTTGCCCCGGTTGGCCAGCGCATAAAACGGAATCGCGACAAACGGCTTGCCGTCGGCCGATTTGCCCCGTATCACCGTGATCCCGCCAAGCAGGTCGCGCTGGAAGACCGCCTCGAACGCCGGATCAGCCCCAAGCTCCAGATCGGTCTTGCCGCCGTTGTCCAGCGCCTCGATGCCGTAAACGATCGGCCCGCGCTGCAGGGCGACCTTGCCAACGCAATCCCGGATGTTTGGATGCGCCTCGATCCGCTGCACCGGCATCTCCATGGCCAGTTCAACCGCGTCACCGTTCTTCCACTCGCGCTCAATCCGGACGTACCCCCGCTCGTCCCGCGGCGTGGGCTCGACGATCTGCCCGTTGAGCGTCAGTTTTGTCGCCGCGCACCACGACGGCTGCCGCAGGTTGAGCGCAAACCGCTGCGGCTTCTCCACGTCAAGTTGCAGACTAACCAGGCCATCCCACGGATACTC
>JBIOJL010000197.1:0-11000 GCA_044450885.1 Tepidisphaerales bacterium
ACTTGATGAGGAAGTCGGTCGCGCCCACGCTCTGCGGGCTTGCGCCAGGGCCGAACTGGCTGAAGTTCACGCCCGTGGTCCCGTTGAGGGCAAATCCCAGGGCGGTGGATCCGGCGACCACCGATGTGGATTTCACTTCCGGCACTTCACTGATGGTGCCGGCGCTGGCGTTGCGGAGGATGACGTCGTTGTCCTTCACATCGAGTGTGCTGGTGCCATCGACGCTGAACTGCGTCGAGTCGTCGATCACCAGCACGCGGTGGTTGAACACAGAGCGGCCGCCGGGTTGCGAAGTGACCACGGCCGATGCGCCGCCGGTCAGGTGCAACCCGCCGAGTTCGATCCGCTCGTGCGTCGCATCCGTGGCGGGGATGATGGTGATCTGGGCCGCAGCGCCCGCGGCATCGATCACGGGCTGATCCGTGCCCGGATCGGCGATGATCGTCGCCGGGCCGGTGACGGTCAGGGTATGCGTGCCGGCAACCCAACTGGCCACGCTGCCGGGAGCGAGCCAGGCGGGCAGCGTGGAAATGAGGTCGCCGTGGAACACGATGTTGTCGAACCGCCAGTTGCCCTTGCTGCCGTTGTACGCAGCGGGGCCAGGTGGGTTGCCAACGAGTGCGGCGTTGGCGTACTGGCCATGGGTGCTCGCGATAGTACCGGCAACCAAGGTGCCATCCGAACCGATGGTGTCCAATGTGGTCGTCACACTCGGCAACTGCGGGTTGTATGCCGACACCAGCCGAATCCCGAAGTTCGGATTGTTGGCGGCGCCCGAGATGCTGGAAACGTCGATCACCAGCGGGACAGGTCCGCCCGTGGCGGTAGCGCCGTAGAAGTCGTTGGAGAATGCCTGGACCTGATTATTGATGTTGTGCCAGGTGGCGCCATCGGTCGTGTACTGCTCCTGGGCGTCAAGGATGCCGGAGGTCGTGGAGTACCAGTCGAGGGTCACGTAGACGTGGTTGTAGCCCGTGGTGGGCACGCTGAACTGGACGCCCTGGCTGTACTCGGGGGCCAGATTGCTCCAACCGTTGGCGGGGGTGCCGCCGGTGCTGGCCGTCGGGCCGCCGCGGACGCGCCAGGTGTTTTCGCTGAAAGAGGGGTTCAAGTAGCCGGGGGAGCTGAGCACGTCGCCCGCGGGAACGGAGCCGTTCCCGTCGGTCCCGGTGGCCGGGTCGGCCGGATTGTAAGCCAGCGTCATGCCGACCGGCAGTGCCGTGCCGTGATCGACTACGCCGCCCGTGGGAGCCGGGGCATTGTCGAAGCCCGGCGAAGTGGGGGTGGAGATATCGGTCGAGTGGCCGCTGAAGTCCCAGTTGGTGATGATCGTCTCAGCCGCCAGCACCGTCAGCGTTGCGGCGTTGCTGGTTGCCGAGGAGACGGCGTTGGTGAAGACGGCGCGATACTCGTAGCCGGTCTGGCTTGCGTCGGCCAGCGTCGTGATGCTGAGTTTCGAGACGTAGCCGGAGGGGCCGAGGGTCACGGTCTGCGACCCCAGATAGCCGCCGGTGTCGGTCAGAGGGGTCCAGGTGGTTCCGCTGTCGGTGCTGACCTGCCACTGCATGGTCGGGGCGGGTGCGGTGTTGCTGTTTGCGGTCGCGGTAATAAGAGCAACATTGCCTTCCTGAACGGACGTGTTCGCGGGCTGCAGCGTGATCGTCGGGGCGACAGGCGTGACGACGGTCAGGACCGCACTGCTGGAGTCGGCCGTCGACGCGCCGGCGGTGTACTCCGCCCTGAACTGGTAGCTGTTATCGCTCAGGTTGGTGTGGGATGTGTAACTGAAGGTGGAGCTATAGCCGTTTATCGTGGTCGTTCCGGTTGCGGGGTTCCAGGTGACGCCGCCATCGGTGCTGACCTGCCATTGAACGGTTGGAAATGTTTCCGAGTAGACGGTTGCGGTGAAAGTTGCAACACCTCCGCCGGCGACCTGGGTCGCGACCGGATTGGCCGTGACGCTCAGCCCGCCTGTGCGTGTGCTGTCGCCGTTGATACTGATCTTGCCGATCTGCCAGGCTCCGCCACCGTCGACGTAGGGCTTGAAACCGTTGGCCGACCCGTTCACCCAGGTCGCCACGCTGACGCCGCCACCGGCCAGGGAACTGCTGTCTGCCGTCATGGTCGTCACCGCGGTGGCGGCCAAGGCGCCGCTGAACGTCACGGTCATGTCCTGGTCCCGCTTGCCAAGAGCGTCGCGCACGGGCTGCAACAGCGTTCCGGATGCGTAATTCGTCTGGGCCACTGAGAAATTGCCGCTCAAGCCGGGCAGAAGATCGAGTGCGGCCGTGATGTTTGCAATCAAGGTCGCGGGTGTCGCGCCATACGCGATGGGGCCGGTGGTGTTCCCGTTGTAGGTCAGGGTGAAGGTGCCGCCGTTGACGCCGGTGTCGAACTGAATCACCTGCTGGGCGTTGACCGGGGCGGGGGCGCCGGTGGCGTACTGCCCGTGGGTGGCCGGATCGAGGAGGTTGCCATCGCTGATCAACGGCAGGGACGGGTTGTATTTCGTGACCAGACGCAATTCGAAGTTCGGGTTGTTGTTGGCGGCACTGATCCCTTGCAGGTTGACCACAATGGGCGTTGCGGTCGTGGTGGCGCCGGTAATCCCGTGGAAGTCGGTTCCCGCGGCCTGGATGATCGCGCCGGGGACGTTGGTCCAAGTGGTGCCGCCATCCGGCGAGTATTGCGGCTGCATGTCGGAGATGCCGCCCTGGTTCCAGTCGAACTGGAAGGTGATGTTCGAGTAGCCGGTGGTGTCGACTTTGAACAGCACGCCCTGCGGCAGGATCAGATTGTTGAGGGAGTCCAGTGTCCCGATCGAGGCCGCATCCCATTGCGGCGCGGTCTGGCTCCAGCCTTCCGGCGTGCCCGGCGACCCGGTCGGCCCCGACCCGTTGCCGGAACGGACGCGCCAGTCGTATTCCGTGTAGCTGGGGTTGAGCGTGCTGCGTTCGATGAGGATGTCGGATTCGGGGAACGCCTCGACACCGGTGTAGAAGTTCTGCAAGCCGAGCGTGCCGGCGGTGTTGGTCAGTGGGCCGAACGTCGCATAGGGGGCATTGCCGGTGCCCTGGGCGGTCGAGCCGCCGGCCGTGGGAGCTTGGCCGCCGGTGAATATCCATTGTGCGATCGGGGTGCCGATCACGGTGAGCGTGGCGGCGGTGGTCGTGGCGCTGCCGCCCGCGTTGGTGAACACGGCTTCGTATTCGTTGCCGGACAGTCCTTCGGTTGCGGTGAAGGCGTAGGTGGTCGAAGTTGCGCCGCTGATGTTCGTAAACGTCGCCCCGCCATCCGTGCTGATCTTCCACTGCACGGTCGGTGCCGGGTTGCCGGTGGCGGCGGCAGTGAAGGTGACGTTGGTCGCACCGGCAGCGACGGTTTGGCTCACGGGCTGGGTGGTGATCGTCGGGGCCACCGAGAGCGTGGCGGCAGTCGTCGTCGTGCTGCCCACGGCGTTGGTGAAGACGGCTTCGTATTCGTTGCCGCTGTTGCCGGTAGACCCGACGACCTGCAAGGTCGTCGTCGTGTTGCCGGTGTCGGTGGTGTCGTTAACAAAAGTCGTCCCGCCGTCGGTACTCACTTTCCACTGCACCGTCGGCGCCGGATAGCCCAGGGCGGCGACGGTGAACGTCGCGGCGCTGCCGCTGGCCACCGATTGGCTGGTCGGATTGGTGGTGATGATGGGAGCGGCAGGGTTGCTGCCGGTGATTTGCACTTCGTCGAGGCGGTTGTTTCCCGAGCTGTTGTTCAGGGCCGCGCCCGTGACGTTGACGCAGTCGGCACCGGTCGAGGCGTTGACGATGCGGAGGCCGAAGTTTGCGTCATTGTCCACCGCGGCAATTCCTTCAAGGTTGACCTGCAGTGCGTTGTACCAGGCCGACCCGCCGGTGATCTTGAAATACCCGCCCATGACGGTATTGGCACTGGTGGTGTTGTTCTGGACGCTGATGCCGGTGTCGCTGCCGACACTGAGGTCGGCGGCAGGCACGTTGTTCCAGGTGCTGCCATCGGTGGTGTACTCCACTTGGATCTTGCCTTCACCCTGGGCCGTCGCGTACAGATCGAACTGAGCGCCGATCGACGTGAAACCGGTTGTGCTGGCCAGGAACTGGGCACCCTGCGAGCCGATCGGGGTATTGCTGTTCCAGCCGTTGTTTCCTCGAATGCGCCAAATATTACCCGTGGTTCCGTCGGAACTGCCGCCGTTGCCGGCTCCGCTGCTGGCGACCAGGTCCGAGATGTCAACAGCCGCCTGTCCGCTGGCCCCAGTCGCGTTGGCCTGGGGGTAAGGGGGGAGCGAAACCAGGAAGGAACCCGGAGTCGTGAGGGCACTGCCGTTGCCGGAGAGTGAGCCGGAGGCGTCTCCGGTAAGCGTTACACTCAGTGCAATTGGCGCGGTGGTAAGCTGTGTGGCGGCGACGGTGAACCCGGAGGCCCCGGTCGCGCCCAACGCCCGCAGCGCGGTCTGAATCTGGGCGCTGGTGGCGTTATAGGCCAGAGCGGCAGTGGTGTACGTGCCGCTGTTGTCGGTGACCGTCAACGTAAACGTGCCGCTCGTTTGCGTGCCGACGAAAAGGGTGTAGTTGCCGGGCTGGCCCATGCCGAGCGAAGACGCGGTACCCGAACCGGTTGACGGTGCGGGAGAAAGGTCGACGTTGCCCGCCACCAGCGGCGCTTGATTGAAGTTCCATGCCGTGATCACCGTGCCGCCGAGCGACAACGTCGCACCGCTGCTGGGCACGCCGCCGGGGGCCTGTGAGTTGGTGAAGACGGCGCGATAATGGTTGCCGTTCTCGCCGCTGTTCGTCGTGAACGAATAAGTCGTTGCGGTCGCACCTGAAATATCGGTCCAGGTCGTTCCATTCGGGCTGGACTGCCACTGGACCGTGGGCAACGGGCTGCCCGAGGCGGCGGCCGTGAAAGTGGCGGTGTTGCCGGCCGTGGTGGACAGATTGGTCGGATTGGTGGTTACCACCGGGGCCGCAAGCGCGTCGTTCAGCGTGGCCGCTGTCGTGCTGACCGACGACACCGAGTTAGTGAAGACCGCGTAGTACGTGCTGCCGTTCTCGCTGCCATCAGCCAGCGTCGTGAAGGTGTAAGTTACAGAGGTTGCGCCGCCGATCAGGGTACCCGATCCAACCGCGCCCTTGTACCATTGGACGGTCGGGGTCGGGTTGCCGGCAGCGGCCGCCGTGAAGGTGACCGGCTGACCGGCGGCGACCGTCTGGTTGGTGGGATTGGTGGAGACGACGGGCGCCGTCAGCGCGCCGCCGTTGGCGAGGATCTGTACGTTGTCAAAGCGCCAGTTGCCGGTGCCGATTGCGGGATAGGCGATCGGCGCGGCACCGGTGCCGGTAACCTCAAATTCCGCAATGCCGGTGGCCGCGTTGACAATCCGGACACCGAAGTTGGCATTGTTGTTGACGGCGGAGATGCCGCTGAGGTCCGCCTTGAGTCCATTCTGCCAGAACAATGCGTCAGCGTTGTTGGCGATCTGGAAGTAGCCGCCGTTGACGATGTTCGGGTCTGACGAATTGGTCGCGACGGTAACGCCATCGGTGGTCCCGTTGGCCGCGGTTCCGGTGGTGAGGGCTGAGGCGGGAAGGGTGATCCAGGTGCTGCCGTCGGTGGTGTATTGAACCGCGACCTCGCTGGGCGCGCCGCCCGACGAGGGGTCGAGATCGAAAGTCAGGGAAATCCCGCTGGAACCGACGGTGCTGGCCTTGAACTGGGCGCCCTGGCTGGCCAGAGCCGCGTTGCTGCTCCAGCCGTCGCTGGCGCCACGGACGCGCCACGCCGGGTTGATGTTGCCGGTGCCGGCGCCGCTGCTGCTGTGGTCGGCCACGCCGTTGTTGCCGGTGCCGTTGAGGATATCGGAGGTGTCACCGGTGCCGCTGGCATTGGGATTGGGGTAAGCATAAACCCCGCCCGGTGAGTTGGGGTTGCTGCCGCTGGTCTGCAAGCCGACGGTGAGGGCGGTGCCGGTGCCCGCGCCGGTGGACGGCGCCGGGCTCAGATTCGTGCCGATCGTCAGCGAATCGAAATTCCATGCGGCCACGGTGGTGCTGAGCATCGTGCGGGATTCCATGCTCTCCAACACCATCGACGAGGCCGACGACAGGCGGGCCTTTGCGGAACGTTGAACTGTCTTACCATTTGTCAGAATGCGCATACACTCTCCAATCTCAAAAAAGAATCAGAACGTCCCCGCGGACAACGGGGACGAAAACGACACCCTCGCCGGGGGCATCGCGGCAAACGATGCGCTCCGGACGACGGCTAAGACAACGACACGCAGTCCTCCCGGCTTCACTTAGGCGGGCACTTCGCACGCAAACGTGGCCATGTCCCAACCTGGCTGACGCCACACGCCACACCGACGCTGCAACGTGGGCACGCTAGTCTTACGATGCAAGTTTAAGATCGTAGTGGAAGCAGTGTTTGCCTTGAGCTAATTTTTGGTGACGCGATTGATAGCCATTCTTAACACTTCACCAGTGGCCGCGGTTTCCGATCCGGCCTAATATTCCCCACCGAATGTCGGCATTCCGCGTCGGCATTGTCGGGAGCAAACGGAGAATTGTTGTCTCGCTCGGAATTCCGTGAGCTCCGGTATCGTGGAAGGAGATCCATCATGTTGCCTAGAGCGGCTCGTTCTGCGTTTACACTGGTTGAACTGCTGGTCGTCATCGGGGTCATCGCGCTGCTGGTCTCGATTCTGCTGCCGGTGCTCGGCAGGGCCCGCCGCGCGGCGCAGGAAGTCGCCTGCATGAGCAACCTGCGGCAATTGGGCATGGGCATCCACATGTACGCCAACGAGAACAAGGGGGCTCTGCCGCAGAAGGGCCCGGATGGCTCCGATCAGGCGTTGAACAACTTCGGGCCGCCGAACAAGGACGTGATCGGCTACGACGATCCGGGCATCTGGTTCAACGCCATACCGCCGTATCTCAAGTACAAGAGTTATTACGATGTGCTTGTGGCGGACGGCCTGGGGATCAAACCGGCGCCTTGCGCGGGATCGGCGAGCATTTTCATCTGTCCCAATCAGATAGAACCGGGCACGATGAACGGACACGACATCGTGCTCGGCGACTATTTCCTGCTTTTCGGCCGCGATTCGACCGGGGCCGTCAAGAATTCGACGGGGATGGCCAGCAACCGGCAGTTCAAGTTTGCGATGAGTTACGTGTGGAATTCCAAACTTGGCGACATCATCAACGGACCCACGGAGCCCAACGTCAAGCTGTCACACGCGAATCCCGGAAGCGAGGTGGTGCTGATGACCGAGAAGATCACCAATTCCGGCGAGTACATCGACCAGAGCGTGCAGGACTACAACGCGGCGTATCCGATGGTTTACGACGGAAAGATCACGCCGCAGGGATACGATAACAAGCTGGCGCAGAGCAAAGCCGACTTTCACCGGTTCACCACCCGGCACCGCAGCGGAGGGCACCTGCTGTTTGCCGACGGGCATGTCGCGTGGTTCGCCTGGAAGGACGTGCAGATCCAGCCGAACCAGATGCCGTACAATTCGAACACGTCGGATGCCAACCAATACGGCAAGATCAGGTGGAGCGGGATGGGGCCGGTGAATTAGGCATGTACACCGCCGAGTTTGGCCAGTTCCGCCTCGGCCTCGGCGAGCTGCTCCAGCGTCTGCTTGACGAGATTCGGCGGGGCCTTGGACATGTATGCTTCGTTTGCCTTCCGCGCCTTCAGCGACGCGATGAGCTTCGTCAGTTCCTCAATGCGTTTGTCGCCGCGCTGCTTCTCGGCGTTGGGGTCGGCCATGTTTTCCACGAAGATGTCGCAGCCGGCGACCGTCGTGCGGGCGCTGTTGGCAGGGGCGGCGAGCTCCGCCTTCACTTCGCGAATCGTGCAGTTGCCCAGCAGCTCGATCGTCTCGCGGTTGGCTTCGATCTGCCGCTGCGATTCGGCCGGCGCGGCCATGCTCACCGTAACCGGCTTCTTCTGGTCGACCTTGTATTCGTTCCGCACGTTGCGGATGGCGACGATGATCTCCTGAATCCGCGGGAAGACCTGCTCGGCATCCTCGAAAACCCCCTCGACGCGCGGCCAGGCGGCGATGATCAGCCGGGAAGTCGTGCAGCCGGCGATGTACCGCGGCAGGCCGCGCTGCAGGCGGATTTCGTTCAGCCGCCACCAGAGTTTCTCGGTGATGAACGGGATCATCGGGTGCATCAGTCGCAGTGAGCCGTCGAGCACGGCCGCCAGCACGTTGGCCGTCTGCCCGGCGCGGGCCGGGTCCTTCATGGCCGGTTTGATGGCCTCGACGTACCAGTCGCAGAAGTCGCGCCAGAAGAAGTCATAGCATGCCTTGGCATAGACGTCGAAGCGATACTCGGCCAGCGCCTTGTTCACCTCGTCAACGGTCCGGTTGAAGCGGGAGATGATCCACTGATCGACAAGCGACCATCTCTGCGGGTCGGGCGCGACGGGTTGGATGCCTTCGAGATTGGACAGCGCAAACCGGCACGCATTCCAGATCTTCGTGCAGAAATTCCGGCCGATGTCGAACTTCTCCGACGTGTTCTTCCCGTTGGGCAGCTTCTTCACCGGCAGACGGGCATCCTGCGTCTCGGTCGCCATCTGCGTCAGCGTGAACCGCAAGGCATCAGCGCCGTGAATCTCGATGATGTCCACGGGATCGACTCCGTTGCCCTTGGACTTGCTCATCCGCTCGCCCTTGCCATCGAGAATCGTCGGGTTGATGGCCACATGATAGAACGGAACCTCGTGCATGTTGTAGAGCCCGGCCATCACCATGCGGGCAACCCACAGGGTGATGATGTCGCGCGCCGTCACCAGCACGGCGCCCGGATACCATTTGCGCAGCGACGGCGTGTGCGTCGGCCAGCCGAGCGTGCTGTGCGGCCAGAGGGCGCTGGAGAACCATGTGTCCAGCACGTCCGGATCCTGCGCGTAGCCGAGCGACTCGAACTGCTTCTCGACCTCTGGATGGCCGGGCGGGATGCAAACCAGTTCGGTGTGAACGCCATCGCGCACGATGGTGCGCATGGCGACTTCGACGCCCTGGACCTTCTCAAGATGGATGGCATCAAGCTGCGGCGTGGCGACCGATGGGCTGCCGGGTTCGCTGGATTTGGCCCACACCGGAATCCGATGTCCCCACCAGAGTTGCCGCGAGATCGGCCAGTCGCGTTTCTCGCCGAGCCAACTGAGGTATTGCTGCGCATGCCGCTCTGGGAAAAACTTGATCTTCCCGCCGCGCACCACCTCCAGCGCCGGTTCGGCCAGCGGCGCCATGGTCACGAACCACTGATCCGACAGATACGGCTCGATCGCGGTCTTGGACCGGTCCGAATGCCCCACCTGCGTCTCGTACGGCTCTTCCTTGACCAGCAGCCCATGCCCGGTGAGATCATCCACCACCCGCTTGCGGGCCGCATCGCGCTTCATGCCGGCGTAGGGTCCGCCGTTCTCGTTGATCTTGCCATCGGGCGTCAGGATGTTGACCAGGTTGATGGGGTCCGCCTTGCCCTGATGGCGCTGCCAGACCGCATAGTCGTTGGGATCGTGCGCCGGCGTGACCTTCACCACGCCGGTGCCGAACTTCGGATCGACGAGAATGTCGTCCGCGATGATGGGGATTTCCCGCCCCACCAGCGGCAGCCGCACCTTCAGCCCGATCGCCCAGTTCCAGCGCGGATCCTGCGAATTCACCGCGACGGCCGTATCCCCCAGCATCGTCTCCGGCCGCGTCGTGGCGACAACCACGAAGGGTTCGGGGTTCGGGGTTCGGGGTTCAGACGCAGAGTCCGCGGAACCCTGAACCCTGAACCCTGAACCCTCAGCACCAATGATCGGATACTTGATATGCCACAACGACGTCTTCACCGTCTCATGGTAAATCTCGTCATCCGAGATCGACGTTTGCAAGTGTACATCCCAGTTCACCAGCCGCTTGCCGCGGTAGATCAGCCCATCCTTGAACAGCTTGAAGAACATCTCGCGGACGGCCCGGGCGCACATGTCGTCCAGCGTGAAGCGGGTGCGGTCCCAGTCGCAGGAGCAGCCCAACCGCTTGAGCTGCTCGACGATGCGGTCGCCGTACTGCTGCTTCCACTCCCAGATGCGGTTCACCAGCGCTTCCCGGCCGACGTCGTGCCGGGTCTTGTTCTCCTTCTCCTTGAGCTGCTTCTCCACCACGGCCTGCGTGGCGATGCCCGCGTGGTCGATTCCGGGCACCCACAGCGTGTTCTTGCCCTCCATGCGGGCCTTGCGGATGAGGATGTCCTGGAGCGTGTTGTTGATGGCGTGCCCGAGGTGCAGCGCCCCGGTGACATTCGGCGGCGGGATGACGATGCAATACGGCTCGCCCGGAGCGGCCGGGTCGGCCGCAAAGCGTTTCTCGTCGAGCCAGGTCTTGTAGGTTTCTGCTTCGACGGCGGCCGGTTCATAGGTTTTTGCGAGTTCGCTGCTCATGGGCTGATTTCCTTGAAATACGCCGGCCTTGCGGGCCGGACCTGACGGCGATTGTTTGTGACCGGGAGTGACGACAGGACGGATTTCCGGGCCCGCGTGCCATCGGCCGCGAGCCCTATCGTACGACCACCGTCATGGGCGCCGAACGGAACATGCCGGGGATATTAATCGTTGCAGCCGGCGGCGGCAACGTCGTGGAGACGTGGCTGTCGCGGAGACGTGGCGAAGACGCGTCTGTCCATCCTTCTTGGCAATCCGCGTGTCTGTAGCCGCGATCGCTGATCGCGGTCCGCCGCCGCGATCGGCGATCGCAGCTACAGCGGCCAATTGCCAGAATCGGCGGGCACATCCGCGGAGAAGATTGCCTCCGTCCGCCTCAACATCTCCACCAAACTCTGTTAACATGCATGGGTTCTCACGGTCTGTCCCGGGTGACTCATGGCTCAGTCGCGTCCGCCCATATTCCGGCTCGTCCTCATCGCCATCCCCCTGGCGGCCGCGGTCATCGGCGCGCTCTACCTCCT
>JBIOJL010000198.1:0-10974 GCA_044450885.1 Tepidisphaerales bacterium
ACGGCGGCAACACGTCAATCGATATGTCACTGGGAATCGGCGGCGCCAACCTGGCGCTGACCCTGAACAACACCGCCACCGTCAGCCTGCCTTCGTCGCAACAACTGGCCGGGATCACCTTGAACGGTTCCGCCCGGCTGAATCTGTCCGGAGGAGCATCGACCGTCGTGCAAACCGGCAGACTGCTGATGGCACCCAACGCCGTGCTGGATCTGGGCAGCAGCAGCCTGGTTCTCGCCTATGCGGGCGCATCCCCGTACGCCGGCCTGAACAGCCTGGTACACAACGGCATGGTCCTGGGCACTGGGATCTTGACCTCGATCGGAACCGCCGCGCTGCCGGCGACCGTCGGCCTGGTGGACAACAACATGATCCATCAGACGACCTGGAGCGGCACGACGATTTCCGACGGTGTGAACTTCAGCCAGATGATCCTCAAAGGCACCTACGCCGGCGATACCAACCTCGACGGCAAGGTGGACCAGTCCGACTACCTCAACGTCATTGCCAACATGGGCCGCGTCGGCGCGACGTACTTCGAGGGCGACCTGAACCACGACGGCGTGGTGACCGCGGACGACCTGGCCATCGTCTCGGCCAACCTCGGCGCCGGCGGCGGCGGGGCAAGCGGGCCGCCTTTGCTGGCGACCCCGCCCGCATCGGGCCCGAAGGTCGCCGCCTCGATGGCGCGCAGGATCGTCCCCGCCACCGAGAAGCTCGCGGCCAAGCCGAAGCCGCCGGCACCTCGCCCGGCGAAGCTTGCATTGCATCGCGCGAGCCCGGCCGCGAACACGTCCGCGTCCAGTCGGAAGCGTGCCCGTTGCGGTGGCGGGAGGGCGTGACCATTCTTCCGGGAGGGCCTCTGCGGCCGTTTCGCGGCGCGACCATTCCGGCCGTGCAGAAGCACGGCCCTCCCGAATCTTTGGGCACGCCCTGGCGGGACGGAAACTGGCGCAGGGTTGCAGTGAGCTATCGCTTGAGCTAACCTCGCCGGCGGCTGAAAGCACGACGCAACGCCCTCCTGCGCGGCTGACCCCATGGCCGCACAAACCCGGGCGCCGTTCGTGTGGATTGAACCGAAGGTTATGCCTGCCAGGCAGGACTGGTGGGCCGTAGCCGTGGTTCCCTCGGATTGTGTGTATGCACGATGCTGTTGAATCGGGCGCCAAGCCCCACGCCCTGACTCTGCTTTCAAGCCATCGGCCGCGGAACGTCTCATGGCTGCAGGCCGCGGGGTTGCTCTTTGGCGACTGGGGCACCTCGCGCCTCTACGTTCTGGGTCTGGCGTTTTTCTTTGCCAGCCGTACGAGTTTCTGGCTGATCTGCGCCATGTCGGGTTTGATCCTGGCGGTCGGCTGGGCGTACGGCCAGATCTGCCGCATCTATCCCGACGGCGGCGGCGTGTACACGGCCGCCAAGCACCGCTCGCGCGTACTGGCCGTGGTCGGGGCGCTGCTGCTGTTCGCCGACTACACCGTGACCGCCTCGCTCTCGGCGCTGGATGCGTTTCACTACTTCGGTCTGCCGCTGAAGTCTCAGACTGAGGATTCCGCGGCCGCATCGGCGGCGCAAACGGGCGACACCGCGGCGGTCGAAGATGCCGGCTCGCGCATTCGCGTCTTCGACACGGCCGAGGAGAAACCACAGACGCCCAGGAGAAAGCCGAGCAGGTCCGCCAGTCGCAGTTGTTCCACCTGGATTCGCCCGGCCTGTGGGCCATCATCGCCATCGGCGCCATCGGCCTGTTCAACATGATGGGGCCGAAGCACACCGGGTCGTTCGCCGTTGTTGCCGCCGTGGGGATGGTGATCATCACCATGGTCATCGTCGGGGGCGGGATCTTCCATGTCGACTGGAGACATCTGCCCGAGCGCATGGGCACGACGCACCACTCGCCGACCGCCATGTGGGTCGCGTTCGTGTCGATCGTGCTGGCGCTGTCGGGTGTCGAGGCGATCGCCAACCTGACCGGCGTGATGAAACAACCCGTGGCCCGCACCGCTCGCAAGGCCATCTGGGTGGTGGCGATCGAAGTGGCCGTGTTCAACATCGTCCTGGCCGCGTTCATGTGCAGCATCTTCCCGCTGGGCTACGACCAGCACAAGGAAGACATGCTGGCCTTCCTGTCCAAGGTCTACATGGGCCCGTGGGGCGAATGGCTGGTGCGCATCATCGGCGGCACTCTGCTGCTGTCGGCCGCCAACACGGCGATCACCGACATGATCTCCGTACAGTATCTGATGGCCCGCGACGGCGAACTGCCGCAGGTCTTGCAGAGGCTCAACCGCTTCGGCGTGCCGTGGATTCCGACGATCGTGGCCGCCAGCGTGCCGATCTTCGTGCTGGTCATCAGCCACGACCTCGAACACCTGGCCGCCCTGTACGCGATCGGCGTCGTCGGCGCCGTGGCCATCAACGTCACCCTGTGCGCGTTCCATCCGCGGTTGCGGCGGATACGGCGCAAGGGGCCGATGGTCGTCCTGGGCGTGTTCCTGCTGGCGATCTGGGTGACGCTGGCCGGCACAAAACTGCACGCACTCGCCTTCGTCGCCATCGTGCTGGCGGTTGGGCTGTCATTGCGGCAGGGCACCCGCTGGTGGGCAATGCGCAAGGGCGCCAAGCCGACGCTCCTCCGCCAGGCGATCATCGAGCAGCTTTCGCCCGGAGACTGGGTGCGCCCGAGGATTCTGGTCGGGACCTACGGGTCCGAACAGCTCGCTCCGGCGGCGCTGGAACTGGCCAGGTCCGATGGCGCGGCGCTGGTGGTCTGCTTCATCCGCCAGGTGAGCCTGTCGGTGAAATGGGACCGGCCGCTTTCGATCGACACCGACATGGCGGCCCAGCGGACCTTCGTGAAGTTTCTGGATCTCGGGCACGCGGCCGGCGTTCCGATCATTCCCGTCTACGATCAGGGTCCGGAGGCGGCCGAACTCATCGCGGAAAGTGCGGCGATGAATTCCGTCGGCAGGGTGCTGATCGGTTCCAGCCGCCGGGGCGCCCTCTACACCGCGATCAAGGGCCGGTTCCAGCAGCAGCTCGAGTCGCTGCTGCCGCCGGACATCAAGGTGGAAGTGCTTTCGCCCGATGCCGCGGCGGCACACCCGACAACATAGCCTTGGCGGAGGCGGGTTGCCGCCGTGCAGTTTTCTGTGCGCTACAAGTGTTCTTAACGGAGCAAAATAGTCCTGAATCGGACCACGCTCATGCAAAATTCAAAGTTATTGTTGCCCCGGCGAATCATTGTGATTATAATGAGCAACCGTGGGTCGGCGACCCGGTGGTTAGCAAGTTGCCGAACTGCGTATGCAGAAAAAAACCTCGGAAGGGCCTCATTTACATTGTGGAATGGGTGCCACCGGCTCACAGAATTCGATACAAGGAGAATCACATGATGCGTTTCAAACGTCAACTGGCTGGCGTATTCCTGTCGTTCGCGGCTGTGGCGACACTGGTGGGTTGCGAGTGCTGCGGTCCGAAGAAACCGGCCCCGGCTCCGGCTCCCGCGCCCAGGGTCGAGATGCCCAGGCCCGACTGCAAGAAGGTCGTCTTCGCCTATCCCTCCGGCGATCCGCGGACCAGCATCGCCCTTCTCGAAAAGTGCATGCCTCCCGAGGTCGTTGCGGGTGTCTCGTTTGATTTCACCCTCACGGTGATCAATCAGAGCGACAGCATGTGCCTGGAGAACGTGGTCATCACCGACAAGTTCCCCACCAACCTGAAGTTCGACAGCGCCACCCCCGCCCCCGACGCTCAGACCGACACACTCCGCTGGTCCATCCCCAAGATGAACCCCAGGGAAGTCAGGGTCATCAAGGCCAAGGCGACTGCCACCGATGCGGGCAATATCCTGCAGTGCGTGGCCATGGTCTGCACTCCGACCGCATGCGTGGAGATTGTGGCCACCAAGCCCTCCCTGAAGCTCGTCAAGCAAGCGCCCGCCGAAGCCATGCTCTGCGACGTGATCCCGATCCGGCTGACCGTCACCAACACCGGTTCGGGCGTCGCCAAGGACGTGACGATTGTGGATAACCTCCCGGCCGGGCTCACCACCGCCGATGGCCAGACCGCGGTCACCCAGCCCGTGGGCATGCTCCTCCCCGGGCAGCCCAGGGAAGTCACGATCATGGCCAAGGCCAGCAAGACCGGCAAGTTTGACAACTCGGCCACGGCGAGCGCTGCGGGCGGCCTCAAGGTCGAGTCCAACAGCACCTCGACGGTCGTGAAACAGCCGGTGCTCGAGATCACCAAGAAGTCCTTGCAGGAGAAGGTCATGGTCGCCCGCGGCGCGGGTGCCTTCACTCACGAAATCACCGTCACCAACAAGGGTGACGGCATCGCCATGGGCACGGTGGTGGTTGACACCCCGCCGGCCGGTGTGGCGGTGACCAAGGCCGACGGCGCCATGAACGTGGGCGGCAGGCTCCAGTTCTCCGCCGGCGACCTCCGGCCCGGCGAGTCCAAGAAGTTTTCCGTGTCGTTCGCGGCTCCGACCGCCGGCACCTACGTCAACAACGTGACCGCGTCCGCCAAGTGTGCCACCCCGGTCAGCGACAAGGCCCAGACGATTGTCGCCGGCATCCCGGCCGTGTTGCTTGAAATGACGGACGATCCGGATCCGGTGCGGGTCGGCGACATCGTCACCTACACGATCGTCGTCACCAATCAGGGCTCGGCCGACGACACCAACATCGCCATCTCCTGCGAACTGACCGATGAAATGCAGTTCGTCTCCTGCGGCCCGAAGAACCTGCCCAACAACCAGCCTCCAGGCACGACCGACAAGTTCACCCAGGTTCCGTCCACGCAGGGCAAGGCCGACGGCAAGAGCGTGAAGTTCGACGCCGTCGGCAGACTCGGCGCCAAGCAGTACGTGGCCTGGGAAGTCAAGGTCAAGGCCCTCAAGGCCAAGGACGTCCGCTTCTGGACGACCCTGACCACCGACCAGACCAAGGCCGGCGGCGAGATCAAGAAGAACGAGTCGACCACCTTCTATGAGTAAGTCGCCTCGGGATCACTGATCCGTTCTGACCGAATGAGAAACACTGGAAGGTGCGCCCCGGCGTGCCTTCCAGTGTTTCGTTACGCCGGGCGGTTCGCGGTGCCTTCCGACCATCGCCCGTTCGGCAGAACAAGAGAGGGAACCATGAACTTCGGCCATGGACAGCAACTGGTCGTTGCCGCGATTCTTGCCGTCGGCGTGCTGCTGGCAACCGGATTGGCGCAGGCGGATAACGCAACGGCGATCACCGCGGCGCCCGCGGACGGTGCCGCGCAGCCCGCTGCAACGGAAACCAAAGCGCCGGAACTCTTCCGGCTGAAGAACGAAGATCTGCTCAAGCAGGCGCAGGGCATCTACGACAAGGTCGAGGGCGACTACCGGGCCCAGCTTCGCGAACTGGCCGCCGCGGAATTGTTGCTTACCGATGCCCGCAAGCAGGCCGCATCGCTGTCGATCCCCGCGGCTCCGACCACGGCGGAGGCCCCCAACCCGAAGGTCGCCGTCGAGTTGGCCAAGGCCAGGAAATCCGCCATGGCCCGCCGGCTCAAAGTCGCCCAGAGCCAGAAGGCGTTGCTCGACCGCGTGGCCGCGGCGTCGGATGCATGTCAGACCGCGGAGACCGCGTACGTCAATGCCCTTGACGATCTGCGGGCGTACGTTGTCGAGATCGGCTTCCGCGTGCAGGACCAGACGCTGCCCGCCGACCGGGCGCCGGCCTCTTTGAGTACACAGTCGCTGGCCCGAAAGCTGGCGGATCTGCAGGCTACGTCGGATGCTCGCAAAGAAAGAGTGGCTGCTCTGGTCAAGGAGCAGGATGCCGCCACCAAGGCATTGGACGAGGCCGGCAAGGCCGTGTTCGCCGCGGAGGCTGACCTGACGCAGGCTTCCAACTCCCTGGCCCAGGAGGAGAAGGCGTCGGACTTCAAGAAGCAGTACACCGGAAAGAGTTCCAGCGAGTTGGCCGGCGAACTGGCGAACCTGGCCGAAGAAGGGATCGGCTTGAAGGGGACTTTCGAGCTCGGCCTTGCCCGGTTCAATGCCGCGGCGGCGGAGGCGGACCGGCTCCGTAAGGCGATCGAAGCGATCAGACAACCCGACGTGAAGATTCCCCAGCTTGCCCGCCCCGAGGACGTGGAGCAGGCCGCCAGCAGCACCCAGAAATTGATCGATTTCTATGCGCAGCGATCTGGCGCGATGGAGAAACTCAAGGCTGGATTGGCTGAGGTGATCCGTCTGGGCACGGAATTCAACGCGGACGCCACCGTGTCGTCGGAACATCTGTTCAGGATGCGCGTGATCGCCGAAGTGCTCAAGAAGAGTGGTGATGCCGGCGCGGCCAAAATACCCGAGGCGGATCCGGATCGCGTCTTGGACGCCGAACGCCGGGGATTGCAGCAGATGGCCGGCGTGCAGGCCGCCGTGGAACGTGCCAAGGCCGACCTGCCGGTGATTGAAAAGCAGCTTTCCGAAACGCTCGCGAATGCTGATGCCGCGACCGGGCAACTCACCCGGCTGAAGCAGTCGCAGGCAGGCACCCTGGCCGCCCTTGCGTGGGAGAGCAAGCTCAAAGGCATGACGGCGGATCGGGTGGTTGAAGCATTCAATACTGCCGCCAAGGCGCTGCAGGAGATGCTGGTCGCTGTCGACAAGCAACAGGCGGAATACAAGGCCGCGCTGGCGGCCACCACCGATCTGGTGACCAAGCTCGACGGGCTGAAGGATCCGCTGCTGCGCGCTGCCGAAGAAGCCGGGCAGGCGGAAAAGTCGAAGATTCTGGGCGAGCTGCGCAAAGAAGCTGGTCTGGAGCGAGCGCTCCCGGCGCCCGTGCCCGGCGCTGCCGGCAAGGCCGAGTCCGCCGCCAAACCGGTTGAAGATGCGGAAAGGAAGCCGGGGCCGCAGGAGAAGAAGCCGGAGCCGACCGAGATGGAGAAAGCCACCGCATCGCTGCAATCGTTCCAGCAACTGGTCAGCGGCCGGTTGCGCGTGCTGGAGGAGCGCGATCGAGTGGGCAAGGACCTGCTGGCGGCGATCGCGGCAATGGAAAAGGTGAACGGCGGCTACGGCAAGGCGCTTGCCGACGCCCGCCAGGGCGCGATGCAGTTGCACACGACCGCGATCGACCTGAAGAAGCGCGTCGGGAGGGGCGAAATATCCAGCGACAAGGCGCCGGCCGAACTGACGCAGGCCCTGCGTCCGGAGCTGCTCGCCAAACTCGACAGCGACGCGGCGGCACTGTTTACCACTGAATCACAATTCAAGCAGCAGAAAGATGCCATGCAGAAACCAGAGTCCGCGGTCGATGCTGGCAAGGCTTTGACCAAGGAAATGCTGGGTCTGGTCGGCCAGAGGCTGGACCTGCTGGCCGATCTGCGCCATCTGGACGCAGCGTACCGGATCACGGCGAAAGATCGTGACCCCGGCGAAACCAAGCGGCTGGAACAGGAGGCGGCCGAGCGTCAGGATGGCGAATCCGGCCGGTTCGATGCCTTGCTGGCGATCGACACGTCCAAACGCGGCAAGGCGCTGGCGGAGCTGTTGGAGTCCGATTATCGGGGGTTGATCGAACTGGAGTTGAAGGAAGACAACCTGCGCCAGCAGCGCGAGAAGGCCGAGAAGCTCGCCGAACTCGCCCAGAAAGAGCAGGCATTCATTTCCCAAGTGCTCCCGGTGCTGGAGAAGCAGGTGGTTTTGCTTGAAGCCGAACGCGATGAAGAAGTGGTCCTGGCCCAGGCTCGCCTCAAACCCGAACAGGCCGATGAATTGCTCAGGGCGTATCGCGCCAAGACCGGACGTCTGCTGCCTAAGCCGGTCCCGGTCGGCGAGAAGGAGAAGGCCGAGAAGGTCGCGGCTATTGCAAACGCACTATTCGAGAAGACGGTGCGGGTAGCCGGGACGCGCAACTGGGGTTCCGTGCTGTCTGCGCGTCTGGATTCCACGGGGATCACAGCCGAAGCCGGCGTGTATCAGGACGAGGAGTCCAGGATCAATGCGTCGAGCGGCGCCGATGCCCGGCGCATTGAGGCGCTGACCGGACAGAAACCGCCGGAACCCGGTTCCAAGGAGGCCGCTGGTGTGACCGCCCGGCAGAAATTTGCCGCCACCGGTGGTTCGATTGCCATGGCCCGCCAGGAACTGGCCGGCGTTCGCAGCCGCGGCGTGGTGCTCATTGTCGCCAAGCTGTTGGCCATCTTGATTGGCGCGTTCCTCCTGCCGCGCCTGCTGAGGCCCCTGATCCACCGCGCCATGGGTTCCAGCATGAAACAAGGTGACGAGCATGGCAACACTGCCCTCATGCTGCGCACGCTGGAGGTGTTCGCCAAGACCGCGATCTGGATCACCGCCATCGCCATAATGCTGAGCGTGCTCGGCTTTGACGTCACGGCGATCGTCGCCGGGCTTGGCATCGGCGGTTTGGCGATCGGCCTGGCCGCCCAGCCCGTGATCGCGGACGTCATCAGCGCCGTCATCATCTTCGCCGAACGTAAGTTCTCGATTGGCGACGTCATCAAGATCGGCGGCGACGAGCCCGCCAAGGTGGTCGGCCTCAGTTGGCGCGGCACGCAGCTCAAGGGACCGGACGGACTGGTGGTGAACGTCCCCAATCGCAATATCACGTCCGCGTCGGTCCGCAACCTGACCAAGGAAGGCCGCACTTTCGACAGCCTTGCCATCACCATTACCACGCCCAAGGACGTGGCCTCGATACTGGCGGTGATCAAACAGGCCGCGGATGAGTGCAGCCACCTGACCGGCGAAAGCGGCCATGCCGTCAAGGAGTACCAGCACAAAGGCAGTGTCCGGGTGATCAAGTACCAGTTGTGGTGGTATCTGCGTGACTACGACGTCCGCAATAAGACGCGTGACGAAGTCTTCGCGCGCATCAGTACCAGTCTGTCCAATGAGAACATGGCCGGCACCGAGGTGACCTTGGCATGATTGGGAGAACGCTGTTTGTAGCCGCGATCGCCGATCGCGGCCGGGGGACGGCGATCAGCGATCGCGTCTACAGAAGCCAATTGCCGAGATCTGCGGGCACGCCCGCCGGGCGACTGTTGCTGGCAGCATCGCGTTTCCCCGGCCGAACGTGTATAAATCCGGCCCATGAGTTCAAACAGCCAACCCCGCATCCTCACCGGCGACACGCCCACCGGCCGGCTTCACCTGGGCCACTTCGTCGGCAGCGTCGAGAACCGCCTGGCGCTCCAGGATTCGTACGAGTGCTTCTTCATCATCGCCAACAAGCATGCCTTCACGACCCGGGCCGACAAGCCGGATGATATCCGCCAGAGCGTGATCGAGATCGCCACGGACTATCTGGCCTGCGGCATCGACCCGGACAAGAGCAGCATGTTCATCCAGTCGGAAGTGCCGGCCATCGACGAGTTGACCTTTTTCTTCGCCATGCTCCTGCCATTCAACCGCGTGATGAAGAACCCGACGCTCAAGGATGAAATCCGCGACAAGTGCCTGGGCGACAATCATTCGTTTGGTTTTCCGATGTACGCGGTGGGGCAGACGGCCGACATTCTGGCGTTCCGGCCGCAGCTCGTGCCCGTCGGTGAAGACCAGCTTCCGCATCTGGAGATGACCCGCGAGGTGGCCCGCAAGTTCGACCAGATCTATTGCGGTGTCGATCCGCAGACGGAAGACCGGGATTATGTGAAAGCAGGGGGGTTGTTCCCGGTGATCGAGCCGAAACTCGGCCGGGTCACGCGGCTGGTCGGCACCGGCGCGCCCGGCGCCGATGGCAACCTGCTGAAGATGAGCAAGTCACTGAACAACGCCATCTTCCTTTCGGATGATGCGGATGCGGTGCAGAAGAAGGTGATGGGGATGTACACCGACCCCAAGCGCATCCGCGTCACCGATTCCGGCGAAACCGACCCGGAGAAGAACCCACTGTGGGCGTTTCACGACACGTTCAATCCGGACAAGGCCTGGGTCGAGGAGACGCGGGCGGCGTATGCGGGTGGCAAGGTCGGCGATGTCGCCGTGAAACGCAAGCTGGTGGAAGTGCTCAATGCCGTGATCGACCCGATCCGCACGCGACGCAAGCATTTCGAGCAGCGGCCGGACGATGTGATCGATGCGCTGCGCAAGGGGACGCGCAAGGCCAATGAAGTGGCGGAAGAGACGCTGGCCTTGGCGAAGAAGGCGATGAAGCAGGATTACTTCCCCAGGACGCTGAGCATGTAGGTTGTGTGTAGGGTGTGTGTAGGGTGTGCTTCAGCACACCACGAGCGGCTACAAACATGGTTACCGAAGAGCAGGTGCAAGAGTTTGTCCGAGGCGAAATGAACAGAGCCGTCGCGTCGGATTTCGCGATGCTCCGCCGGATTCCCAGCACTGCGACCCACCAAGCGGTTGACTATGTCTCCGGGCTGGAACCGGCGGAACGGGACGCGCTTCTTGATGCCCTTGTGGGTGGCGGTGCTCTCTTTCTCTGGCCGCAAGGCGGTCCTGCGCGGCGTGCGCCAAGGGCCGGAAACGCCGCGTTCGATCGATTTAGCACTGCGATCCTGTGGATGACCGATTGGAAGTACACCAATGTGCGTAACTTGAGGAGTATTCTGGGCGACCGACGCTCTGCAAAGCCTATGGGGATTGGGCAGGATGTTCCGGTCGAAGTGCTTCGACAGGCAGAGTCGATTCAGCCGACCAACGCAAGCCAGATCCGAAAGGTGGTAAAGGTCGCATTCACTGAGCGGTTTGCGGCCAATGCCGAGTCGCATGGTGGCGGCGATTGGTACTACTCCGGCGTCTGCGACGGACGACAATTCAAAGTCCACATCGACTACGGAGGGCGGAGCGATCAGTTGCGGTACGAAGTCTCCTACGACGATCCGGCCACCGGGATTCAGGCAAACAGATTGACGTACGAGGGGATGACCGGGATGGGCGCTGGCCGATGGGATTGCGTCACGGCGACAAATCTTGGCGATGCGGTTACGCTGCTGTGCGAATTGGTGCATGAG
>JBIOJL010000199.1:0-10950 GCA_044450885.1 Tepidisphaerales bacterium
ATGAACAGACTGCCCCGGCTCGGACAGTCCTTGGCTCTCGCCTATGCACTGACCCTTCCCGTTGTTTACGCGCCCTTCATTCACGCGGCGGAACCCGCGGATGCTCCCGCAGCGCCGGCGCTGGTCCCGCCGGATTGGACCGGGACGGTCTGAAGTGGGGCCGACGCCCTCGTCGGCCTTTCCCGGTTGCTCGCAGGCGATCAGGGCGTCGGCCCCACCAAATGGAATTGCCCCGGTTAAGTCTGCGTGTTTGTTGCGGGTTTCTTGACTCCGCACGCAAACCCTTTTATTCTCTCGCTGTTAGCGGAATTCGGCTCCCGCCTTGATTGCGGCACGAAGCCGGCGGTAAGGCGGAGGCAGACCAAAGAGTTTTCACCTGAGGAGGCCGGCACCATGAACAGACTGCCCCGGCTCGGACAGTCCTTGGCTCTCGCCTATGCACTGACCCTTCCCGTTGTTTACGCGCCCTTCATTCACGCGGCGGAACCCGCGGATGCTCCCGCAGCGCCGGCGGCCCCCGCTGCTGCGCCTGCGGCAGCGCCTGCAGCGCCCGCCGCACCGGCTGCACCCGCCGCGCCGGCTGCGCCTGCCGCTGCGCCGACGACCGCTCCAGCCGTGGTCCCCGCGGTGACGGTCGAAGCGGCGGCGCCGATCAACGCGGACCTGGCCAGGAGCGTCGAGGATTTCTGGCATTATGCGTCGATTGCCCGCTACGATCTGGCCAAGGGCGAAGGCGAGAAGATCGCCGCCGCCGCGCCCGCCGAGGTGCTGGCGGCGTTCGAGGCCGTCCTCGAACAGCGCAACGCCCGCGTGCCCGCCGACCGGCGCGTCGAGCTCGACGAGCGCCTGCTTTCCTGGCAGCGCATCGACGAGCTCAAGGACACCGCCGTCAAACTCCTCGATGTCTTCCAGAAGGCCCGCCTCACCCGCGCCGCCGACATGAACTACATCGAGTCGCAGGTGCAGCGCCTCGGCAATGGCCGCCGCGCCTACGTGCTGGCCGTCGAACAACTCAAGCACAGCGGCGAGCTCGCCCTGCCGGTGATGCTCGCGTACCTCAAGGACCCGGCCAAGAGAAACCTGCACGTCGAAATCCGCACCGCCATCAAGGACCTCGGCTATCGCGCGCTCAACCCCCTGCTGGCCGCGACGGACGTGAAGGAACCGACGCTGGCCATCTGGGTCATGATCGCCCTGGGCGACATCGGCTACGACGCCGCCGTGCCCTACCTGGTCCGCGTGACCCGCGGCGATGCGCCCGAGACCGTCAAGGCCGCCGCGGCGGACGCCCTCTCGCGACTCAACGCCAGGGACGGCAAGGGCGCGAGCGTCGCCCAGCTCTTCTACGATCAGGCCGTGAAATACTACTACGACAAGGGTGCCGTCCGCCCACAGAAGGGCGTGCTCGGAGGCTATATGTGGTACTGGAACGGCAACGCCCTGGAGAAGAAGGACATTCCCCCGGCCGTCTTCCACGACGACATGGCCCTGCGCATGTGCGAGCAGGTTCTCAAGGCCGACCCGACGCGTTCGGATGCCCTGGCGCTCTGGCTGGACGCGGGCTATCAGCGCGAGACGGACCTGGAAGGCGCCGCCGACCCCTTCTGGGATGAGAAGCATCCGTCGACCCATTTCTACGCCGTCGCCGCGGGCACGCGCCACACCAGCGCCGCACTCGCCCGGGCATTGCACGACAAGAACGCCGCCGTCGCCCTGCGGGCCGTCAAGTCGCTCCAGGAAATCGTCGGCGCCAGCAACCTGTACGAAGGCGAGGAAATCCGCCCGCTGCTCGATGCCCTCCGCTATCCCGACCGCCAGGTGCGCTTCGAGGCCGCCCTCGCGGTGGCCCAATCACTGCCGCAGAAGACTTTTGTCGGCCAGGAACGCGTCGTGCCCATCCTGGGCGAGGCCCTCAGCCAGAGCGGCAAGCCCGGCGTGCTGGTGCTGGCATCCGAAAAGGAACTCAACGCGGTGGTCGCCGCCGTCAGCGCCAACAACGCGTATCAGGTCAAGGGTGGCGCGACCCCCGAGCAAGCCGTCGCGGCCGCCGCCGGCCTCAGCGGCATCGACGTCATCATCGCCCGCGAGGGCGATCCCGGGCTCAACCGCCTCTTCGAACTCGCCTCCCAGACCATCCGCCTGGAGCGGGCGTCGCGGCTTATTCTCGTGGCGTCCAAGAACGCCTCGCCGTTTGCCGAGATCGCGATGACCAACCCGCTGGTGACCGCGAGCGATGTCAAGATCGAAGACGCCGCCGCCCTGGCCGCGGCCGTCGACGAAGCCCGCAAGCGTTCGGGCGGCCTGCCGCTGGACGAGAAGTCCGCCGCGGCCTACGCCCAGCGATCCGCCGAGATGATTGCCCGCCTGGCCATCAGCCGTGGGCAGGTCTTCGATCTCGCCGCCGCCCAGCCCGCCCTGATCGCGGCCCTGGACGACGCCCGTCCCGAGATCGCCAAGGCGTCCGGCGCGGCCCTGGCGTATCTCAACACCCGCGAGTCGCAGATGGCCCTGGCGGTAAAGGCATGTGACGAGAAGACGGTCGACGAACTCAAGATCGCGTTCTTGAAGGACCTGGCGATCAGCGCCAAGTTCGCCGGCAATCAGCTCGAGCCGGCCCAGATCGAGGCGGTCATCAAGCTGGCGCAGACCAGCGCCAACAACGACGTCCGCGCCGCCGCCGCCGAGGCCCTGGGCGCGATGAACCTGGCCTCAGAGAAGGTGAAGACGTTCATCAACGAACAGGCGAAGTGACGTTTGACGCCTGACAGATCAGTCACGCACGAACCCTGGTTCTCTCGGCCGGGGTTCGTGTTCTTTTTAGTTAGCTGGCAGCCGCTCTTGTAGCCGCGATCGGCGATCGCGGTTCGTCCACCGCAACGCGACCAACACCTGCAAGTAATACCACCGGTCGCAGGTTTTCCAAACGGAGATCAACCCATGCCCCGCATCGCCATCCCGTTCTATATCATGCTCGTTGCCTTGCTGTCCTGCTCTCTTCGCGCCGAAGAGGCCAAACCCCAGGGCCTGCCCAATCCCTTCTATGCCATGGACACCTCATTCCAGCGGCCGGGCCTGACGCCGGCGCAGCAACTGGACCTGGTGAAGGAACTCGGCTACGCCGGCGTGGCCTGGCACGAAGAGGCGCCCGCGCAGGCCAAGGCCAACGTCGACGAACTCGCCAAACGCGGCCTGAAGATGTGTACCATCTACTGCGCCGCCAAGGTCACGCCGGACGGCGAACTGACCCACTCGCCCGAGTTGCCCAAGCTCATGGAAACCCTCAAGGGCTCCGACACCATCATCTGGCTGCACATCGGCGGCACCGGGCCGGCGTTTGACAAACTGACCGGCAAGGAACCGCTGGTGACCAAACTCCGCTCGTTGTCCGACATCGCGGCGGCCAACGGCCTGCGTATCGCCATCTATCCCCACCTCGGCGAGTGGACCGCCCGCTTCGGCGATGCAACCCGATTGGCGAAGGTGGTCAACCACCCACAGTTCGGCGTCACGTTCAATCTCTGCCACAACCTGGCCGCCGGCGATGAGGCGAAAATCCCCGCGTTGCTGGATGACGCCAAGGACGTGCTCGTCACCGTGACCATCAACGGGGCCGACGCCGGCGTCTCCACCGGCAACTGGGACCGACTCATCCAACCGCTGGACAAAGGCACCTTCGATGTCGGCACCGTGCTCAAGAAGCTGAAGCAGATCGGCTTCACCGGCCCGATCGGCTTCCAGGGATACGGCATCAAATCCGACGCCCGCACGATTCTTGTTCCCACCATGGATGCCTGGCGCAAACTGTCCGCCGCGGCAAACCAATAGTCGGGATGTGGAAGCCAACCAGGATCAGCGTCAAGGTTGTCACAAGATCTCAAAGCGGACCGCATGCTGATTCTGGACACTGCTGGACGCAAGCAGACCTTCACATTGATTGATGAGGCGTTCGATCACAGTTCACTCTTCAGGTTCATCCACGCGCTGCGACAAGCCGGCTGCGACGTTGAAGGTGATTGGCTCCCGAACATGCCGTGAAAGGCGACCATCGCCACGCAACGCACGCGCGAGACCAGATAACGTAACCGCGAATCTTTGCTGGTCCATCAGCGTCTTCCCATGCCCGCATGCCATAACGTCCACCTCAGGACCAGCGACACTGTGGCCCCCCACCGCCACCGGTGGCCTTGATCGCCAAACACAGAACCTTCTTGACAAAAATGTCAATTCATGGGAGAATCATGGAAATGAGCCTGCTCCCGCCTTTCACCGATGATGGTTTGCTCCCGGCAGGCGATTACGAATTGACGTTTGACCAGTTGCTGGCATCGTCTCTAGCTACCGGCCGGGCAGAAGCACCGGAGTGGGCGGGCGAGTGGCGACGAAAGCTGGTGGAGAATCTTCGGGTCTTGGCCGGGCAATTGGTTCGCGTCGGCGTGACCGATATCTTCATCGACGGATCGTTTGTGGAGAACAAGAGCGTGCCCAACGACATCGACGGCTACTTTGTCTGTGACCCAGAGCGCTGGTGGCGTGGCGAGATTCGTCGGGCGCTGCAGGAAATCGACCCGATATGGACTTGGGCCGGGGAGACGCGCGCGAGGTTTCGCGGGTACGCCAAGCCGCAGTTGCCCATGTGGCACAAGTACCGCGTAGAACTGTTCCCACACTACGGACAACTCTGCGGGATACGAGACAACAGCGGGCACGAGTTGACATTCCCGTCGGCGTTCCGGCAATCCCGCGAGTTCAAGCCCAAGGGCATCATCAAGCTTGGAGGTCTATCATGATCCGAACCGATGCCGAATACCGGGGTTCCCTGAAGCAGTTGGAAGATGGAGAAGCCATGCTCCGGGTCGAAGAGGCGATGCTCCGCAAAAAGGGGCTTACAGCGAAGCAGGTCCAGGAAGCACTGCAGCCGACGCGGTTCTTCCAGGACCAGATTCGCTCAGAAGTGGTGACCTACGAGCGTCTGAAGCGGCAGGAGTTCGACGAACTGCACAACCTGCAAGGGCTGGGGGAATTGCTGATCGCCCTGCGCATCGCCAGCGGGCTCAGCCAGTGCGAGTTGGCCGAGCGCATGGGCGTGCATGAGTCGCAGGTCTCGCGGGACGAACGCAACGAATACAGCGGGGTGACGGTAGATCGGGCCAACCGCATCATCGAGGTGCTGGGCGCTGTGGTCACGACGCGCGTGGAGAAAGTCCTCGCTCTTGCGAGATCGGCGTAGGCAAACTCCATCGTGCGGCAGCACGAATTGGAGCTTGCCCACCCGGCCAATTACTGCCACACCGCGGCGTCGCGGTTCACTACCGCTTCTTCACATGCGCCGCGACTTTCATCGGCAGCCCGAACAGGTCGATGAAACCGCGGGCGGCGGTGACGTCGAAACCTTCCATGCTGAAGCTGGCCAGTTTGCTGTCGTACAGCGTGTGCGGGCTGGTGGCGGCGATTGCCATCGCCCGGCCCTTGAACAGCCGCACCTTCACCGTGCCCGTGCAAGTGGCGTCGGTGTGGTCCACGAAAGACTGCAACGCCTCGCGGAGCGGGTGGAACCACTGGCCGTAGTAGACGAGTTCGGCATACCGCAGCGCCACCTGCTGCTTGAAGTGCAGGGTGTCGCGCTCGATGCAGATCTGCTCGATGGCCTTGTGGGCCTCGTAGAGAATCGTGCCGCCGGGAGTCTCGTAGACGCCGCGGGATTTCATGCCGACCAGGCGGTTTTCGACGAGCAGCGAGATGCCGATGCCGTGGCGGCCGCCGATCTTGTTCAATTCGGCGATCACCTCATAGGCGGACAGTTTCTTGCCGTTCACGCTGACGGGGCTGCCGCGGTCGAAGCCGACTTCGACGACCTCGCTCTCATCCGGCGCCTTGCTGGGGGGCACCACGGTGGTCAGGCACTGCTCCCAGTGGGGTTCTTCGTTGGGGTGCTCGATCTCGGCGCCCTCGTGCGAGATATGCCAGAGGTTGCGGTCCTGCGAATAGATCTTCTTCTTGCTGGCGGTGATGGGCACGCCCTTTTTCTCGGCGTAGTCGACGGCGCTCTCCCGGTCGCGCAGCTCGAAGCTCGGGTCCTTCCACGGGGCGATGATCTTCAGATCCGGGGCCAGCGCCATGTAGGTCAACTCGAACCGCACCTGGTCGTTGCCCTTGCCGGTGGCGCCGTGGGAGACGGCGTCGGCCTTGGTCTGCCGGGCCACTTCCACCTGCTTGGCCGCGATCAGCGGCCGGGCGATGCTCGTGCCCAGCAGGTAGTCGCGCTCGTAAACGGCGCCGGATCGCAGCATGGGGAAGCAGTATTTCTCGGCGAACTCCTGGCGCAGGTCCATGATGACCACTTCGTCGGCGCCGCTCTTGCGGGCCTTGTCCTCGATGCCCTTGAGCTCATCGCCCTGTCCGAGCTCGGCCGCGAAAGCCACCAGCTTCACGCCGGGGTAGCGGTCTTTGAGCCAGGGAAGAATGACGCTCGTATCCAGTCCGCCGGAATAGGCGAGGACGATTTTCTTGGGCGCGGCCACGGATGCCATGAATGACTCCTTTAAGGTTCGTTTGCGAGTCCGCCAGTATAGGCTTGCGCGGGGCGCCGACAAGGGGTAGCCCCGGACCACTTGCCCTCAGGGCGTGCCCACAGATTCGGGAGGGCCGTGCTTCCGCACGGCCGGGATGGTCGCGCCGCGAAACGGCCGCAGAGGACTGCGGCCCTCCCGGAAAAATGCCCACGCCGTGCCCTCATGTCCCCCCGCGTTCGTGACGATCAAGTATGATATAGAGATACTCTCACAAGGAGCCGCCGTGTCTCGACATCGCGCCAAACAGCGTCCGGCCGTGGAATCCCTCGAAGAGCGCCGCCTTCTGGCGGTTTCTCTTGCCATTGCGGACGCCGCCGTCATCGAGGGCAATTCCGGCACGCGGAACATGATCTTCACCGTCACCCGCTCCGGCGATACGGGCCCGGCCGTCACCGTCTCCTACGCCACGCGGAATGGCACTGCCATTGCGGGCAAGGACTACACGGCCGTCTCCGGCACGCTCACCATTCCCGCCGGCAAGACCACCGCCACCATCGCCGTCCCGGTGATCGGCAACACCACGGTCGAGCCCAACAAGACGTGCAGCGTCACCCTCTCCAACATCTTCACCGATCCACCCACGCTGCCGATGGGCTCCAAATCCGATTTCGCCGCGGGCATTGCACCCGCCGCCGTCGCCGTCGCCGACATCAACCACGACGGCCGGCCGGATATCATTGTCGCCAATCCGTCCGACGGCACGCTCTCGATCCTCATCAACACCACCAGCAAGGGCAGCACATCGCCGAGTTTCGCGCCGCCCGTCACGGTAACCACGCCCACCGATCCGGAGGCGCTGGCCATCGGCGACCTCAACGCGGACGGCCTGCCCGATATCGTGGTTGCCTGCACCGGTTCCAACGCACTCGCCGTTCTCCTCAATACCACCGTGCCTGGTTCCACCGTGCCGACCTTCGCCACGCCGGTCACGCTGTCGCCGGTCGAGCGCCCCGCGGCGGTGGTCATCGCCGATCTCAACGGCGACAACAAACCCGACATCGCCACCATCGGCGACCCGCTCGGCGCGGCCGGGGCCGCCAACGGCTACGTCGCCGTGTTCCTCAATCTCACCACCGACGGCAGCGCCACCGCTTCCTTCACCGCGCGCCAGAAATTCGATCCGTCGCCGGCGACGCTGCTCCATCCGACGGACATCCAGGCCGGCGACCTCAACGGCGACGGCATGACCGACCTGCTGGTCGTCGAACAGGGCAACGACAACGTCGTCCCATTTTTCAACACGACCACCGCCAACACGCTGACCGCGAACTTCTCGGTGGGAACCAAGCTGGCGACGCCCGATGCGCCGGCGGCGGCCGCCCTGGCCGATTTCAACGCCGACCGCCATCCCGATGTTGCCATCGCGGCCAATCTCACCGGCAACCTCAACGCGCCCGGGCAACTGGCCTTCGGCCTCGGCTCGCTCTCCACCGGCGGCGACTTCTCGTTCAAGGCGCAGGCCGCCGGCTACCCGACGGCCGGGGCCGCCCGCGATCTGGTCGTGGCCGACTTCGACGGCGATGGCCGGCCGGATGTCGCCACCGTCAACTCCAACCGCACGCTCGATCTCTCCGGCAATGTCGTGCAGACGCAGGACTCGATCTCCATCTTCCTGAATCGCACCGCGCCCGGCGCCTCGGCCATCACCACCGCGCCGCCGCTTACTTTCAACTCCGGCACCGACCTGCGCACGGAACACATCGCCACCGGCGATTTCAACGGCGATGGCCGGCCGGACCTCGTCGTCACCAACACCACGCGTGATTCGGTCTCGGTCTTCCTCAACCGCCCGGCCGCCACGCTATCGCGGGCCAAAGCCACCGGCATCATCCTCAACGACGATGGCCCGGGCGCCCCCGCCAGCATCCGCGTCTACCGCGTTTCCGGGTCGACCACCACCGCGATCGCGTCCAATTCCACGCTGGTCAATTTCGGCACGGTAAAGCTCAAGTCCACCGGCCCGAAGATCACGTTCCGCATCAAGAACAACGGCGTGATGCCGCTGGCGATTTCACGGATCACGCTGCCGGCCGGGTACGCCCTGGCCGGCAAGCTCTCGTTCACGGCCCTCGGCTCCGGCTGGACCACGGATTTCATCGTGCAACTCGTGACCACGACCGCGGGCACGCGCAGCGGCGTCATCACCATCACCAGCAACGACCCGGCGACGCCGGTGTTCAGCGTGAAGGTGACGGGGAAGGTGCAGTAGTAGGCCTTCGAGGCCAAGCAAATCTGCGAATGCCCATCGGCACGGATCTCGTGTTGCGCGAGAAAGAACTACAAGAGCGCATCATTGCTGCCGAGGAGGTTGTCAGGCTTGTGCAGCAGATCGCCGCTGCCGATCGGGGCGCTCTGGGAGGCAAAGACGTCGGGGGCCGCCTTCGCGCTGGCGAGGTCCGTCGCCACGCCGCTGCCCGGCTGGACAGGCGCGGTGGAGGCCGTGACCACGCTGCCGTCGGAAGCGGGGGGCACGGCGGCCGGGACGGGGGCGTTCCCGGCGGCGGTTGCCGAGAACCCGGATGCACTGGGCGCATCGAATCCCATGGCAGCGCCGGCGTTTGCGAAGAAACGGCCGCCATTGAAGAACAACCCTATGGGGCCTCCGCCGCTTGGGCCATAGACGAAGACCGGGTTGCCCGATCCATCAGTCGATCCGTCGGGATTGCTGGCGCTGAGGGAGGTCGGCGTTGCTGACACGGAGTACGTTCCGGTGGACTGTCCATCGCCGCTGCTCACCTGCAGGTAGTAGGTTCCATCCGCCGGGGCCTGCCAGACGACCGAATCTGAAGAGTTGGCGCCGACGGCTTCGGCCCAGTCGAGTTGCGAGACTCCATCCTGATCGACGATCGACACGCCGCCGTCCGCCAAAGTTGTCGTATTGATCTGCACGCTGTAATTCTGGCCGGTCGTCGCCTGGAAGGAATACATGTCGGTCTGATTGACGGCATCGCTGATGTTGCCACTGGCCGTGCCGGACGAGTCCAGGGGAGTCGCGACCGGAGCCGGAGCGACGGAGACGGAGACAGAGTATGTCCCCGTGGACTGTCCGTCGCCGCTGGTCACCTGGAGGTAGTAGGTTCCATCCGCCGGGGCATGCCAGACGACCGAACCGGAAGAGTTGGCGCCGACGGCCTCGGCCCAGTCGAGTTGCGACACGCCATCCTGATCGACGATCGCCACGCAGCCGTCCGCCAGCGTCGTCGTATTGATCTGCACGTTGTAGTTCTGTCCTCCGGTCGCCTGGAAGGAATAGGTGTCGGTCTGGTTGGGGTCGGTGATGTTGCCACTGGCCGTGCCGGAGGAATCCAGGGGAATGGCGACGGGCGCCACGCTGCCGTCGGGTGGCGTCTGGCCGTTGTCGGGAGGCGCCTGGGTGGGATCCGCCGGGGCTTGAGCGACGGAGACGGAGTATGTCCCGGTGGATTGGCCATCGCCGCCGGCCACTTGCAGGTAGTACGTTCCATCGGCCGGGGCTTGCCAGACGACCGATGCGGACGTGCCCGTGCCCACGGCTTCCGCATAATCGAGTTGCGAGACGCCGTCCTGATCGACGATGGTTACGCAGCCGTCCCCCAACGTCGCCGTCGTGATCTGCACGCTGTAGTTCTGGCCGGCCGTCGCCTGGAAGGAATAGGTGTCGATTTGATTGGTTGGGTCGGTGATATTGCCACTGCCCGTGCCGGAGGAATCCAAGGGGATGGCCGCGGCCGCCACGCTGCCATCGGTTGGCGTCTGGCCGTTGTCGGGAGGCGCCTGGGTGGTATCGGCGGGGGCTTGGGCGACGGAGACGGAGTACGTCCCGGTGGACTGTCCGTCGCCGCTGGTCACCTGCAGGTAGTACGTGCCATCGGCCGGGGCTTGCCAAGCGACTGACGCCGACGTGCCGGCACCGACGGCTTCGGCCCAGTCGAGTTGCGACACGCCGTCCTGATCGACGATCGACACGCTGCCGTCTGCCAACGTTGTCGTATTGATCTGCACGCTGTAATTCTGGCCGGCCGTCGCCTGGAAAGAATAGGTATCGGTCTGATTGACGGCATCGCTGATGTTGCCACTGGCCGTGCCGGACGGGTCTAGGGGAGTCGCGACCGGAGCCGGAGCGACGGAGACGGACACAGAGTATGTCCCCGTGGACTGTCCATCGCCGCTGGTCACCTGGAGGTAGTAGGTTCCATCCGCTGCGGCATGCCAGACGACCGAACCGGAAGTGCCGGTGCCAATGGCTTCGGCCCAGTCGAGTTGCGACACGCCGTCCTGATCGACGATGGACACGCTGCCGTCTGCCAACGTCGTCGTATTGATCTGCACGCTGTAATTCTGGCCGGCCGTCGCCTGGAAAGAATAGGTATCGGTCTGATTGACGGCTTAGCTGATATTGCAA
>JBIOJL010000200.1:0-10949 GCA_044450885.1 Tepidisphaerales bacterium
CCGCGCCGGGCGCCGGCGGCAGATCGTCGATTTGGATGATCGGTCCGACTTTGGGCTGATGCGGCGGCACCGGGATGATCGTCGGCAGGAACACCTTGGGATCGTTCACCTGGCAGACGGCCGCTTTGCATTTGCCGCCGCCAGGATGGCATTCCATCACCGGCAACTGATCGGGCGAGAAGAAGCAGATCTCGACGCGTCGATTCTCGCGGCTGCGCCATTCGTCGACACCGCGGTGATCCTTGGGGAAATTCTTCCCGCAGCCGACGGCCTTCTTCGAGTCGTCCACGTATTGCAGGTGGCCCCGCATTCCGGCCAGCCCGGCCTCATCCGTGTCGGACAACACCGCCAATTCCTTCATATAGACGTCAAAGAAGGCTCCCCAGGTTTCTTTGCCGACGATCCCGTCCACCGCGATGCTCTGACCGAAGTCATCGTTGTAGCGCTGCTGGAACGCCTTGATGGCGGCAGCGGTGGCCGGGCCGTCGGTGTTGTCGATCTTTCCGGGATCGCACGGCCAGTTCCGATCCAGCGACACCCACTTGAGGATCAGTTGATAGTCCTCCACCTTGTGCTTGGCCAGGGCGACCTTCACCCAGCCGTCCCGGTCTCCCACCAGTGCCGCCAGCACCGAATCCGCCCGCTGCTGCGAGAGCGGCAGGTTGTACTCGGCCGATCCGGTTGTATCCGTGTGGCCGGTGATCAGCAGTTTCCGGTTCGGGTGAAGCCGCGTTTCGGCCAGTGCCTGCGCCAGCACCGAGAGCGCGGTCACATGTTCGCCCGGAGCGGTCTCCGCGTTTGGGTCGTCGCTGAGATAGTCGGCCAGGAGCACGGCGCTGTCGAAATGGAAGTGCAGGTGCTCCATCTCGATGATCCAGACGCGCTTCACCTCCGGCAGCATTTCCACGCGGAAGGTGTGGCGCTTGCCTGTGGCCAGCCCTGTTTCCGACCACTTGCTCGGGACGAGCACGATGCCCGGCTTGTCGGAACTGTCCAGGACATAGCTGCCGTCGGCGTCGGTCTTGGTGCAGCCGACGACGTCGGCCAGGCACTCGTTCACCTGGTCCGGAGCGTCCGTGTCCCAGTTGAATTTGGTGAGGTCGGATTTGGCCAGGGTGGCGCCCTTGGCCAGCCCGTCGAGCGTCTCGCCGGTCTTGACTTTGTGTTTGTCGACGTTGGCGATGCGTTTGAAGGATGAATCGCCCTTGGGCATCTTCTTCTGGGGCGGCCCGCCCGGCGGGGCCATGTCGATGAACCCGAACGTGTCGGTCCGGCGGGCGTTCTTCAGGTCGCACTTGGCGTCGCACGTGCCCGGGTCGATGTCGTCGATGCGGATCAGGCCCTCGTTGTCCGTGGTGTGGAAGGCCTCCTCTCCCGTGGGGAGTTTGACGGCCATGCGCACCCAGGGGATGGGGTCGTCGGTTTCCTTGTTGATCACCTGGATTTCGATCCAGGTCAGCTTCTTCTTGGGGGTCGGGCCCGGCGGCGCGGGTGCGGGCGGGGCATCCTCAGCGCCCGACATCGCCCGGCGCGGCCGGTCCGGCCGGGAGATGAACATCTTCCGGGCAACCAGGCGATGCGCTGTTTGCTGGATGAGTTGCTCGGGCGGGAGGGCCGCCGAACCGGTGGTGGTCGCATCCTCGGCCAGGGCGGCGCGGAGGCGGGCCATGGCAACCGGATCGGTTTGGAACGGCCGGAGCAGCCGTGCGGCGTCATCGACATTGGCAATCTCGATGAAGTCCAGCAGCGCAGGCTCTCCCGGGACCGTGAGCACGCGCAGCGAGCTATCCGAGATGACCAGTGCGACTCGCATTTGACTCCTGTCGATACCGCTACGGCTCCATTCTACGCGACGCGGCCGGTTGGTCGAACTCGGTCGCCTTATGGTGCCTGTTTAGGTTCCGATTCCGCCGGCAACTGGGACACGGCCGCTTCGATCGCTTTGCGCAGCGACGGTGGAACGGTTGGCCTGTCAATTGCCGTTGCGGCCAGCCGCCGGGCCGCCGCCGCGGCCTCGGGCGACGCCTGGTTCCATGGCGCCGGCGTCGGCGGATGCGTTCCAAACCACTCTTTGGCACGGAATTCGAAGATCGACTCCAGAACACCGTTGGCAATCGCCTCTACCGGCTTTGACGCGAGGATGTGCCCGGCCGTCTCGATCACGCCGCGGTCGGTGCGGTGAGTTGGCAGGGCTTCGTGGAGGGCGTCGATCCGCCGCTGCAATGGAACAGTTTCGTCAGTCACCATTGATTGCAGGAGGGACAACGCCGGCGCGCTCCCATTGGCCGCGAGCAGGCGGGCATTGAGGGCGAAATAGCCGCGGGCGGCAGTCTCGCGGAAAAACTCGACCGTCGGTTTGTCCATCGGCGACACGGCCGCCGCGGCGGTCAGCAGGAAGGCGATGCGGTCGTCATCGCTGGTGTAGGCCGGATCGCCGCGGAGCCGGAGACACAGATCGGCCACGGCCGGGGTCGGGTGTGTTGCCAGCGCAGCCATGATGTGGCCCAGGCGGCGGGTTTTCTGCTGCGGGTCGCCCAACTCGTCCAGCCGAGCCAGGAATGCCTTGTCTTTCAAGAACGCTTCGAGAATGGCCAGCGCGGCTTCGTTTCCGGAGCGGGCGAGAGCAACGGCGGCCGCTTCGAGGCGGTCGCGGTCGGACGATTCGGCGAGGATATTCTTCTCGTCGGCGAAATCCGGGCCTTGCTCCGGCGCAACGAACAGGGCGATCGCAGGGGGCGGCGGCGGCGCGAATCGGAGGGTCTCGGGGGGACAAGAATGTCCCCCGCTCGGCCCTCCGACGACAGGCAGGAATGCCTGTCCTACCGGATCAATGCACGGCAGCAGGGCCAGCAGAGTGATGCAGGCATGCAGGTTCACGACGACCTCCGTGCCAGCAGGGCTTGCACAACGCGGGCCGCTTCCCTTACCGCCTGCTCGAGATGAGCCTCCATGCCGCCCGAGGCCAGGACCTTCTCTCCAAGTGACTGAAGGAATCTGAGCACTTCAATCGTTCCGCTCCGATATGCGGGCGGGACCGGCGGATGAGGCCCGAACCAGGACTTGCCCTGGTAGTCAAAGACCGATTCGATAACCCCGGCGCGGACCTCCGGCCCCAAATCCGCGGATAGCAAACGGTCGGCCATCTGCAGCACCGAAAGCGTGGTGCGGTGCGTCAGGACGCAACTGTGCAGGGCGTCGATGCGGCGCTCGGCCGGTACGGCCGAATCGCGGATCATTTCCTCCAGGAGCGAGAGGGCGGCCGGCGATCCGTTCTTGACCAGCAGGGGGGCGTTGATGCTGAAGTACCCCTGGGCCGTCGTCCAGCGGAAATAAGCGACGGTCGTTTCAGAAAGGGGCCGCACCGCCGCCAGCCCTTGCAGCAGAAATTTCTGCCGGTCGTCGTCGGCGAGGAAGTCCGCCTCCTGTGCCAGGCGCAGGCAGAGTGCCGCGGTCTCCGGGCTTGGGTTCTCCGCCAGGATATTCATGATGCGGCCCAGGTGGAGGGTCTTGACCTGCGGTTCCTCCACATCGTCGAGGCGGGCGAGAATGCCGGCCCGCGCCAGCAAGTTCCCCAGCGCATCGAGAGCGGCCGGATCGTCCGACTTGGCCAGCGCGAGGGCCGACAACACCACCTCCGCCCGGTCCTCGGCGCTTTCGATGGCGTGTACATGGTCGGCGATGGTCTGTTCGTCTTGCATGGCTGGGCCTCCCGGTCACGGGTTGCGGAACATCACTTCGCTGAAGCGGATCGCCTTCACCTGGATGAGGTCGATGTTCTCCGCCTGCGGCGGCGGCTCGGTCGGGTGCATCAGATTCTTGCGACCCGGCGTATTCAGTCCGTCGGTCACGCCGTTGGCCAGGTCGCCGCGGTGCCCCAGTCCGAGCACATGGCCGACCTCGTGCGCCAGCGTGTTGGCATAGGCCAGGATGGTGGCGTCGCCGCCGGTCGCCGACGATGACCCGTCGATGCTCGTGGTGGGGACGATAATGCCCCAGAGCAGGTTAATGTCGCGCGTGGCCGGGGAGTTTCCCTGCCAGGCGACGTCGGGAAAGAGCACGATCATCTTCACTTCCCCCACCGGCGTGTCACCGGGGATTCCCGTCTTGGGGGTCAGCGATGATGACGGCACGCCCTTGTCGGGCAGCGTGTAGCTGGGCTTGGTGTACGCCCGCGGCGGGTCGACGCGCGGTTTGGGAGCGTGGTTCTGCGGGCAGAGCAGTGCCGTCGCCAGGGCCGTGCTGTCGCCCTGGGAATGGATATAGGCAAAGGTAACGACTTCATTGCGGGCGTTGATGCGGATGGCGCTCTTGGAGTCGGAACTGCTGGCGCCGAACGTCAGCGCGGTGTCGTTCACCTCGACGTCGAAGTGGCCGTCGGAGTCTTTGGTGACGTCCACGACCTTCGCATCCAGCGCCGGCTGCCCGATCGCGTTGTTGCCCGTGGAAGTTGCCGCTTCGGCCGAATCATCCGGAATCATCTCGATCCCCGCCTGGCGCAGGTAGATGTTTACGACCGTGATATGCCGTTTGGCAACCGCGTGCGATGCCGTCGGTTCCCTGGCGGGCCGCGGCGGGAGAGCCGTAGTGTTGGAATTGAAGAAGTGGGCGATCTTGAATGTCACGTCCGAGAGCGTGGTGGAGGCTTTGGTGAAAATGCGGTTGAGCCGGTACTTCACCTGCCGAAGTGGGACGACGTTGGCGCGGAACATGCCGTAGGCGTAGCCGCCGGAGTAGGGCTGGATCAGCACGTCCCCCGCCTGCGTGCCGTAGACCTGGATCTTCTTGCCCCGCTTGGCGCTCTCGTCGTCGCGGAAGCCGGCCTTGCCCTCGTACTTGGCCTTGCCGACCTCGGCCGCCTGCCCGCCGACGATCCACCAGGAGATTCGCGCATCGTCGTCCGTCCAGGAGAAGTCCTTCTCCATCTTGGTGATCTCGATCTTCGCAACCTTCTTGGTGTCGGATTGGTCGCCGCCGCTCAGGATGACGATGCCGCCGGGGTTCTTGATCTTGTTCAGGTCGTCCGTGTCCTTGAGGCTGTCGTTGGCGCTGACCGGGTCGATCTCCACCTTCACGCAGGTCAGGGAATGCTTCTTGCGGAACTTGCCGTGTTCACAGGTGCCCAGCAGTTGCAGGTCGATGTCCTTCTCGGCATCGCTGATGGCCTTGCCCTGCAGTTTGAGCACCTCTTTGTCGTCATCCGTCAGCGTCAGCTTCGCGGACGCCTTGGTGGTCCACTTGAACTCGGTGAGCGTCGCCTTCTCGACGTACGGCCGCATTTGCACGTCGTATTTCAGGCCGACGATGAGCGGCGCGGGCATGTACTTGGACTTGCTCTTGCGCTCGGGCTTTTCCGGCACGATGGCGACGAGATCGAGGTCCTTCTGCTCGACATTGCTCACCAACTCGACGAGCAGCACGGTCATCGACACGCGGTCGCCATCATCCTCCACGCCGTCGATTCCCAGCTTGAAGCCGGTGTCGCGGGTGGCATCGCTCTGCTTTTCGCCCTGCGCGAAAACCTTGACGCCATCCGCGGGGATGTCCTTCGTCGCCACCAGGTGCCGCGCCGCCAGCGGTTTCTCGTCCTTGGTCACTTCCTCATTGGGAAAGACCTGGACCTTGTCGTTCATCGGCGTCAGCACGAGCGTACACTTGAGCTTGTCGGGCTTGACCTGACGGATGATCAGGATGGCACGCTCGTGGGTGTTCGTGGCATCCTGCAACGGCACCGGGCGGCCGAGGAAGAACTTGTCCGTCGGCGGCGTTGCCGCTGTGTCCGGGGCGGCCGACAGGGCGGCCGGGTCGGCGTCGGCCGTCCGCGGCTCACAGATGTCCAGCGTCACCTCCACGCAGGTCAGTTGCAGCGTTGCCGGCGGTTTCACCTTCATCGTGCCGCCGGAGAGCGCCAGCGTGATCGTGAAATCGTTGATATCCGCGCTGGCGGTTGCGCCCTGGGCGAATACGATGACACCGGTCTTGAGCTGTTCCCCTGGGAATACGTTGTCGGTGCCGTCGAACGCGATCTCCTTTCCTTCGCCTTCTTTCTTGGCTGTGAAGAAGCGGATCTTGTCGCTGGATCGCGTGAAGGCGCCCTTGCCGTCGAAGGGGATGTCGGTCTTGAGGATGTATGCCCGGCGCGGCACGGCGTTTGACGCCTTCTTGACGAACACCAGCGTACCCGGCCGCACGCCTTCCGGCGGCGCCGACGGGGGCGGCGCCTCGCCGTCCTTGACCTCGCCCGGCGCTTCGCCCTCGGGCGGCTTCGGCGGCGGCGCGTCCCCCAGGTCGATCAGCGGCCCCACCTTCGGCTGTTTGGCCGGGACCGGAATGACGGTCGGGACGAAGATCTTCGGGTTGTTGACTTCGCAAACCTTCGCTTCGCACTTCCCGGCCGACGGGTGGCAATCGAGCTTGGGCAGCTTCGTGGGGTTGAAGAAGAGGATTTCGACCCGCCGGTTCTCCCTGCTGCGCCATTCGTCGACACCCCGGTGGTCCTTGGGGAAGTTCTCGCCGCAGCCGACGGACTTCTTCGAGTCGTCCACGAACTTCACGTTCCCGCGCAGGGCCTTCAGGCCGTCGTCATCCGTGCCGCAGACCTCGCACAAATCCTTCATGTACATGTCGAAGAACGCGCCCCAGGTCTCTTCGCCGACGATGCCGTCCTCCCCGATCGACTTGCCGAGTTCCGTATTGTAACGCTTCTGAAACTCCTTCACCGCCGCCTGGGTCTCGGGCCCGTCGGCGTTGTCCACCTTGCCGGGATCGCACGCCCAGCCCTGGTCGGCGGCGACCCATTTCAGGATCAACTGGTAATCCTCGACCCGGTGCTTGGCCTTGGCGATCTTCACCCAGCCGTCGCGGTCTCCCATCAGCGCTGCGAGCACGCTCTGGGCGCGCTGGGCCGACAGCGGCAGGTTGTACTCGGCCGTCCCGGTCGTATCGGTGTGCCCGGTGAGCAGCAGCTTTCGCGCGGGATTGTCCCGTGCGGTCGCCAGCGCTTCGGCCAGCACGGACATGGCGGTGACATGTTCGCCCGGCGGAATCTCCGCGTTTGGATCGTCGCTGATGTAGTCGGCCAGCAGCACGGCGCTGTCGAAATGGAAATGCAGGTGCTCCATTTCGATGATCCAGACGCGCTTCGCGTCGGGAACGGCCACCGTCCGAATCACATGCCGTTTGCCCGTCGCCAGCCCGGTCTGCTCGAACTGTTTCGGCAGCCGCAGAATTCCCGGCTTGTCGGCGCTGTCAAGCTGATAAGTCCCACTCTTGTCCTTCTTCGTCGAGCCGACGATCAGGTTGACTTGCTCGTTGACTTGCGCGGGGTCGTTGGTCTGGAAATTGAAGGTGGTCAGGTCGTTCTTGGCGATCTTGGCCTCGGCCGCAAGGGAATCGAGCGTATCGCCGGTCTTTACTTTGCGGTCCTCGACCTGCAGCACGCGCAGCGTCTTGGTCTTGCCCGGCAACTGCCCGGCCTTGGTCGTGCCGCTGGGCTTCTCGCCCATGACGACGAAGTTCATCGTCGTGGGCATGTCGGCGCCCTTGGGATCGCAGCGCACGTCGCACGTTCCCTCCTCGATGTCATCAATGCGAATCAACCCATCCGAGTTGGTGGTATGGAAAGCCTCGTTGCCATCCGGCGTCTTGATCGTCAACCGAACCGGGGTGAGGGCCTGGTCGCTGGCATCTTCGACCACTTTGAACTCGATCCAGGTCAGCTTCTTCTTGCCCGGCGCGGGTCCGGGTCCCGGGCCCGGAGGCGGCTCATCCTTCTTGTCATCGAACACGCTCGGGGCATTGGTCCGGTCGATCTGCTCGGCGACCAGCACCCGCTCTTCCGCGATGTGTCGCGCCAACTGATCGAGCATCTCCAGCGCCGTCAGCTTCTTGAGATCGAGCGGTTTCTTTCCCGGCGGATGAAACAGCCCCACGTCACCCAGCAGCGCCCGCAGGCGGAGCATGGCCGCCGGCCGGTACATGTAGTCCTTGAGGAACCGCTTGGCCGCCCGCTGGCTCGGCAGCCGCTTGATCGCGAACAGACCCTCCTCGTTGCGACGGGCCACTCGCAGCCGACCATGATGGATCAGTATCAGCCGACGCAGAAAGACCTCCCTCTGGCAACAACAATAGACCCGACCGGCCGTTTCGGCAACCGTAAACGGACTTCTATATCCTGCCGCGATGGCGTGCCGAAAGCAACCTATTCAGGGCTATGTTGATAAACCCCGTCTGGAATTGCATCTGCGCCGTTTCCGGAGATACTTTTCCCCATGTTCCCCTGGCTGGCCAGGCTTCTGGGCAATTTCGGGACGTTTCGCGAGGACGGCGCCCTTGGCGAACGCGGCGAGAACATCGCCGCCGGGTATCTCCGCGACAAGGGCTTCACGATCATCGTCCGCAACTACCGCTGCCCCCTCGGCGAGATCGACATCGTCGCCCGCGAGGGACAGACCATCGTCTTCGTCGAGGTCAAAACCCGCGAGGAGGATGAGCCCCGTCCCGAGGACCAGGTCAACTCCGCCAAGCAGCACCAGCTCACCCGCGTCGCCCGCCACTACCTCGGCCGCTACGGCCACCCCCAGCCGCCCGCCCGCTTCGACGTCGTCGCCATCGTCTGGCCCCCCGGCCGCCAACCGATCATTCGCCATACGCCACATGCGTTTGAGGCAACATTTTAGGAGGAGTTGCCAGTTGTTAGTTGCCAGTTGCCAGTAGGAATCGGATACTGGTTCCGTTCGGCCGCCGCTCTGTGATACAATGGCATTGATATGACCCTCGCCGCTCCACCCCGACGCCGAACCGCCGAACCCAACGGCGTTCAGTTCAGCCACGTCAGTTGGGAGGGATACGAATCCCTGCTCAAGGAAGTCGGCGACCGTCTCGTCTATATCACTTACGACCAGGGGAGAATGGAGATCATGTCGCCCACCGTCAGCCACGAGGTGTACAAGCGCATCATCGGCTCGCTCATCGAGACCCTGGCCGAGGAGATGAGCATCCCAATCCTCATGTCCGGCTCGGCCACCTTCAAGCGCAAGGATCTGGCCAAGGGGCTCGAACCGGATGAGAGCTACTACATCGGCAACATCGCCCGTGTCCAGGGCAAGAAGCACATCCGCCTGCCCAAGGATCCGCCGCCGGATCTGGTGGTCGAGGTCGACATTTCCCATCACGGCATTCAGCGGGAAGAACTCTACGCGGCCATGGGTGTCCCGGAGATCTGGCGGTTCGACGGCACGCGGCTGCAAGCCCTCGTCTTGGGCGGGCGCGACTATCGCCCCAGCCCGGCCAGCCTCGCCTTCCCACTGGTTCAGATTCGCAAGCTCGAGCGCATTGTGAAAATGGCCAACTCCCTCGACGCCACGCACATCCGCAAGGCGTTCCGGGAGTGGGTAAGATCACACATGCTGCGCTGTTTCGACTGCGCGGCATAGCCGCAACCAAACGGATTGAGGCACGAAGGCACGAAGGCACGGAGGCACGAAGTGGAAGATTGCTGACTACTGCCTACGGACCACTGACCACGGACTCACCAAGAAATGATCGACTCCCACACCCATCTCACCTACCCCCAGCTTTTCAGCCGCCTTCCGGCGGTTCTGAATAACGCGCGCCAGGCCGGCGTGACCGGCATGATCACCATCGGCACCGACATCGCCGATGCCGAGAAAGCCATCGCCCTTTGCCGCCGGTTCCCGCACATCCGCTGCGCCGTCGGGATCCACCCGCATCATTCCGCCGAAGCCCGCGACGATCATCTCGCTCGACTGGCCGAAGTTGAGGCCGACCCGGCCGTCCTTGCGCTGGGCGAAATGGGCCTGGACTATCACTACGACTTTTCCCCGCGCGACATCCAGAAGCGCATCTTCCTCGCCCAACTCGACCTTGCCCGCCAGCGCAACCGGCCGATCGTCATTCACTGCCGCGAGGCCGTCGACGACTGCCTGGCCATTCTCCGCGACTTCCCGGCCATCCGCGCCGACTTCCACTGCTTCACCGGCGTCAAATCCGAAGCCCGCCGCATCCTCGATCTCGGCCACATGATCGGCCTTACGGGCGTCGTCACCTACAAGAAGTCGGATGAACTCCGCGAGATCGCCGCCTTTATCCCCGACGCCCAACTGCTGGTCGAAACCGACGCCCCGTATCTCGCCCCCGAACCCGTGCGTAAACAGAAGAACAACGAACCCGCCTTCGTCATGCACACCGCCGCCGCCATCGCCCGGATCCGTGGCGTGACGCTCCAGAAGCTCGACGAAATCACCACCGCCAACGTCGCCCGGTTCTTTGGCTGGACCGTGCCGCTGTAGCCGCGATCGTTGATCGCGGTTGCAGTCGCTACTGCCGGCCCCACCCTCAAGAAGGCCGCCGCGCGGCGGGATGGTTGTGCTTCACCTTGGCCGGCGTCGCCCTGGCCTTGACCGGCACCGCCCGCTTGATTCCCGCGGGCTTCTTCGCCGTTCGGGACGCGGCGCTCGCCGGCTTGGCTGCCGTCGTTGCATCTGCCGCAGACGCCGGCACCAGCAGGGGCGGCCCGCTCGAACCGCCGCCGCCGGCGCCGAGGTTGGCCGAGACCATGGCCAGGTCGTCCGCGCTCACCACACCGTCGTGGTTCAGGTCGCCCTCGAAATAGGTGGCGCCCACCCGGCCCATGTTGGCGATGACGTTGAGGTAGTCGGAATGGTCCACCTTTCCGTCAAGGTTCGTATCGCCGGCGTAGGTGCCTTTGAGGATCATCTGGCTGAAGTTCACGCCGTCGGAAATCGTCGTGCCGCTCCAGCTCGTCTGATGGATCAGGTTGTTGTCCACCAGGCCGACCGTCGCCGGCAGCGCTGCGGTTCCGATCGACGTGAGGATTCCGGTGCCCAGGAGCGCGCCGTTGTGTACCAGGGTGTTCAGGCCGGGGTACGGGGATGCGCCCGCATAGGCGAGAACCAGGCTGCTGCTGCCCA
>JBIOJL010000201.1:0-10938 GCA_044450885.1 Tepidisphaerales bacterium
ACCTAACGCATACCGTATATATCGCACCGGTGATAGTTAACGCATCAGCCACAGGGTCGATGCTGGCCGCTCTTTGACAAGTGCATACCGCGTCCCGTCCGGCAACCGTCGCTCGGCCCTTGGCTTTGCCGCAACTGGCCACGGACCACTGACAAATGACCCCGCGGCAGCCGCGCGACTGCGGCAACTGGTGTGCCGACGACAAGTTCCTCTACCTCGCCTTCAACGGTGAGTGCGTGAAACTGGACGGCGCCACCGGCTCTGTGGCCGGAAAACTCCCGGTGCTTCCGCCAACAGGTCTGGCCACGGATTCCGGCAACCGGGGTGGGGGCCGCTCGCCGAGCGGTGCGTTGCGCGCCGAGAACGGCGGTTTCGGCGAAACCGCCCTACCAATGGCCGGCGCGGCCGCCGCCTGGGACTGGGGCTACATCGCCCCGTTGCGACAACCTCCTGCTCGGCAGCGCCGTTCGCCACGGCACCGCATTCAGCAACTGGTGGGGCCCTCACGCCTGGTACGAGGGCAAGTTTCCCGACGGGCGCCAGCGCGGATCCTACACCGCCGTGGCCGGAGACATCATCATGCGCTCCGGCGATCTCACCCTGTGGGGCACCGACAGCGGTTCCGTCAGTTCGTGGAGCCGGCTGCGCCCCGATTGCTGGATCAGCACGATTCCGGCCAACGGCATGGTCCTGGCGCCGGAAGGCGGCGGCGGGTGCAGTTGCGGGTCCTGGCCGGAGATGTCCGCGGGATTCGTGCCCGGCGGGAATTGACGGGGATACAATCGGCGGAAAACGCCGACCGTGACATCGCGAAACCGCCCGACTCCTGTTAAATATACCCACCACAATGCAGAGGATCTTCATGAATCAACAACGAAGCTGCTGGCCAGTGGCCATGGGTCTGTGTGCTGTTCTGGTTGTCGTCGCGACTGCCGCGGCGGTGGATCCGCCGCTTCAGAGCGGCATCGACCGCGCCAACTTCGACACGTCGGCCAAGCCCGCACAGGACTTCTTCCAGTACGTCAACGGCACCTGGATCAAGAACAACCCGATTCCGCCCGAGTACGGCCGCTGGGGGGCGTTCCCCCAGTTGCGGGACAACGCCCTGGTTGCCCTCCGGCAGATCATGGACGATCTGACTGCCCAGACCGCCCCGCTGGACGACGACCGGCGCAAGCTCCGCGACTTCTACCTCACGGCCATGGACGAGGCGAAACTGGAGCAGCAGGGGGCTACTCCGCTGGCGGCCGACTTTGCGAAGATCGCGAAGGTCGCCAACACGGCGGACCTGATCGCGCTCCTCGGTGAGTTCCGGGCCACGGGCCTGCCCATGTTGTTCTCCCTCTCGGTCTCCCAGGATGCCAAGGAGAGCACGCGCTATGCCGTCCACCTGCGGCAGGGCGGCCTGGGTTTGCCTGAGCGCGACTACTACCTCGGCACCAGCGACGATTCCCGGCGAATCCGCACCCAGTATCGCGAGCACGTGGCAAAGATGCTGACGCTGCTGGGCGACGCGCCCGAGGCGGCGTCGGCCGGCGCCGACGCGGTGCTGGGCATCGAGACGCGCCTGGCCGAGGCTTCGCGCACGCCCGTGCAACTCCGCGACCGCGAGGCCCAGTACAACAAGAAGACCCGGGCGGAACTGGCCACCCTCACGCCCAACCTGGACTGGGGCGTGTATCTGAAGGCCATCGACGTGCAGGGCGTCGACGACGTCATTGTCGGCCAGCCCGAGTTCTTCCAGCGCGTGAACGAGATGCTGGCTTCGGTGCCGGCGGCCGACTGGCGGGCGTACCTGCGCTGGCACCTGATCCATGCCACGGCTGCGTGCCTGAACGACGCGTTTGTCCGCGAGAACTTCCGCTTCTACAGCGAAGTGATGCGCGGCGTGAAGCAGATGCAGCCGCGCTGGAAGCGGGCGATCGGCATGCTCGACGGGCAGATGGGCGACCCGCTGGGGCGGCTCTATGTGGAGAAGCATTTCACGCCGGCCGCGAAACAGCGCATGGACGAGCTGGTGAAGAACATCATGGCCGCATATCGGGAGCGGATCGAAACGCGCGACTGGATGGGTCCGGAGACGAAGAAGCAGGCGCTGGCCAAGCTGGCCACGGTTATGCCCAAGATAGGATACCCCGACAAGTGGCGCGATTACTCGGCCTTGGAGGTCCGCACGGACTCCTGCGTGCAGAACATGTTGCGGGCCGAGGCGTTCCAGTCGCGCTACCGGCTGTCGAAGCTGGGCCAGCCGGTCGACCGGACCGAATGGCACATGACGCCTCCGACGGTCAATGCCTACTACAACTCGTCGCTGAACGAGATCGTCTTTCCGGCCGGTATCCTGCAGCCGCCGTTCTTCAACGCCCTGGCCGATGATGCCGTGAACTATGGCGGGATCGGCGCGGTGATCGGGCACGAGATCACCCATGGCTTCGACGACCAGGGCAGCCGTTCGGACGCCCAGGGCAATCTGAAGAACTGGTGGACCGCCGAGGACCGCGCCCGCTTCACGGCCAAGGCGGACAAGCTGGTCAAGCAGTACGAGGATTGCGTGGTCGTGGACGACCTGCACGTCAACGGACGGCTGACGCTGGGTGAGAACCTCGCCGACCTCGGCGGCGTCACCATCGCCTACGCGGCCTACCAGAAGTCTCTGAACGGCCGGCCGGCGCCGGTCATCGACGGATTGAGCGGCCCGCAACGCTTCTTCATGGGCTATGCGCAAGTGTGGCGCGGAGCCACCCGCGAGGCCGAGCAGCGCGTGCTGCTGCGGACCGACCCGCATTCGCCGGTGCGGGTGCGAACCTTCGTGCCGCTCTCCAACATACAGGCGTTTTACGATGCCTTCGGCGTCAAGCCCGGCGACGCCATGTACCGGGCGCCGGAAGACCGCGTGGAGGTCTGGTAGCGGAAGGCGTGACCATTCTTCCGGGAGGGCCGCAGTCCTCTGCGGCCGTTTCGCGGCGCGACCATTCCGGCCGTGCAGAAGCACGGCCCTCCCGAATCTGTGGGCATGCCCGTAACGGAAGGGAAGTCGCGCCTGCATACAACCACCGGCGTGCTTGCGGAGTATCTAGGGTCGCATGGAATCACCAAACCCGCCCAACTTCAAAGATCAGCCCAAGGACCGCTCCGACGTGATTCCCTTTGCCGACGAGAGCACGCCCAAACCCGTGCCCCAGCCCCCGTTTGCGCCGGCAGCGCCGGAGCCCAGCCTGTTCGCGGACGTTGCCGAACGGACTGCCCGCCCGGCCGTCCCGCCGGGGTTGACTGCCGATGCGCTTCCGGTTGCCTACGACTCGACGACTGCTCCAACCCCTGCTGTCCCGGAGATCGGCCGGACCGGGGGGCTTCCGTGGGAAGCGCCGGCCGCCATCGAGCCGCCCGCGCCTGTTGCGCCACCATCGCGCGAACCAGCCCCGCTGCCGCCTGCGTACGACTCGGCCTCCGATCCCTTCCCCGCCGCCGCACGGTTGCACCCTAGAGATGTCCCCACAGTGCCGCCGGTGTCCTCACCGGCGGAACCGCCCGGCGCCTTCGCCGGCGGCCTTCCATGGGAGCCCGCGACGCCCATCGCGCCCGCATCCGGCCCGACGCCGGCGGAACCGCTGCCGCCCCTGGAGTTGCCGCGTCACTCGCCCGTCGTCGTTGAACCGCCGCCCGCAATCCCCGTGCTGCCGCCACTTAGTGAATCCTCGCCCGAGCCGTTTGACCTGGCCGCACCCATCGAGACAACCGGCATCCCCATGGACCGCGTCCTTGGCCGCCCCATCCCGCCGCCGGCCCCGCCGACCGCGGCGTCACGCCAGGGCATCTTCGAGCGCCATGCGCTCCTGTGGCTGCTGCTGATCACCATCCTGGGCGGATTCTTCCGCTTCGCGTGGATCGACAAGCCTGCCTGTTGGACCGACGAGGCCTACACCTTCCGCCGTGTTGTCGCCAGCTTCCAGGACCTGCTCGACGTCCTTCAGAACGACGGTTTCGGGCCCCTGCTGTATGAGTTCGACTGGTGGCTGGCGCAGCGAATCGGCGGCGCCAGCCACATGACGCCATTCTGGCTGCGCCTGCTCCCGGCCAGCATGGGCACGCTCATGGTTCCCGCCATGTATTTCCTGGCCCGCCAGCTCGTCTCCAGACGCACGAGCCTGGTCGTGGCCCTCTTCACGGCCTCGTCGGCCTACATGATGGCATATTCGCACGACGCCAAAATGTACATGATGCTCTGGCTGGCCGTGGCGCTGAACCTCGGCGGGCTGTTCTGGTGGTTCCGCACCAATCTGCGCGTGGCCTGGCTGGCCTGGATCGCCGCTGGCGTCTTCGTCGGCGGGATCCACGCTCCAGGCCTGATCGTCCTCGGGCTCCAGCCCATCTTCCTGCTGACGCAGAAGCAGATGCACTGGAGGAAGTTCCTGGCGTTTGTGGCGGGTATGGCCGTCATCGCCTCGGCCCCGCTGGTCCACTACACCCGGTTCAACCGCATGGTCGACAGGATCGAGGACGAAGGCTGGGGCGCCTCCGGCGTGACTTGGGTGCCCGGCGTGCTCAGCGGCCGGGGCGGCGAGGAACTGGCCGTCTCGGCGGCCTCCGCGTACATGTACTCATGGGAATGGCCGCGCTTCACCTACAGCGACGACGACTCGACCAACCGCTACGAACGCAACCGTGCGGCGGCCGGCGGGCTGATGCTCCAGGGGTTCAACATCAACCCAAAGATCATGTCCGGGCTGACGACAGCCGTCTGCGCTGTCTTCGGCCTGTGCATTCTCGGCGCGCTCCCCTGGACCCGCCGTTGGCGCGGCGAACGCCTTGGCGAAGAACCCGTCCAGCCCGCCTGGCGGCTGGTTTTCTGGCTGGGGCTTTGGGTGCTGCTGCCGGCCTACGTCTACTACTGCATCACCCTCTTCGGCATGAAGGGCGTGGGCCGCGATGGGAGCATGCCCTTCGTGTCACCTGCGTACTACTGGGATTCCATCGTCGCCATCTTCCCCGGCAACTGGCGGGACGCGGGCCCGTTGGCCAGCAAGTCTCCCGTCGTCGCCGTCCTGTGCCTGAAATGGACGCTCGTGTTGGCCGTTGCCGGACTGCTGTCTGCCGGCCTGCTCTGGTCGGGCCGCGCGTTCCGCATCGTCGCGGCCAGCCTGGCCGGGGCGCTGGCCCTGCAGTTCCTCGTCTTCCTCGGCATGGCCCTCTGGAAGACCGGCTGGACGCGCCCCGTCGGTCTGGCCGACGGCAAGGCCGCCAGGGAGTGGATCGAAGGCTGGCGGGCCATCCGCCTGGTCGGCGCCGCTTTCTACGACGCCGCGACCGACAGGTGGATGACCTGGGCATGGGCCATGGTCCTGCCCGCCGTGGGCCTGCAGATGTGTGCTGACACGGTGCTCGACCGGCTGAAAAAGGCCCTGCAACTGGCCGCGGCGCTCGCCGCGCTGTTCGGCGCGCTCTGGCTGGCGCACCACTTCGTCTCGCAGGAACTGAAGCCCAAGACCCCGCAGGAACTCGGCCCCATCTGGATGCCGCGATACCTCGGTGCCGTCTGGCCGGCCTTCGCCATCGCCGTCTGCGCCCTGCTCATGCGCCTGCCCACGCGCATCTTCCGGGTCGTCGCGGTCTGCCTGCTCGTCGGCGTCAACATCGCCCAGGCCTGCGGCCGCATGTTCGCCGGCACCGAGCCGCCGGTGGACAAGATGATCGCCGAGGTCTTCAACAGCCAGGAACCCGGGACCCCCGGCGGTCCCAGGGTGAGGTCGAACTTCCGCACCTACATCGAGAGAACCCCGATCAAGACCACGCACCCCGCCGGAACCTGGGTTGACCTCGACGGAGCTAATCCGGCATCAAAATACTACGCCGCCCTGATTCGCGGCAAGGCGTTTGATCCCCAGGTCTGGCGCAACGTGCCCCTGTCGAACTACGTCGCCACCATCTATTCCGACACCGCTCCCCGCTCGATCTCCGCCGATCTCAGGCGCAATCCCGGCATCGACCACACCACTGTCTGGGACCGCTTCCCCGAGCTGCCCGAGGACCCGAAGAAGCAAGCCGGTGTCTATGCCAAGGTGCTCACCAGCGTCAAGGCCGGCGTCGACTACATTTACGAAGGCCGGAAATACACGAAGTCCAGCGTTGCCGAGCTGGAGCGGACGATTGCGGCCCTGCAACAGAAGGCCGCCGCGCCCGAACCCGATCCGCTGCTGGACCTCCTGGGCGCCGGGTGGAAGCGCCTGGATGACCGCTGGTTCCAGGTGAGATATCACTGGAACTGGAGCGAGATCTACGCCGTGCGCCGCCGCGAGTACGTCCGTGTGCCGGTGCCCCCGGCCCAGCCCGTCGCCGCCCCGGTAGCGCCCGCCGCCACGCGTCCCACGAGCCGTCCGAGCAGCATCTTCCAGCCGTAGGACTCGAGCAGGAACAACTGACGCGATTCGGTGGGTGCCACGGCTTGTCTACTGCAAGCCGTGCTTTGTGGTCACGCAGACACGGCTTGCAGTAGACAAGCCGTGGCACCCGGAGCGATAACCCCGACAGTTGTTGTTGCGCCGATCGTTAGCCCACGCGCAAGCCATGGGTCCCCAGTTTGGCCTCCTCTCAAGCCGCGTAGTGGCGACAGCGGCTCACGCCAAGTACCTCTCACACTATGCGCCCGTGGCCCTCCTGCATCCGCGCTTGGGCGTTGCGGCGGCGGTCAGCGGGGCGACGAGTTTCTCGTAGAGGGCGAACAGATACTCCACCCTTTGCCGCTCGCTTTCAAATCGCTGGGAGCGATAGCAGGCATCAACCGCGCGATCCAGTTCCGCATGGGGCTTGACCAGTTTCGCGGGCATGACCAGCGGGTCGTACAGGTCGGCCAGCGTGTTCGGGGTTGGCTTGGTACGCAATGCCGGGAGGAACCCCACTCGGCCATCGCCGCATTCAACGCGCAGGTCGAGAACGTGCTGGGCCAGCGCTTCGACTTTCGCCCGCTGTTTGTCCGTCGCCGCACCCGGCCAGGGGAAGTTGTTGTAGACCAGCCGGTTGCGGCGGACACCACGCCACCTCGCCAGCGGCGTATATACCGGCATGAAACGTCTGTTCTCGATTGCCGCCATGCTCATCGTGGCGAGTTGTGCGATGGCCGATTCGTATGTGGATCCGGCACAGCTCGAATGTCAGTGGCCCAAGCATTCCTTCTACAAACAGCCCTGGCGCGGGTTTCTCGAAGTGCGCTCGGGTGAGGCGTTTCTGCGCGGGATCGGGGTCAACTACCACTCGGCGGGGAATGATGAGCTGGCCATCCGCCTGCTGGCCGAGACGGGCGTACGGGCGTATCGCTACGAGATCGGCTGGGGGAGCATCTCGTGGGATGAAATGCAGATCAACGGGCGGGACAAGCATCTGAAGGTGCTCAAGCTGATGAAGCAATACAATGGGCGGCCGACGCTGCTGCTCAACGCGCACCACGGCGTGCCGTGCCCGACCAGGTTTTTCGATGGCAAACTGGCAGTGGATGCGGCCAAGGGGACGACCAGCATTCGCCTTGCCGACGTGAAGGAGATCGTGCCGGGGCGGAGCGGGATCAACGGCCTCAAGGACTACTGGGCGGCGGAGGTGATCATCACGGCTGTCGACGCTGGCACGGGCGAGTGCAAGCTGAGCAAGCCCCTGCCGTGGGACATCAAGGCCGACAAACCGCTGCGCATGGCGACACTGAAGTATGCCCCGCTCTATCCGGTCGGCACGCCGGAGTTTGAGGAAACGGCCGGCGGATGGGTGAAGTATGCGATGATGGTGTGCGATCTGGCGAAAGATGCGGGGATCGAGGAATTCGACGTCGAGATTTGGAACGAACTTTCCTTCGGCTCAAACTTCACGTCGATCGACCATTATTACGAGAAAGGTAAGCCGCCGTACTCGGGCAAACGCGCGGATTTTCTCAATCCCGGCGGAAGCAGTTGGGAACTGAGCAAGCGGACAATCGAGACTGTCAAAGCCAGGTATCCCAAGGTGCGCTGCATCTGGGGCTGGTCGAACACGACGTTCTACCACTGTGCGGTGGAGAAGCTGCCGCCGGGCACGGATGGACAGTCGTATCACCCGTATGGCACGGGCGTGCGCTCGCTGCCGGCGGCCGAGACGCACAAAGACCGGCCGGAGCTGAACCTCGAACAATACACGCCGACGATCGACATCCGCATGAGCGAGGGCTGGGCCCACACGTTCATTCAGACCGAGGGGATCATGCGGCTGCTGAACCCGCAGGCCCGCGAGAAGAAGCCGGCCGGGACCCAGCGGTTTTACCACTACATGACCGAACACGGCGTGGTGCCGGCCGAGTGCGGCGTGACCGATGTGCCGGGCGAGTGGCGGGTGAAGACCTATTGTGCCCTGCGATCATTCTGCCTGTGGATGAACAAGGGGGTGGACGTGATGCACTACTTCCAGGCGGCGGACAAACCCGGCGGAATGGGCCTGCTGCCGTTTGATGTCAAGACGCTGCCGGCGGATGCGAAATGGGCGGACGCGGCCACGCCGCCGATGCGGGCCATCCGGGCCATGCTGGATGTTTTCGCCGGCGCCGAGCCGGTGGAGAAACCCGTGAAGCTGGATGTGGACTACGAGGCGGTGGGGCCGGTGGGGAAGATCTTCGCGGGTGACGACGAGCATCCGGCGCTTACGGACAAAGATGTCTTGGCGATCCTGCCGTTTCAGACGAATGCAAAACGACTGGTGATCCCCGTGTATGTGATGACGTATGACGTCACCAAGTCGATGCCCGAGGAGACGTATCGGCTGACGATCAAGGGGCTTGGCGGCGAAGCGAAGGTCGTGCGGCTGATCGACCCGATCACCGGCAAGCGGGAAGAGACCAAGTTCACCAGCGAGGCAGCAAGCGTGCGGGTTGAGGTGAAGGTGGCAGACTACCCGAGGCTGCTGGTGGTGGAATGGTGAAGCGGAAGGCACGAAGGCACATAGGCACAGAGGCACAAAGTGGAGGCGCGAGCATCCGTATAACGACACACATTTGTCAGGAGTGGATTATGACGCGATTGATTGGCATTCTCCTCGTCTCTCTCTCCATCTTCTGCGCCCCGGCCAGGGCTCAGGAGGATGTTCTCAAGAGCCTCCAGAAGGAACATCCGCGGATCTTCATCCGCAAGGCGGACCTTGGCGAGTTCCGGCAGCGGGTCAAGAGCGATCCGCAGATGGCCGCGTGGTATGCGGGGGTGAAGGCGAGCGCGGAGAGGATCATCAAGGAACCGCCGGTGGAGCACATGCTGATCGGGCCACGGCTGCTGGACAAGAGCCGGCGGGCCCTGGAACGGATGCTGGCCCTGGGGACGGTCTACCTGGTGGAAGGCGACGCGCGCATGGCCGAGCGGGCGAAGAAGGAAATGCTGGCGGTGGCGGAGTTCGCGGACTGGAACCCGTCCCATTTTCTGGACACGGCCGAGATGAGCAACGCCTTCGGCATCGGCTACGACTGGTTCTACCCGGCGCTGAGCGACGCCGAGCGGAAGACGATCCGCACGGCCATCATCGAGAAAGGCCTGAAACCCGGCCTCGCCGGGTTTGAGAAGAAGGCTTTCTGGACCCAGGTCACGCACAACTGGGCCCAGGTCTGCAATGGCGGGCTGAGCGTGGGCGCACTGGCGATCGGCGACACCGACCCGCAAATCGCGACGGAGATCGTCACGAAATGCCGCGGGGCGTTCGATCATTCGATGGAGAGTTTCGCCCCGGACGGCGGGTTTTCCGAAGGCCCCGGCTACTGGGGCTACGCCACGCTGTACACGGCGTTCTATCTGTCGGCCATCGAGTCGGCGCTGGGCACGGACTTTGGCCTGTACGCCAAGCCCGGTTTCCGCGAGACCGGGATTTTCCGCATCGACTGCGCCGGGCCGAGCGGCATGAGCTTCAACTACGCCGATGCCGGCGCGGGCACGGGCTCGGCACCGCAGATGATGCTGCTGTCGCGAGCGTTCGGCATCGCGGCCTATCGTGAACACCAGGCGAGTTTCGCCGACGCGCGGCCACATCCGCTGAATCTCATCTGGGGCAGCACGTTCCCCTGGGAGCACAAGCCGGCGGCCGACGCCAGCCTTGGGCAGATCGCACAGTTGCCGCTGGACGCATACTACAAGGGCGTTCAGGTCGCGTTCTTCCGCTCGTCCTGGGACGACCCGGCCGCGTTGTGGGTCGGCATCAAGGGCGGCGACAACCGGGCCAACCACTCGCACCTGGATCTCGGTTCGTTCGTGCTGGATGCCCAGGGACAGCGCTGGGCAAGCGACCTCGGCGGCGACGACTACAACCTGCCGGGCTACTTCGGCAACAAGCGCTGGACCTACTACCGGCTGCGGACCGAGTCGCACAACACGCTGCTGCTGGACGGCGAGAATCAGGATCCCGCCGCCAAGGCGCCGGTGGTGACGTTCCACAGCGGCAGGGACCGCTCGCACTGCGTCATCGACCTGTCGGCCGCGTGGAAAGGCCGGGCGACTCGCGTGACCCGCGGGCTGGCGATGTTGAACCGCTCGGCCATCCTCGTGCAGGACGAGGTAGCGGCGGCCAAGCCCGTCGGCGTTGCCTGGACCTTCGTGACCTCGGCCAAGATCGACGCCAACGGCCGGCAGGCCACGCTGTCGCTGAAGGGCAAGGCGATGCACGTGAGAATCCTCTCGCCCGAGTCGGCGAAGTTCGAGGTGCTCCCGTGCGATGCCCCGGCCCCGCAACATCAGCAGCCGGAGATGCACAACCTGTCGATCCAGCTCGGCAAAGTAACCGAGGCCCGGATCGCGGTGCTGATCTCGGCCGATGAGAAGCCGGCGGCCGGCGAGATTCGGCCGCTGCGGCAGTGGGAGAAACAGTAGTTCATCGCGGCTCAAGTAGCATTGCGGTTGTGGGGGGGGGGTGAACCCGGCGGCACGCGGGGAAACAGCACAACAAAAAAAGCCGCGAGGG
>JBIOJL010000202.1:0-10935 GCA_044450885.1 Tepidisphaerales bacterium
GTCCTCTGCGGGCGTCTGTAGCCGCGATCGCCGATCGCGGTCCCGGCCGTGCAGGAACACGGCCCACCCGGAATTGCGGTCGCGGCGAGACGGCGAGTGAGATTTCCCGTTTGGAGACCGGCACACTACAATCCTCCGCCTCAGCGGGAGGAAGCCGTGCCGATCGAGGTGACGTGTTATTGCGGCAAGACGTACACCCTGAACGATGACGCCATCGGCAGAATCGTGCGGTGCAGGCTCTGCCGGCGGGCGCTTGACGTGCCGGAGTGGCCGGCGGATTCGGCCAGCGAGTTCCTGGCACATTTTGTCCCGCCTCCGCCGCCGCTGCGGACCGTCGAGCCGCCGGAGGCGTCGTGGATCGCGACCTGGGTGGCCAGTTCGCCGCCGGGACGGGGCACGCACGCGTCCAATGCGGCGCTGCTGCCGTACAACGCGGTCCGGCACCTGGCGGCGTATCCGCGGTGGCCGCTGGCGTGGCTGGGCGCGGGTGCGGCGGCGTTCGCGTGGGCGTGGTGGCTGGGCGCGGGCCAGGTGGCGGTGGTGCTGGTCATGCTGGCGGCGGCGGTCGTCTATTTCTACCGGCGCTCCTGCAAATACTATTATGGGGACGTGAACCCCGGCGTGGTCATTTCGGCGGCCCCCTGCCGCATCGCCGTGACGGTGGGACTGGCCATCGGCGAGGGGGAGAATCCATCCATCAAGATCATCCCGGCGCCGTTGGTGGGCATGCCGCAGGGCGCGACCATCGGCACACAAGTGGTGACGGTCACCACCTTCCACAACCCCGAGGATGATGTCTGGCACGACGTCGAGCCGGAAGTGGCCGCCGCCGGCTGCGACAACCCGCACGCGCTGGATCGGGCGAGGACGACGATCGAGCCCAAGCAGTGGCAGCAGCTCAATGCGCTGGTTGCGAAGCTGCCGGCCAGAAACCCCGGGCTGTACACCTTCTGGGACGACAACGCCGTCGGTGCGGAGCAGAAGCAGCGGGCCATGCTTCGCAAGGGCATCGCCCTGGGGATCGTGTGCGCGCTGGCGATGGCGATGCCGCCGCTGCTGCGGTTCGTGGTGCCGTCGTTGACGCCGCCCCGCCGGACGGCGGAAGCGGGAAACACGCGAGGCTCGGATCCATCGCGGTTCAGAATGCCTGTGGGCCCGGGAAATCCAAACGGCACCTGGCGGCCGCCGGCAACTGCGATCGATGCGCCTGATCCGGCGCGGCCGGCGCTGTCGCGGGCGGAGCTTGGCGCACTGCGGCCAGGCGACACCATCGAGATCTGGTGGGCCGGCCGCTGGCAAAAGGGAACGTTCGTGCGACTGGAGAGCACCGTCGTGCGCGTGCGCACCAGCGACGTGAACCATGAATTCTACATTCCATGTCATTGTATACGCAAGCCAAAGTAGCCCGCGCGAAGTCGATGGCGGCACGCCCCGCATGCCGGCCGTCTACCGAAGGACAGGACAATCGCAACCAGGAAGTCCGCCTGCCGTAACCGGATCATCATCAGGCGATCAATATCGGGATCGAGAGACCCGATTATCCGATTATTGTTACCACATTCGGTGGTCTTGGCGTAAATTGAACATACGGGCATACTACGCTCTGGCTGGGGCTCATGGCACGCACCAGAGGGCGTGGTTGTAGTAGTTCAGACATTCCGGGCGTGAGGACAACTGTGACAAAACAGTTTCGGTCAGCGGCGTTTCCTGGCACGACTGTCCACAACACAAGGTCGCTTTTCAGGCATCCGCGCCGGCGCGCGGTGGTCCGCGCTGTCAACGCGGTCGAGATGCTCGAACAGCGAATGCTGCTAACGGCCTCACCCATCATCAGCGAGGTGATGGCCGGCAACAAGAGCACGTTGGCGGACCAGGCAGGCGCCTACCCGGACTGGCTGGAGATCAACAATCCCGACCCTCAGCAGAGCGCTGACCTCACCGGGTACTCACTTCAGTATGTGAGCGCCAAGGGCAATGTCACCACCTGGGCCTTTCCTTCGATGAGCCTTGGCCCGAACCAGTACCGCGTCATCTTCTGCGACAGTGCCTCCCAGACCGACCCCAACGGGGAACTGCACACCAGTTTCAACCTGAGCAAGTCCGGCGCGAGCATAAGCCTGCTGGACCCGGGGAACAACGTGATTTCGTCTTATGCGCCGTACCCGGCGATGCAGTCGGGAACCTCCTACGGCACCGGCCAGACCGTCACGGAAACCAAACTGGTCTCCGCGGGGGACCTGGCATGCTATCTCGTCCCGACCGACGGGTCCCTGGGAACCACCTGGACGCAGACAAACTTCAGTGACTCCTCCTGGGCCCAGGGCCCGACCGGCGTGGGTTTTGCCAATCGGGTGAGCGGCTTCGCGGTCACGGCCTACAAGGCTTCCGTGGGCAGCATCAACAACATTGCACAGGCGCAGGCCGTCATCTCCACGCCCTCCAGTCAAACCTGGGTCCAAAGCGAAACCGCCTCGGTGTTCAACTATCTGAACACGGGCGGCTCCGGCGAATTCGCCAACGACCGCACGGTCCCCGGAATGACAATCGGCGCCGAAGTCGACTGCTACGTCGTCCAGGGCATCGCCAGCATACATATCCCGGTCGCGGGGACATACACGTTTGATGCCAGCAGCGACGACGGTTGTCTGCTCACCATCAACGGCCAGACGGTCTGCTCGTTTGACGGCCTGCGCGGCCCGGGCGATTCCCTCGGGACCATTACTCTCGCGGCCGGCGACTATCCGCTGACGTTCATGTACTTCCAGAACGGCGGCGGGTCGGAGGGCGAACTCTCGGCCGCCCAGGGCAGCTACACCAGTTTCAATGCATCGGTTTTCCACCTCGTGGGCGACACGGCCAACGGGGGTCTGGCGGTCACAAGTCTTCCGGTGACCGGCACGGGAACGGGAACGAGCGCCTCGTTTGCCAATGACGTCAGGACCGATGTCAGAGCAGCGATGCAGGCCGCGAACAATGCCTCGCTGTACACGCGCATGGACTTCAGCGTGGCGAATCCGGCGTCGCTCACGACCCTGACGCTGAAGATGGCCTACGACGACGGCTACGTGGCGTGGCTGAACGGCGTGCAGGTGGCCAGCAGAAATGCCCCGGCCAGCCCGACGTGGAACTCCACCGCCACCGCCGCGCGCACCGTGGACTTGAACGTGACCACGTTTGAAAATGTCGACTTGACGCCCTACATCGGACTGCTGACGGCAACGGGAAACGTGCTGGCGATCCAGGCCATGAACATCTCCGCCACGGACGGCGACATGCTGGTGATGCCCGAGCTTTCCCAGATGGTCCTGGCTTCGGCCGGCCAGCATGTCTTCGCCGTGCCAAGCCCTGGAACACCAAACACGATCGACACCTGGCAACCGGACCTGACCTTCAGCGTGCAGCACGGATTCTTCACCCAGCCCTTCCAACTGACGCTCTCAACAACGACTACGGGGGCGAGCATCTACTATACGCTCAACGGATCGGCCCCCAGCCCCACCAATGGGTTCCTCTACAGCGGCCCGATCAGCATCACGACCTCAACCGTCGTCCGCGCCGCTTCCAGCATTGCCGGGGGCCAGACAGGCGTGGTCTCGACCGAGACTTACATCTTCCCGAGCGCCATCGTCAACCAGTCGAATGCCTCGGTGGAGGCCGCCGGTTTTCCCAGCACCTGGGGCAGCCAGCCGGCCGACTATGCCATGAACCCGCAAATCACCACCAATCCCGTATACGCCAGCCAGTTGACCCAGGCCCTGCTTTCAATTCCGACCATGTGCCTGACCACGTCCCAGGCGAATCTGTTCGACCCCGCAACCGGCATCTATTCCAATCCCGACAATCACGATATGGATGTGCCCGCTTCCGTGGAGTACATCCCCACGGGCGGCATCAGCAGCAGCGACCCGGGCTTCCAGATCAACGCGGCCCTGGACGTGCAGGGCGGCGTGGGGCGCGACCCGGAGTATGAGAAACACTCGTTCCGCATCATCTTCAAATCGCCCTACGGCCCATCGCAACTGACTTACCCGCTCTTCACCGATGGCGGCAGCAACACCTTCCAGTCGCTGACACTACGCGCGAATTTCAACGACGGATACTCCTGGGGCGATGACCGGACCCAGTTCGATCGCGTTCAGTTCGCGGATGAACTGCTGCTCGCCATGGGCCAGCCGGCCGGCCATAGCGGCTTCGTGCAGTTGTACCTCAATGGCGTTTATTGGGGCCTCTACAACCCCATCGAGCGCCCGGACGACTCATTTGCGTCCACATACCTCGGAGGGGACAGATCGCAATGGGATTCCATCAGCGCCGGATCCCCGGTGAACAGCAGCAATCCGCAGTCGTGGAACGACCTGATGAATTTCTTCGGCACGTACGACGTCTCCACGACCGCCGGTTTCCAGCGACTGCAGGGAAACAACCCCGATGGCACACCCAACCCATCCTACGAAAACCTGCTCAATATTCCCGATTACATCGACTACATGCTGATGAACTTCTACATCGGCAACACCGACTGGCCGGGCCACAACTACTATGCGGGCCGGCTGGACACGTCCAACAGCCAGGGCTTCTTCTTCTTTCCATGGGACAGCGAAATGGCGTTGGACTGCGGCTGGTCCAGCATCAACACGAACGCGACAGGTGTCGGCAGCACGAATAACGACGCCGCCAAACCGTACTACTACCTGCGCAACAACCCGGACTTCGTCATGATGTTCGCGGACGCGGTCCAGAAGTTCATGCTGAACGGCGGGGCACTGACGCCGACCGCCACCACCGGACTCTATCAGTCTCTGTCCGGCTTCATTTCCCAAGCCGTCATTACCGAATCCGCGCGATGGGGAGCCATTCCCGGCGACGTGACCAACGGCGAAGGCGGAACCGTACCCAAGACTCAGGCTCTCTGGGTCAATGAGCAAAGTTACCTGCTAAACACACTCCTGCCGCAACGCACCAGCATCGTCCTCCAGCAGTTGCGGAGCGCCGGGCTCTTCCCCAGCGTCGATGCCCCGTCTTTCAGCGTCAACGGCGTTCCGGAGTACGGTGGAACATTCCAGCCCAACAGCACCCTGACCATGAGCGATACGCTCGGCGGCACGGCCGGGACGCTCTACTACACGCTCGACGGTTCCGATCCCCGGCTCCCCGGCGGCGCCGTCAGTCCTGCTGCCGTGGTCTATTCTGGTGCTCTCGTGCTGACCCAGGGTGTCGAAGTCAAGGCCCGCGTGCTGAGCAATGGAACCTGGAGCGCGCTGGCCGACGCCGGCTTCTATGTCAATCTCGCCCCGTCCATCCGAATCACCGAGTTGATGTACGACCCGCCCCCCGCCACCCAGGACGAGATCAACCGGGGCTACGTCGATACCGGCAAGGGCAACGACGATTTCGAGTTTCTGGAGATCACCAACATCGGCAATCAGACGCTCCCGTTGCAGGGGCTGCGGCTGGCCAATGGGGTGGATTTCACGTTCGGCAACATTTCCATCGCGCCCGGCCAGTACGTGCTGGTCGTATCCGACCTGGCGGCATTCGAGATCCGCTATCCGGGCGTCAACCCGGCGATCATCGCGGGACAGTACACCGGCCACCTCAGCAACGGCGGCGAGGAGGTTGTCCTGGATGCACCCAACGGGGGCATCATCCAGGATTTCACGTATGACAACGCCTGGTTCCCCCAGACCCATGAAGGCGGCTTCTCGCTGACCGTGCGCAGCCCACTGCAGGACCTGTCGCTCTGGGGCAGCAGCGCCGGCTGGCGGGCCAGCGCCGGGCCGGGAGGGTCGCCGGGCACCAGCGACACGCTGACCACGCCGGGGTCGATCGTGATCAACGAGGTGCTGGCCAGCGCCGCCACGCGACAGAACGACGGAATCGAGTTGGCCAACACCACCGGCCAAGCAATCGACATCAGCGGCTGGTTCCTCAGCGACACCAGCACCAATCTGGCCATGTATCAATTGCCGGCGAACACGACCATCGCCGCGAACGGCTATCTGGTCTTCATGGACGGCGCCAACTACGACAACCCGTCCGACCCTGGTTGCCACGTCCCGTTCGCGCTGAGCGCGCTGGGCGGGGATGTGTACCTGTCGTCAAACTATGCAGGCGCGCCGGGCGGGTACCAGGAACACGCCAGCCTCAGCGCCGCGCCTCCGGGAATCTCGGCCGGACTCGTCGTCAAATCCACGGGCGGCACCGACTTCACGCTGCTGCAAACTCCCACGCTCGGGGCGGCCAACAGCATCGCGTACATCTCGCCGATCGTGATGGACGAGATCATGTACCACCCTCCGGCGCCCACGGCGACGGAAACGGCGGCCGGGTTCACCGACGCCGAGAGCTTTGAATTCCTGGAACTGTGCAACCAGTCGGCAACCACCCAGTCGCTCAGCAATTTCTTCATCGGCGACGGCGTGGGATTCACCTTCGGCTGGAATGCCGACGGCGTCGGGAACGAGAAACAGACGCTGGAAGCCGGCGCCACCGCCACCTGGACGGCGTCCGGGCTGTCGGCCGGCACATACACCGTCTCGGCGCACTTCAATCTTGTTGATGCCAATGGCGTCCGGCGGACGAAACTGGACGATCTGGCAAACTACACGATCAATTATGCCGGCGGATCGACAACCGTCACGGTCGACCAGAACCAGGTGAGCGTCGTCGGGAACGACGTCTGGGTGAACCTGGGGAGTTTCGCGTTCAATGGCCCGGCCACGGTGACCCTGACGCGGGGCACCGGCACGCCCGGCAATTGGACGGTCGCCGATGCCGTGAAGTTCAGCAAGACAGGACAGCCGGACGTGACCGTGAGCAATCCGGTGTTGAGTTCGCTGTCGCTGCAGCGCGGCATGACAACGCTGGCGCCCGGCGCGTATGTGGTGCTGGTCAGCAACTACCCGGCCTTCGACGCCCGCTATCACGTGGCCGCCAACAACATCCCGGTCGCGGGCGCATACACGGGGCACTTGAACAACGGAGGCGAGTGGGTCCGGCTCTTCCAATACGGCACGGTGCAGTCCAACGGCTTTGTGCCCGCTTACGAGGTCGACCGGGTGAACTACAAGAACATCGCCCCCTGGCCGTCCGAGCCCGACGGCAACGGCCCGGCGCTCATCCGCGCTCACGTCGCCGGCTATGGAAACGACGTCCTCAACTGGCTGGCCAGCAACGTCCGGGGAACGCCCGGCCAAGCCAATATTGTGATTGACAAGACCGCACCGACGATCCCCACCAGCCTCGCCGCCCACACCACGCTGAACCCAAACACGATCACGCTGACCTGGACGGCTTCTTCCGACCCGCAGAGTTTTGTCGACCACTACAACATCTACCGCAACGGAACTCTCCTGGCCTCCACCACGGCGACCAGCTATGCCGACTCCACGGCGCTGACTACGGCTACCTATTCATACCAGATCAGTTCCGTCAACCGCGATGGTTATGAAAGCCTCCTGAGCACCGCGCTTGCCGCCGCCCATCCCGCCATCGTTTCCACCTCCACCACCGATACCACGCACATCGCGATCCTCTTCAACGAGCCCCTGAACTCCGCCACGGCGCTGACACTTTCCCGCTATGTCTTCTCCGGCGGCAGCCTGTCGGCCGTCGCCCTGTCGCTCAACAACACCCAGGTCACTCTGACCACAGCTTCGGCGATGACGCTCGGTTCGGCCTACACGCTCACCATCAACGGCCTGACCACCGCTTCCACCAACCAACTCCCGGCATCCATTCCCGTCAACTTCACATACGCCCCGGTCGGCCAGGGCTACATCCTCCGCGAGTACTGGACCGGCATCAGCGGCAACGCCGTCTCCGACCTCACGTCCAATTCCGCCTATCCCAACAGTCCGAGTGGCCGCGTGCTGATGACCTCGTTTGAAGGACCCGTCAATTGGGCCGTGAACTACGGCACCCGCATCCGCGGCTACATCTTGCCCCCGACGACCGGTTCCTATACCTTCTGGATCGCCTCCGACGACAACAGCCAGCTCTGGCTCTCCACCAACGATAATCCCGCCAACAAGGTCGAGATCGCCTACGTCAGCGACTGGACCGGTTCCCGCGAGTGGACCAAGGAAGCGAGCCAGCAGTCCGCCGCCATTTCCCTCGTGGCGGGGCAACGGTACTACATTGAAGCCCTTCAGAAACAGGGCGTGGGCGGCGACAACATCGCCGTGCGCTGGCAGCTCCCCGGCGGTACCTGGGAGAACGGCGATTCGACACTTCCGATTCCCGGAATCCGTCTTGCCCCTTACGGAGGTCTGGACCTGACTGGTCCCACGGCTCCCGCCAACTTGCGCGCCACTTCGGTCACCTCCACCCAGGTTGTCCTGGCGTGGGATGCGTCCGCCGACCCTGCATCCGGCGTCGATCACTACGTGATCTACCGCGACGGCAAGTCTTACGGCACTGCCACGACCACAAGCTTCACGGACTCGACCGGAATCTCCTCCACGACGCGCCATTCGTACCAGATTTCGGCCGTGAATTACGGCGGCTGCGAAGGGCCCAAGTCGGCGGTTCTCAGTGCGGCCCCTGTCGGCATTGCGTCGTTGACATCGCCCGACAACAACACCGTCCGCGTGGCATTCACCGAGCCGGTGAGCAGCGCCACGGCCCAGACTCTCGCCAACTATGTCATCTCCGGCGGCGGGATCACGATCAGCAGCGCGCATCTCGAGTCGGACAATTACACGGTAACGTTGAAGACCTCGGCGCTGGGGTCCACCAGCCGGACGCTGACGGCATCCAACATCCGAACCGCGGCGGGGACGTTGCTCTCGCCCTTGACCAACACGATTGTGGTTACGCCGGCGGGCTGGTCGGTGACAGTGTACAAGGCCAACTGGGCCACGATCGGCACCCTGGCCCAGGCCCAGGGCGTCATCGACACTCCATCCCAGCAGACCTGGACACAAACCGAGACGGCGCCGTGGATCGATTACGTCACCAGCAGCCATTTTCCCGCAAACGTTCGAACTGTCCCCGGCACCCCGAGCACCGATTATGTGATCAAGGCCACCGGAAAAGTGGTGATTCCGTCGACCGGGCAATGGTCCTTTGACGTCAACAGCGATGACGGCTTCCGCCTGACCATCGGCACCAATACCTTCCAATACGATGGCGGCCGCGGCGCCGCCGACAGTTTTGCCACCTATTCCCTCAACTCCGGCACCTACGACATCAGCCTGCTCTATTTCCAGGGCGAAGGCGGCCACAACGTGGATGTCTCGGCGATGCCGGGGAACTGCAACAACGCCTGGAACGGCACGTTCCGTCTGATCGGCGATACGGTCGACGGCGGCCTGGCCATGAACAGCAGCGCGTTCAGTCCTGCGCCGATCGCGGTCGGAGTGAATGCCTTGAGCACGAGCGACAGCACGCCGGCGCTGTCCGGAACCCTGAGCGATTCCACGCTCGGCGTCACCGTGCGCCTGGCCAATACCTACTACGCGGCCACGCCGGCCACCGGTGGCATCTGGAATCTGCCGCGCGGAGCCATCAAATCGTCCCTGGCCAGCGGGACCTATGATGTCAGCGCCTGCGCCAGCAATTCGAGCGGGCAGGTCGCATTCGACCCGACGGTCAATGAACTGTTGATTGACTGGACTCCTCCGACCGTGAGCATCGACCCCGTTGCCAATCCGCGAAACACGCCGGTTGGATCCGCCACGATCCGCTTCAGCAAGCCTGTCAGCGGTTTTGACCTGGCCGACGTGCATCTCACGCGCAGCGGCGGCTCGGACCTCATCACCGGCGCGGAAGTTCTCTCCACGGCCGACCACATCACCTGGACCCTCTCGGGCCTGGCCCCGATCACGGCCGTTGCAGGCACCTACACCCTTGCCCTCACCGCCCTCGGTTCCGGCATCGCGGACGCCGCGAACAACTTCCTCCTGACCGGCGCCAGCAACTCTTGGGTAACGGACCTGACGCCTCCCACCGTCGTGTCGATCAACCGCGTCGGCGCAACACCCACCAACGCCAACAGCCTCCAGTACACGGTCGCCTTCAGCAAGAGCGTGACCGGCGTGGACGCCACCGACTTCGCATTGGCCTTGACCGGTACCACCGGCACCATCGGCACCGTTGCCGGCAGCGGATCGAGCTACACCGTCACCATCACCGGCGTTTCCGGCAATGGCACGCTCGGCCTCAACGTGGCGGGCGCCAACCACATCGTGGACCTGGCCACGAACACCCTCAGCGGCACCGCTACCGGCCCAACCTACACGATCGATACCACCCGTCCAACCGTCTCTTCGATCAATCGCGTCAGTTCAACGCCCACCAACGCCAGCAGCCTCCAGTACAACGTCACCTTCAGCGAAAGCGTGACCGGCGTTGACGCCACCGACTTCGCATTGGCCCTCTCCGGCACCACCGGCACGATCGGCGTTGTCTCCGGCAGCGGATCGAACTACACCGTCACCATCACCGGCGTTTCCGGCAATGGCACCCTCGGCCTCAACGTGGCGGGCGCCAACCACATCGTGGACCTGGCCACCAATACCCTCAGCGGCACCGGCACGGGGCAGACCTACACGATCGACACGATCGCCCCGACCGTGGTTTCACTCACCCGCATCGGCTCCGGCGCCTCCGCCATCGTCAGTTTCAGCGAGCCGGTTACCGGCGTTGTTCTGGCCGGCCTGACGCTGCAGCGCGACAGCGCCACTATTCCCTGGAGCGGGGTCACGCTCATGGACAGCGGTAACAACAATTGGACCCTGGGCGGGCTGTCCTCCCTGACCAGCGCCGTCGGGCAGTATACGCTCACCCTGTCGCCCGCCGGAATCGCCGATCTGGCAGGAAATGCCCTCGCTTCCGGGCGTTCGACGAACTGGCTCAACAATGCCCTCACCAGCTCCGTGCCGGGCGATGTGATCACGATCAGCCGCAACAACACGAATATCCTCATCACCA
>JBIOJL010000203.1:0-10924 GCA_044450885.1 Tepidisphaerales bacterium
TCATAGTAGTGGATGGAGAAAGCAGGGATATCCAAAAAGTCAATCGCGGGGCTATTGTAAATCGCAACCTCATAGCCATCGCCCTGCAGCGCCGTCGTCCACCCCAAAAAATCGATTCCTCCATACTGCTGCTCGACGCCATTGTCCTGCGACGCACCGATGGCCACATGATTCACCGAGTCCCAGGCCACACTGTAGAACTCGGTGGCGATGATATTGCCGATGACGGATTGCCAAACTCGGGAGGAGGAAGCGGGGTGCACCAGGCGATACACACCGCCGTCATCACTTTGGAGGAAGTTTCCTTGGGCGTCCCACGCGAAGTCCCGCGCGTCTGCGTGCGGCGACGTGCCGTTAGCGCCGGAGCCGACGACCAGGGTCACTTGGCTGCCACGGGGTTGGGAAACATCCTCGCGATACGGACCTCCCGCTGGTACTTGCCCACCCGCCACGTAAATCACGTTGGGATTGCTGGGATCGACCGACATGTGGCCAAGGTAAGGATAGCCGCCCTGGTCGGAGTCATTGGGATCGTTGGGTATATCAATCGGTGTCCAAGTTGCTCCCGAGTTGGTCGAGTGAAAGAATCCGAGTGGTGTCGACGAGGCTGAGTTGAAGAAGGCAGCGAAAACAGAATTGGCGCCAGCGGCGACGTCCATGTAATTCGACTGGGCGATGATGGCAGGCGGGAGGTCGCCGTTAACCGGAACCCACGTCGTTCCAACTTTGTTCGGATCGGAAGAGTTAGAAAGGAAGACGCCTTTCCCGGGGACCGCGGCATAGAGGATGTGATTGTTCGACGGGTCGATCGTCACGCCCGACTCACCCACACCGGCTGGGTATCCGTCTGCGGGAAGATTGGTGCCTGCTGCGCCTGAGATCCTGGTCCAAGTAGTGCCGCCGTCGGGGCTGAGAAAGACGCCGCCAGATGCGGAGCCGCCGCCAGGGACGGAGGCCTCGGCCAAGATAAGCTGGCCCTGTGAGGTCGTGAGCGTGGTCGGAAAGATGTGATTGACGGCCAGGCCCGAAAACAACGACTGGGCCACGGTCGTCCAGGATTTTCCGCCGTCAATGGTCTTCATCACACCTGTGCCTGGACCACCGTCGTAATATGCGCTGCTCGTCCGTCCTAGCCCCGCGAAGAGTGTCTGGTGTGAAGGGTCAAGTGGATCCAGAGCAAGGCTTCCGATTGAGAGCGAGGGGTACTGCAGGGTGAGCGACGTCCACATCGGAAGGCTATTCGCAAAGGGATCGGTGTCGGTGGCGTCATGGGTAACCCAAATGCCGTTGTTGACGGTCCCAACGTACAGAATGTTCGGATGGGACGGGTCAGGCGCAAGCGCCTGTATCGCGCCAATGACCGGGTTGCTTTGATCGCTAGCGCCATTCTGCGCGGGGGCGCCGGGGATTGCTGAGCCGCCATCCACAATCGGTGATGGGCCGTCGAACTGCCATACAGGAACGCCGCTGATCACGGCAAGCAGTCGGCGGCATTCCAGTGTTTCGCACACGCGCGCAACAGCGGCACCGAACTTCCTGCGGGAACGATCGCCCGGCCCTTTGTCCCTCAACGAACTTCCAAATATCCGAGCAATCGATCGTACGGCCGCCGAAATGAAATCTGCTGTTGTCTTCATGACCCATTCCTTTCCCGGTAACGGGAGGTCAGATGGCAGCGAGCACGCGCGCTCCGCCACTGTCCGTCGTCCCGCAGCGACAGCCGCTGGCATCGGCAACGGGGCCGGCCACCGGATCCGCTTCGTTGCTGACATTGAACGTCACCAGTGTTGTCAGCGTGGGGGCGGCCCAGCCCGTCCCCGCCTTACAATTCAGCAAGACCGCGACGAAGACGGCAGAGATTCCGCATTTTGGGGCGAGGCGCACGGTTCCCTTTCTCTGGTCGAGGATGGTTCCAGGGCCCGTGACGGGCCACAGTCCTCTGGAACTGCCTCTCAATCAATGCGAGAGATCAGTTGACCGGGGGCCAAGATTTACCAAAAGAACCGCACGCGAATGCGTGCCTTCTCAACACCTTGAATAGCCTCGACTTATGATCAATGGCGCAGCCAGACTTGTGCTGTCTTCACAGGCCGGAGCGCATGCATCGCGAGGATATACACTCGCCTGACGCTTCCTCTTGGCGCGCTACATGAATCATGCACGTCTATTTAGAGATTGTGCGTGGGTCGTGGATATAATGACCAAGCGTGCCCGAGGTCACCCAAATCCTCTCCGCCTTGAAACCGGGCAATGCCTGCACGACGGATCGGCTGCTGCCGCTGGTCTACGAGGAACTTCGCAAACTCGCCAACCAGCGGATGGCTCAGGAGCGTGGTGATCATACCCTGCAGGCCACGGCCCTGGTCCACGAGGCATACGTCCGGCTCGTAGGTGACGATGCCTGTGGCTGGGCGAACCGTGCCCACTTCTTCGCGGCTGCCGCCGAAGCCATGAGGCGAATCTTGATCGAGCACGCCCGCGCCAAAGACGGGCCGCGGCGAGGCGGAGGCCTGCGAAAGCTGCCGCTGGACGTGGTCGATCTGGCCACCGCGGAAGATCCCGAAGAAATCATGGCCCTTGACGACGCGATTTCTCGCCTTGAGAAGCAGGATGCCGATGCCGCGCGAGTGGTACGGCTTCGTTTCTACGCGGGCTTGAGTGTCGACGAGACGGCCGAGACACTGGGAATTTCCCCCCGCACCGTCAAACGCGAGTGGGCCTTCGCCCGGGCCTTCCTATTCCGACACTTGCAGGGCGCGTGATACCAGACTGACGGGAGTTCAGCGTGCCAACCCCAGGACTGCCGCAAATCAAGGCGATCTTCACCGAGGCCCTGGAAAAGTCCGCCGCCGATCGGCAAGCATTTCTGGAAGACGCCTGTGGAAACGACCCCGAGCTGCGGGCTGAGGTCGAGGCGTTCCTGTCGGCATCCGAGCAAGCCGGCGATTTCTTTGATTCGCCGACCGTGGACCAATCGCAGACCGCCGCTGAGACGACGGAGGGGCGACTGCGGGAAGGCCCCGGTACTCTGATCGGCCATTACAAGCTGCTGCAGCTCATCGGCGAAGGAGGCTTTGGCAGCGTCTTCATGGCCGAGCAGCAGTATCCCGTCCGCCGAAAGGTCGCGCTGAAGATTATCAAGCTGGGGATGGACACGAAGCAGGTGATTGCGCGTTTCGAGGCCGAGCGGCAGGCCTTGGCGATGATGGACCACCCAAACATCGCCAAGGTTCTCGACGCGGGCGCCACCGAGACGGGCCGGCCTTACTTCGTGATGGAGCTGGTGAATGGAGTACCCATCACCGAGTATTGCGATGCGAACAAGCTGGCAACTCCGCAGCGTCTCGGATTGTTCATCGCCGTATGCCACGCCCTTCAACACGCTCATCAGAAGGGCGTGATTCACCGCGACATCAAGCCCAGCAACATCCTCGTGACGCTGCACGACGGCGTCCCCGTGCCGAGAGTGATCGATTTCGGGATTGCCAAGGCGACCAACAGCCGGCTGACGGAAAAGACGTTGTTCACCGAGTATCGTCAGTTGGTGGGCACGCCGGTGTACATGTCGCCGGAGCAGGCGGAGATGAGCGGCCTGGACGCCGACACCCGTTCGGACATCTACTCGCTGGGGGTGCTTCTGTACGAGCTGCTGACCGGCACCACGCCGCTTGACCCCAGGGAGCTGCGCTCGGCCGCCTACGGGGAGATGCAGCGGATTATCCGCGAGGCCGAGCCGCCCAGGCCCAGCACGCGCATCAGCACCCTGGGCAAGACGCTGGCGACGGTGGCGGCCAACCGAAGCGCGGAGCCGGCAAAGCTCGGCCCGCTCGTCCGCGGCGACCTGGACTGGATCGTGATGAAGGCATTGGAGAAGGACCGCACCCGGCGATATGAGACCGCGATCGAACTGGCCCGCGACATCGATCGGCATCTCAATCACGAACCCGTGGAAGCCTGCCTGCCCGGCACGACCTACCGCCTGCGGAAGTTTGCGCGCCGCAACCGCGCGGCCATGGCGACTCTCGGCACCTTGGTGCTGCTGGTCGCCACTGCGATCGGGATTTACATTCAGGGAATTCGAAGCGAACAGCGAAGAACCAAAGCCGCGCTGGTTGAGGTCGACCGGCGCCGTGAAGAGGCCCAGCGCGCCACGAGCCGGGCGCTGACCGCGGAGGCGGAGGCGAACAAGGGAATGGTGCTTTCGGCAATGTCGCAGGCCCGCGGGGGTCTGACGAGCGTGCGGGCCGGCCGCCGGTTCGACAGCCTCAAGGCGTTGGCCGCCGCCGCACGGATCGAGCCCAGCCTCGCATTACGCAGCCAAGCCATTGCCTGCATGGCGTTGCCCGACCTGCGCGTCGCCAGGGAGTGGGGCGGTGACGGTCAGTCCGTCGACTTCAATCACGCCTGCACCCTTTACGCCGACCTCAATGCGGCGGGCGAAGTGCTCATCCATCGGGTACCGGAGGCGGGAGCCGACCCTGGGTCGCTGGTCGTTCGGCTGCCGGGTCGCGCCTGGGATTACCATGTGGTTTTCAGCCCCGACGATCGTCTTGTCGCGGCAAGCTATCGCGATGGACACGTGCGGGTGTTCAACCTCGATGGCCGCGTGGCTCTCGACGTGGAGAACGGGCCCGCCTGCGACTTCACGCCCGACGGCACGGGCCTTGCCGCCGCAATGCCCGGCGGCTCGGTGACCGTTTACGACTTGCAATCCGGCGCCGTGCGCCAGAAGCCGTCGTGGCCGGGGTCGGAGTCGATCCAATTCAGCCCCGACGGCCGCAAGCTGGCGATGTGGAACGATTTCCAGAGTTCTAACGTCTTCATCGGAGAACTCGCCTCCGGCAAGGTGACTCGTTTACCTCATCCGGCGCTAGTCTTGCGTGTATCCTGGCACCCCGACGGAAGCGTTCTTGCGATCGGAGTCGGAGACAGAACGATCCAACTTTGGAATGTTTCCAACATCGACGACGTCCAGCCGGGAACGACGCTGAAAGGCCACCAGAACGAGGTCATCGCCGTCAGGTTCAGCCACGCCGGCGACCTGCTCGCCAGCTCAAGCTGGGACGGCACGGTTCGTCTTTGGAACTTCGTGACCGGTGAGCAGTTGGTACAACTGTCCTGCTTTGGGCTTCTGCGCTTCAGCCCCGATGATCGGTTGTTGGCGGTGAGCGGGTCTCTCGGTGGGCACCTGATCGCGGCCGTCGCGACGGCTCGCGAGTGCCGTACGGGCTTGGCGCAACCACGCAGTTGGTTCCGCGGAGTTCCCTTCAGTCCCGACGGCGCTCTGATCGCCTGCGGCGGCCGTAGCGGCGTGCGGTTCTGGAATCTGAATGACCGCACCGCGCGTCTGGCGTCTTGGAATCTGGAACTGCCCCAAGAGACCAAGTCCGTTGCCTTCCATCCCGATGGCACGTGCATGATCGTCCTCACGGAAGCGGGCGTGTGGCGCGTGCCGATTGTCCAGCAGTCGCTCGGCACCACGCGGCCTGACGGGAGTTCGGTGCGGCGGGTGCGGATCGGCGCAGCCGTTGCGCCCGTGCTGTTGCGGCCGGGAACTACGGACGGCAGCGTCCAGATCAGCGCGAACGGCCTTCGCGCCGCAGTGGCCCAATGGCGGCAGGACGCCGTGGTGCTTGACCTGCTTCATCCGGGAAACCAGGTCACGCTTGCGGGGTCCGCCGAAAGCATGTTCATCGGCATAAGCCCGGACGCGAAATGGGTGGCGACCGGCACCTGGCATGGAACCGGCGACCACCGGGTGCGGATCTGGGATGCGCAAACGGGACAACTGGTCCTTGCCTTGCCCGTCCCGAAGGACGCAAACGTGGACTTCAGCCCCGACAACCGATGGCTGGTCACAGGCTCGCCCAACGACTACCAGTTCTGGGAGGTTGGGTCGTGGCGGAAGCGACATTCGGTGGCCAGGGAGGTTGGTGGCTACGGACACTTTGCCTTCTCGCCCGATTCCCGCGTCCTGGCGATCTCACACCGTAATACTGGCGTTCGGCTGGTCGAAACCGACACGGGGAGCGAGCTGGCGACGTTGGACGACGAGGGTACTGATTTTCCGCTGAGTTTCAGCCCGGATGGGGGCATGCTGGCCACCCACGGAGAGAATGGCACCGTGCGACTGTGGGACCTTCGAAGCATCCGTGGACAGCTTAAGGGGATGGGGCTTGACTGGCCTGAGCCGCCGCTGCCCCCGCGGAAGAACGACGTGGTGGAGTTGACCGTCGGCAGCGACGTGCGGCTCGATGCGTCACATGGAGTCATCCATGGCGCAGCGCCCACTGCCGGGCAAGCTGACCCGTAAACCGTGGGTTTCGCCATACGCCACGTACGCCGCCCTGATCCAGAGTGGCCGAATCACCACTTCCCTTCCACGCCCGACGGCCACGACCGACGCCATCATCGCCTTGGTCGACAACTACTAGCTAGATGCTCCACATCACCACCTGGCACGGCCACACGATTTCGGATGGCAGCAACTTCAACGAGCTGCTCTTCGTCTACACTTACCCCGGCGACACCAACCTCGATGGCGTGTTCCCCGGGGATGGTGCGTTCGTGCGGCAGTGGCATGTGCGGCGGCGGATTCCCGTAGTCGCCGGGGGCGGGTGCCATGGTAAGATGGATGACCCAACGAGCCTGGATCGGTTTCAGGCTCAGTCCAAATGGGAGTTGTCGGTCTATACTCAAACAGCTTGCCATGCCGGTTCCATCCCTGCCATCCATTCCGTCCCGCCTGCTGGTGTTCACATCAAGGAGATCATCATGGTCCATTCCACTGGACGACCTGTGCTGATACGCTTCATTCATTGTTCGTTTTCTATTGCCGGTGTGGGTCGCCGGCATGGCAGTACCGGCTTCGGCGGAGAACGCTTCGCGCTGGCCAAAGCTCGAAGAAGTGATCGTCGTTTCCAAGACGCACTTCGACATCGGCTACACGGACCTTGCCAGCCGCGTTGTGGACCGATACCGGACCTCGATGGCCGATCAGGCCCTGAAGCTGGTCGACGAGAGCCGCGACCTCCCTCCGGACCAGCAGTTCGCCTGGACCCTGGCCGGCTGGCCGATGGCCCAGATCCTCTGGTCGGGCCAGGCCGCGGATCGTCGCCAGCGGTTCGTGGCTGCCATGCGGGCCGGCCGGCTCGTCCCCCATGCTCTGGCCTTCACCACCCACACCGAATCACTCGATCTGGAAGATCTCACCCGCGGGTTTCGCTTCTCCGTCGAGATAGCCCGCCTCGCCGGACAGCCGGTTCCCACCGGTTGCAAGATGACCGACGTGCCCGACCATACCCGCGGGCTGGCCACGGTGCTGGCCAACGCGGGCGTGAAGTTCTTCCACCACGGCTGCAACGACAACTGCTCGGCGGCCGACGTTCCCGCACTGTACTGGTGGGAGGGACCGGACGGCTCGCGGGTGTTGACGATGTTCTCCCCGACCTACGGCTCCGACCTCTGTCCGCCGGACGGCTGGCCGCACAAGACGTGGCTCTGCATGTGGATGACTTACGACAATCAGGGTCCGCCCGACACCAAGATGGTCGAGGCCCTGTTTGCCCGGGCCAAGCGGGACTTGCCGGGCGTGCGGGTGCGCTTTGGCCGGCTGTCGGACTTCGCCGACGCCATCGTGGGCGAGAACTCCGACCTGCCGGTGGTCCGCAAGGATGCCCCGGACACATGGATCTACGGGATCGGATCGATGCCCATCGAGACTCAGTTGGCACACGTCACGCGGCCGCGGATCGCGGTACTGGAGTCGCTCAACACGCTGCTGGGCATGTGGGGCGTGCCGACCGAACCGGCCGCAGCGATCGTCCGCGACGCCTACGAGAACACCCTGTTGTTCGGCGAGCACACCTGGGGCCCCGATGTGGCCCGTTACGCCGGCTACAGCTACGGCGACGAGTGGAAGAAGAACCTGGCCGCCGACAAATATCGTTTTCTCCTGGAGGGATTCAACCAGAAGCGGGCCTATGCCCACCGGGCCGCCGAGGCGATCGAGCCGGCGATCCAAAAGAACATCGCCGCGCTGGCCGAGGCGGTCGAGGTGCGGGGCCGCCGTATTGTGGTATTCAATCCGCTTCCCTGGGCTCGCGACGGCGCGGTCGAAGTGCCTTGGACCAGCACGACCGCGGCCGTGACCGACGTCGCCAACCGCCAGACCGTCGCGGCCCAGTCGGGACAAGGCACCCTGCGGTTCGTGGCCCGGAACCTGCCGCCCTTGGGCTACCGAACATTCGTTCCCGCCCAGGAGGCGCCCCCCGAAAAGGTCTCGGCCGACGCCAACGCCATGTGCCTCGAAAACGAGTCCCTCCGCGTGACGCTCGACCCGGCCCGCTGCGGCATCAAGTCGATTGTCGACAAACAAACCGCCCGGGGAGCTGGTCAACGCCCAATCACCCTATGCACTGGGACAGTATCTGTACGAGCGATTTGACGCGGACCAGGCGCTCAAGCACGCCCACGACTACGTGACCTATCGCCCGACACAGTCGCAGTATGAACTCGACGCCCAGAGCAAGCCCCGTCTGCCCTCGGCCAAGGAGCATCCCTACCAAGCGGCGACGGCGACGGCCGCAACCGTGGAGATTTCCCACGGTGCGGCGTCGGTCTCGGCCCTGCTCAAGGCGGCACCGCACGGCATCATCCCCGATGCCACGCAACTTCGCGTCATGGTTTACGCCGGGCAGCCTTGGCTGGACCTGGAGTGGGCGATTGCCAACAAGACGCCCGATCCCTGGCCCGAGGGCGGTTGGCTCTGCTTCCCGCTCCGCGCCGACAATCCCACGTTCCGCCTGGCCCGCATGGGCAGCATCGTGGACCCGGCCATGGACCTGCTGCGGAGTTCCAACCACGACCTCTTCTGCCTCAACGGCGGACTGACGGTCGAGGGCGCCGATGGCAGCCGCACGGGGATCTGCCCCATCGACGCCCAACTGGTGAGCTTGGAGCGGCCGGGCCTGTGGCACTATTCGCGCGATTTCGTGGCCCACAAGCCCGACGTGTTCGTCTCGCTGTTCAACAACCTGTATTCGACGAACTTCGCGCAGTGGATCGAGGGTTCGTGGTCGTCGCGGGTCCGCCTTTGGCTGATCGACACGCGAGAATCGACGGCGTCGTCGCTCATCGGCAACTCCTGGGAGTCCCGCGTCGCGTGCCTGGCGGCCGTAGCAGACGGTTCGCCGGGAAAGCTGCCGCCGCAGGCCACCGGGCTGGCCATCGAGAGGCCGGCCGACCCGAAAGCGGTGGGCACTTTGAGCCGCGGGCCGCTGGTTACGGCTTTCGGTCCCAATCCTTACGGCGAAGGAACGCTCCTGCGACTCCGGGAACAGGCGGGCGATGGCAGTGTCTTTGAAGTTCACTTGCCCCGTGGAATGGACGCCGCCACGGCGGAGCCCTGCGATTTGCGCGGTCAGCCCACCGGCCCGCCGATCGCAGTCTCCGGGCAGGGCGTGTTCAGCGTGCAGATCCGGCCCATGGCCCCGGCAAGTTTCATCCTTATAGCCCGGCAACTTCGGCGATGACCTCGTAGTTCTTTATGATGCCCACACTCATCGCCTTTATGAAGTTGATTCTAGTGTCCGAGGTGCAGACGGGGTTGTTGGGGTTGGCGCCGACAGAGAATTGGCAATCCCTTGACGGTTCCGACGAAACGCTTCTGATCTTGTGTGAGGTAATGTCCGCCTCACGCAACCAGGAATGCACTTCGCAACAGGGCCAGGCTCTTGGGCACGGCCACCCGCGGGTCTTCCTTGCCTTCAAATTCCAGCGTCACGTACCCCTTGAAATTGTGCTTGCGCAGGATAGCGCCGATACGCGGATAGTCCAGTTCCAGCGTATACCACAGCCCGCCACCGTAGTAGGTCTTGCCATGCACCAGCGTGGCATATTTGGCGACGGCGTCGATCTTGTCGTACGGGTCTTCCAGGAAGTTTCCAATGTCACAGGTCACCCTCAGCCATGGCGAGTTCACCCCTTCGACGATCCGCAGCACACCCTCCGGCGTGCGACCCAGGCCCCAGTGGTTCTCCAGGCCCATCGTCACCCCGCATTTCTCGGCCGTGGGGATGCACTTCTCAAAACTGTCGATCACCCATTTGAACCCCTCCTCATCCGTATGCCCCTCCGGCGTCGGCTCGATGCCCCGGTGAGCCATCAGGTCGTCGAAATCCTTGCTCGTGCCCCAGGTGCCGCTCTGCACCCGCATCGACGGGATTCCCATCGCATACGCCTGCTCGATGCAGAAGATCGTGTGCTCGATGTTTGTCCTCCGCTTCTGCGCATCGGCCGTGAGGAACTGCTGGTGCGTCGAAAAACCGTGCAGGTCCAGCCCGTGCGTGAACGCGCGTCGCTTGAGCTGCTGCAGGTACGGGAAATCGTCCCGTTCGAGTTGCACCTGCAGCACATCTACCCCGTCAAACCCCCACTCGGCCGCCAGGTCGATGCATTTCTCGATGCTGCGGTAGTTGGGATTGCGGAACTGCCAGAGCGAATACGTGGCCAGCCCGATCCGCAGCGCCCGCGGCGTCGCAGCCGGTTGTTCGGCCGCGCCAGCCTGACCAGCCAGTGCGGCACCAGCAGCAACCGTGGCAGCAGACAGGAAACCTCGACGTGTAGTAGGCATGGCGCCTCCTTTGGATTCGGAACCGCAACGACGCAACGGACACCCAGCATAACGAACCGGGACTACGCCGGCAATCACATCACAGCATCTCAATCGACTCCTCATCTTTCTTCGCATCAATCAAGACGTCGGCCAATTCTATGTAATCCAGCGGATGGGCCCGGCAATCTGGTTCGCCGTCAACAGATTGCGATTGTGCTCGCGGATGCGAATCGTCATCTCGCCGATCCTGGCCTGCTCCGTCGCAAGTGCCGGTCGCAATTTCGCCCAAGACTCTGTCGGCTATGAACA
>JBIOJL010000204.1:0-10914 GCA_044450885.1 Tepidisphaerales bacterium
GAGAGGCAACGGGCGGCGGGCCGTTGTCGGCGGCGGATCGGCAGCGGGTCGTGGCGGCGTTGAATGCGGGGAAGAAGATCGAGGCTATTCGGGTCTATCGTGAGGCCACGGGGTTGGGCCTGAAGGAGGCCAAGGATGCGGTCGAGGCCATGCCGGGCGGGCGGCAGGCCGGCGGCGGGTGCCTTGGGGCGATGTTGCTGTTTGTGGGCATCGTTGCGGCGGCGTGGTTCTTGCTGCCGCGGGGGGTGCATGCGGCCGAGGTTTCCGGCGATGCGTCGCGGCTACCGGCGGAGGAAGTCAATCTCAAGCTGGCGGCGCCGATCAAGACCTGGGACGAGGCGATTCCGCTGGGCAATGGCCTGCTCGGCGGGCTGCTCTGGGGCGAGGGCAACACCATCCGGCTGTCGCTGGACCGCGGCGACCTCTGGGATGAGCGGCCGGCCAAGGGCATGCCGTGGGAGAAATTCAACTATGCCAACCTGATCCGCCTGGTGTCCGAGAAGAAGCCGGGCGAGGTCAACGCCATCTTTGACTACAACTACAACCAGCCGCACCCGACCAAGATCCCGGCCGGGCGGCTGGAGATCACGCTCGATCCGTCGCAGCAGGTGACGTCGTTCGAGCTGGCGCTGGCCACCGCCGTCGGCCGGGCGGCGCTGAGCGATGGCGTGCGGCTCGACGCGTTCTTCAGCGCGAACAAGCCCGTGGCGATCGTGCGCATCCCCGGACCGGAGCCCAAGGTGCTCAAGCTCCTGCCGCCGGCTTCCGTGAAGAAACTGGGATATGCCGATCCCGCCCAGGGTGGCGACGGAGCGGAGCAGTGGTTCGTGCAGGAGGCCGCGCAGGGGCTGAAATACTGCGTGTGTGTCGCCAGCAGGCGCGAGGGCAACTCGACGCTGCTGGCCGTCACGGTCACGTCGACCAAGGACGGCGAGGCCGACGTGATCAAGGTTGCTCGCGAGCGCGTCGCGGCCGCACTGGCCGAGGGGTATGACGCGATGCTGAAAGCGCACGCGGCGTGGTGGGCGGAGTTCTGGGGCAAGTCGCGCGTGAGCGTACCCGACATCGCGGCCATGCGCCACTACTATCTCGTGCAGTATTTCTACGGGGCGGCCTCGCGGTGGGGCGCGCCGCCGATGCCGCTGCAGGGCGTATGGACCGCGGATGCCGGCTCGCTGCCGCCGTGGAAGGGGGACTACCACAACGACCTCAACACGCAGATGACGTACATCGCGTACCAGGCGGCCGGGCGCTTCGACGAAGGGGCCTCGTTCCTGGACTTCATGTGGAATCTGCTGCCTACGTTCCGCAAGTTCGCCAGGGACTTCTACGGCACCGGCGGGGCGGCCGTGCCGGGCGTGATGACGCTCGACGGCCAGGCGCTGGGCGGCTGGCCGCAGTACAGCCTTGCGCCGACGCAGGGCGCGTGGATCGGGCATCTGTTCTACCTGCACTGGCGCTACACCGGCGACGACAGATTCCTGCGCGAGCGAGCGTATCCGTGGTGCAGCGAGATCGGCAAGTGCCTCACGGAACTGCTCAAACCCGATGCTGATGGCGTGTTGAAGCTGCCGCTGTCCGCCTCGCCGGAGATCTTCGACAACAGCCAGCGGGCGTGGGTGAAACCCAGCAGCAACTACGACATCGCCTGCATGCGGATGCTGTTTCTGTCGCTGGCGGAGATGGCCGAGACGGTCGGCGACAAGGCGGCCGGCAAGCAGTGGCCAGCGACGGCCAAGTCGCTCGGCGAATTCCATGTGAACGCGCGAGATGAGTTGAAGGTGTGTGAAACCGAGGACCTGCCCGGCAGCCACCGGCATCTGTCCAACATCATGGGCATCCATCCGTTCAACCTCACGACCATCGACGGCGGCGACCGCGACCGCCGCATCATCAACGCCTCGCTGGCGCAGTGGGACCAGTTCGGCACCAAGGCATGGTGCGGCTACAGTTTCTCGTGGATGTCCTGCCTCCGCGCCCGCGTCGGCGACGGCGAGGCGGCCGGCCGCTACCTCGACACCTATCTGCGGGCGTTCATTCTCCGCAACGGCTTCCACGCCAACGGCGACCAGACCCGCTCGGGCCTGTCCAACTTCACGTATCGCCCCTTCACGCTCGAAGGCAATTTCCTGGCCGCCCAGGCGGTGCAGGAGATGCTGCTGCAAAGCTGGAGCCCCACGCCCGGCCAGCGGGACACCGAGATAATTCGGATATTTCCCGCCATGCCCGCGCGCTGGAAGGATGCCGGCTTCGACGACCTGCGTGCCGAGGGCGGCTACCGCGTCTCCGCCCGGCGCGAGAACGGCGTCACCACTTGGTTCCGCATCACCGCGACGCACGACGGCGTGGCGAGAATCCGCGACACGTTCGCGGGCCGTCAAATCAAGTGGGCTCGCGAGGGCGTGAGGAAGAACGGCGAGAATTTCGAGGTGAGCCTGAAGGCCGGCGAGGCGATCGAGGGAACGTTGCCGGCGGCGCGCTGAATCTTTGGAGTGCGGCCGCACGAGGCCGCTTTGCCATTGGCGTTACAACCGGCACGATGGGAACAATCGCGGTGCGCAGCGGGAACAAAAGGACGCGGGTGTGGCAACTCTGCCGCCGATGGGAAAGCGGTGTCGAGCCACCGCAGTCCAAAGGCCACGCCGAGGCGGCGCGACCACGGCGCCAACGTTCTTGCAGTCGCCGCTCACTTGCCGGCGAGCACCCTGAAATACACCTCCCGGAACATCAGGAAGTTGACCCAGTTGCGCACGGCGTAGCCGGACTTGCGGAGGTTCGCGTCGCTGTAGTCTTGCGTGGCCCCGCCGGAGGGGTGTACGCCGTCGGCGCTGATGAGCGTGCCATCCCATTTGCCGTCGGGGGCGTGGGCGAGGATCGCGGCGTGGTAGTCGACGAGCGGGATGTGATGTTTGGCGGCCACGTCACGGATGATCTTGTTGGCGGCGTCGACGGCCTCCGTCTGGCCGCGCTTGGGCGGGATGGTGTTGAGGATGGGAATGCACTTGGCGTCGAGGCAGAGTTGGACGAGCTTTTCCAGGCCGGGCTGGTAGTCGGCCGGGACGCTGCCGCCGGAGATGTCGTTGGTGCCGATCATGATGATGGCGGCTTCGGGCTTCTTTGTCGCCAGCGCCTTGGGAACCGCCTTGAGCAGATCGCCGACGCGCCAGCCGGAGTAGTTTCCGGCGGCCGGGCCTTTGCCGTCGTCGCCAGCGCCCTGGATCACATCGCGCCAGCGCTTCTCGGGGCGTTTGGGCAGGCCGTCATCCTTGAGGTACTGGTCGGGATCGCTCCAACTCATGGGCTTCCAGAAGGCCATGCTGTAGGTGATCGAGTCGCCAAACTGGGCGACATAGCCGGAGGTGCCGGTGAAACCTGCGTGGACTTTCTGCATGGGCTCGACCCAGTCGGCTTTCGGAGGAGCCTCGGCGGCGAGGATCAAGCGGGCAAACAGCACGATTGTCAGCACGGATGAGAGGATAAACTTCATGTGGAGACTCCTGGTATATCATTGTTCAAGGCGTGTCGGAGTACCGACAACACAGGCAAGACGCCTGTGCTACGAGATTCGACGGCAAGGAAACGCGGTCGGTAAACCGACCACGCCGCAAAGAACACCGGGGTCGGCGCCGAGTCATCTCCCGGGTTGCCTCACGCCCGCCGATGCCGAGACGATCAGTTCGGCAAGCTTGGCGCGGGCGGTCTCGTACGCGGCGGGGTCCTTCTCCCAATCGAAGAAGGATCGGGCCACGCCGGCCACGAGCTTCTCGGCTTCCTGGGTCTTGCCGAGACGGTCGAGGATGGCCAGATATTCGTAGTCTTCGATGGAATCGCGCAGGGCCTTGAGGCGGATGGTCGGCACGATGCCGTCGTAGCCGACGGCCCGGGCCGGATAGACCAGCGAACCTTCGCCGTTGAAGATGATGCCTTTCCGGCCCTGCAGCGGAACGCCGTTGCCCGTGTAGACCGGGGCCGCCAGCCAGGGATCGTCCACTTCCTTCCAGTAGGAGAGGCCGCCCCAGTAGAGCAGGCCTTTCATGCGATATTGCCAGGCGATCCAGGTCGGCACGCGATAGTTGAGCAGGGGGTAGTCGATGTGCCACCAGGGCGTGGGCTTGCCCTGGCACAGGGCCGTGTAAGTCCAGACCATCTCGCCGGCCGCCTGTCGCCGGGCCGCGCTGTCCTGGCGGTGCAGGGAGAAGAGCGGGCACCAGATGTCCACCGCGCCGTAGAGGTCGCCCCAGGCGCTGTCGGCGCCGTCCTGGCCGGGCGCGGTCCAGGTCTGCTCGACCACGAGAACCTTGACTGCCGACTTCGCCTCGCGAACTGCGCGTCCCCATTTCTGCACGTAGCGGTAGTCCTCCAGCGTGTTGGGCTCGTCCTTGAGGTAGACGAAGAAGACGACGTTCGGACGATCCAGTTCCCTGGCCGCCCGGTCGAACGCGGCCAGCCAGGCGCGGAGTTTGTCCGCCTCGCGGTCAGGGTCCTTGATGACGCTGGAGGGATGCGGGCACGGCAGTGCGTTGACGTGGTAGCGGTCGACGAAATCCCGCAGCCGGGTCACCTGCTCTGCCGGAATCCGGAACGAGCCGTCCGCTTGCGCCACCGGCCGCAGCATCTCCGAACCCGGCACGGCGTTGAGGCGATTCTCCCTCAGAAGTTGGGAACACTGCGTCTCGACGGCGGGCCAGTCCTTCGGCTCGGCCTCCTTGCCCGCCTTGGCCAGGGCCGCGTAGTAGCCGCGCATCCGCCCGACCGGCGAGCCGAACTCGGTCACCAGCGTCGGCGTCGGTGGCAACGTGAAATCCCATACCGTCAGTTCGACCGGGATCTCCTTCGGGCTCTGGTCCCCAGCGGTCACGCGATAGACGCCGCGATAGACCCCGGCTTTCGCGTCGGCCGGCACGTACAGGTCCACCCAGAACCCGTGCGTCCGGTCGGCCGGCAGATCGAACGGCACGGCCACGAACCGGGCCTTGGCCAAGGGCTCGCCGGTGAGCGGGTGTACGAACGGAATCAGCGCATCCGGATACCAGTCGGGCTTGAAGGTGTCGTTGCGGTGCGTGCCCTGCTTGAGTTCCGCCTGATGCTGGCGATAGAGCCGGGCATCGCGCGCGGGCAAGACGGAGCCGCCCGGGCCTTTGAGATCGCCCGGTTCGACGTGGATGCCATGCACCGGCGCATCCGACCGCAGCAGGATCTGGAAGCTCTCCCATTCGTTGCGCGCGGCCGCGAGTTTCACGGCCGAACTTGTGCCCGGTGCGTCGCCGCCGAGCACATGCCGGGTTTCGGAGACGGTCCAGACGTGCCAGTCGGCGGCCGCCGGCCGAGCGAGAACGAGGCCGAGCGTGACGATGAGAAGGCGTTGGATGATGGGTCGGCTGGTCATGTGTTCTCCTATCGGCGTCTCCTCCTGCGCATGATACGGAGCACCGGGCTGCATCGTTGGCATGGATTATCGCGTTTCTTTTCGATCGGCAGGACAGGAAACGCCAGTGGCGCTGGCGGGTAGCGAGTTGTGTCGGAGTAGTGTCGGAGTACCGACACCACGGGCTGGAAGCCCGTGCCACGAGTTTCTTGGAGCAAGTCATGAGCGCTATGCATGAGACAAAGACAAAGGTCAGTTTCCCGCTCCGGAATCGGGCAGCTCTCCTGCTGGCCATCTGCTGCCTGGCCTTGGTTGTGCCGCGTCAAACCATGGCCGAGGTCCCCGAGCAGTTCGCCGCGCAAGGTTCGCGGGCGCACAGTCATCCGTACCTTGGCGATCCGGAGCTGTCTGCGCCGGGCACGGCGGCGGTGGAAGCGGTGGCCGACGAGGCGCAGCGCGGGTTCGTGGTGTTCGCGAAGTCCGCTTCCGTGGTCATCCCGCCCGATCACCTGCCGGGTCGTGATGAGCGGTGCGTTGCGCTGGCCGCACGGGATTGCCCGGGGCAGTATGGACCGATCACGTTTGCGGTGTTCGCGATTGAAGGGGGTGAGTTCGCGGTTTCGGTGACGGACCTGAGCGGGCCGGGCGGGAAGACGCTGTCCGCCGACAACCTCGACGTGCGCACGGTTCGCTACGCCAAAGTCTCGGCACGCGGCAAGACGGAAGTCATTCCGCTGCTGCTGGAGCGGATTCCTCGCATGACCGTGGCCGCTCGGCGCGCGCAGCAGTTCTGGATCACGTACTATTTGCCGCCGGTACTGCCCGCCGGGGATTACGTCGGCAAGGTGCGGATACTGGTTGGCGGCATCGAGAAGATGTCGCTGCCGCTGACGATCACGGTCCATCCGTTTTCGCTGGCCGAGGCGGACGCCGAGGCGTTCATCTACTTCGAAAACTCTACCGAGGCCGGAGCGCTGCCGCTGATGCGGAAGCAGATCATCGACCAGCGCTGCCACGCCATGAACAGTTCGACGCTCACGCTGCCGGTGACCACGCCGGGGGAACTTGTCCGCGACGCCACCGTGCAGATACTGGATATGTATCGCGACGTTCACTTGGCCCGGCCGGATGTTCACGTGGGGCTGTGGAACCGGATGACGGCCGAGTGGTTGAACACGCCGGACAAGTCGATCAGGATGTACGGCCCGTGGTTTCGCTATTATCCGTTCAGCGATAAGCTCGACGCCCACTACGTGGAGGCCGTGCGGTTCATCGACCAGGAATGCCGCAAGCGGGGGCTGAAACTGGTGCTGTCGGTCGCCGACGAGGCGGGTAGTCATCCGTGGACGGCACAGGCGGCCCAGCACTACAACGACCTCATCAAGCAGAAGCTGCCGGAGGTGACGCGCGAGCTGACCTGCGGCGGCGGCTGGGCGATGAAACTCCCGGAGGATGAACTCTGGAAAGGCCGGCTCGACCTGTGGATGACCAACCGCTGGCTGGTGGACAAGCTCGAGCTGGTCCGCCGCAATGAGCCGCAGGCCAAGATCGGCATCTACAACATGTGCGGCCCGGGCTCGGGCCCCGGCGGCATCGAGGCCCCGCGCGTGGTCTACGGGTTCTTCGCCTGGAAGTCGAAGGCGGCGGCCGTCGCCCAGTGGGTGTACTACCACAATTCCACGCCCGAGCACGAGTACGCCTGGCCGGCCGAGAATGCGGATGAGGGCAACGTGCCCACCCTGCGCTGGGAGATGGTGCGCGAAGGCGCCAAGGACCGGCGCTATCTGGCCACGCTCGAAGCGAAACTGGCCGGCGCCAAGGGTCCGGTGGCCGAGCAGGCCCGGCAGTTGCTTTCGCGGATCGAGGCGGCGGTGGAATTGCGAAACGAAGACTACGATCCTATCGGCGGCGGCCGCGTCCCCGTTCCCATGACGGGAACGTGTGACCAGTGGCGCGGACAGATCGCGGAGATGATCCGGAAGCTGTGAGCCGACGTCACCGCGATCAAGTTCCCGATGGGCGCGGATCGGCAGCGTCTCCGCCCCGCTTCCGCGCGATGCGGGCCATGAATCGCTCGAGCAGCATCCGCGAATCCTGCGCCGGCGGGTCGTCGGGTTCCTCGGCGGCGTATTCCAGCGCCAGGATCAGCGGCACCCACTTCAGTTTCTCGTCCTCGTCCTGTTCGAGCCGCCCGATGGCCGGCCACACCGGCCCGGCGGGGATGTCCACCGTCTCCACGGTGTGCGCCGAAGGATCCTGGCAATTGTCGGCCGGCGTCGTCACCATGTACTCGCGGCAGGCCAGCGGACGGTCGGGGTAGATCGTGCAGGATTCATCCTCCAGGAACGGGCAGTCGATGCGCAGCGCCAGATAGCGCAGCCCGACCTCGCGTCCGTGTCCCCTTTCCCAGAACCCGCGCATGCGGAGTTCCTCGGCAATGCCGGCCTCCTCGAACTCGCGTATGGCCGCCGCAAACCGGCGACGGATCTTGTCGCGCCGCTCGGCCGGCATGGCGTCGACCAGGCGCTTGAGCGCCCGGGCCTCGGCCGGGGCGATCGGCACCGGCTGGCGGCAGCAGTGCCCGCATCCCTTGCGGCAGGAGATGGTCTTGCCTTGTGCGACGACGGTCTTGATGCCGTCGGCGATCAGGGTTTCGCCCGCCTGCCAGAGCGCGGGCAGAAGCTGCCCGAGCGTGACCCGGCCGGGCGGGACGGACATGGCGATGACCAGCGGGCGGCCGTTGATGGTGAGTTGTACGCGAACGTCGAGCATGGGGGCATTGCGCCAGAGCCGCGGCCAGAAGTCAAGGAAGCGCGGGCTGTCCGCGATCCTGAGCCGACCCCAACGGGGTCTGAGAGTCCAGCCCAGGGTTGGGCGCAGCCCTACCCTGGGTCAGCGTCGACGAGAACAACCCCTCCCACGCTGAAGGCGTGGCGGAACTCCTCCATCCTTCAGGGCGAGTGAGTCTGAAGGTTGCCCCTGTTGGCTACCAGCCTCGACCGCCTTTTCACGATCCATGCGGCCGCCAGCAGCGTGGCAACGATCCCGCCGGCGTAGGCGCCGAGATGAATGCCGGAGACGCAGAGAAAGCTGCGCGGCCGCCAGAGGTTGAGGCGGACGAGGTCGGCCAGGTCCGCTGAGAGATGCGCCACCACGCCCATCCGGCCGAGCACGCCGCCGGCGATGGCGCCCAGCACCGGCCCGATGAGGATGACCGCCAGCAACCGATAGAGCGTCTTCATCGGCAACTGTCGCCAGCGCCGCGAAGGGTTGTTGGCCAGCAGCAGCACCACTCCGGCCGCCAGCCCGACCGACCACGCTGCCTTCAGCCCGATCTTCGCGGCCTCCCAGCGCAGGCCGGCCATTGGCGGCGGCACGGCCGCACCCAGCACCTGCTCGATTCCCTTGCCGTAGTAGAAATATTCCCAGGAGATCGACACGGTGATCTGGTCGTTGGCGACGCCGTAGACCATGGCGACGCCGGCGGCCGCCAACAGGAAGAGGTATTCGCGCCAGCGCCGCGCGGCCGGTCCGTGGCGGCGGACGTCGACGATGGCCAGCGTGGACAGAATGGCCACGCCGATGCCGACGCGCAGCATCAGCCCGCCGTCGGAGTGGAGGAGCCATTGCCAGAAGGTGTAGCCCATCTTTACCGGCGAGGATTATCCGCGAAACGGCGGGAAAAGACATGGTACTGCACCGCGGCGGCGTTGCCTTCCGCGAGCACGGGCGAGCGTACTTGCCCATGCCACCCCAGATACAGAGAGGGACTTCGGGCATGGTGTGGTACAATGCCGTCATGGCCGGCAACAAGCAGAACCCGCGCGGTGACGGTGAGAAACCGCAGATTCTGTCGTAGCTGAATCCGCGGACGCTTCAGCAGGTGAACCGAAAGACGGGGCAGTGGCTGACGTGGATCGTCAAGACCGGCATCTGCATTGTCGCCCTGATCCTGATCCTGTTCCTGCTGTTGATGACACCGGGCCAATCGTATGAGCGTCGGAATCGCGTGGAATGCGCCGCAAGACTGCGGCAGATCGGACAGGCGATGGCGCTCTATGACAACAACCATCGGTGCTGGCCGAGAACACGGTACGATCCGGCAAAGCCGCTCGGCGATGGATTCACCGGGGGCGGCTCGGCCGATCCGTTTGCCGTGGATGGCCCTTCCGCCAACGACCCGACGGCGGCGATGTTCCTGCTGGTGAAGAGGATCGACCTCAATCAGGAAGTGTTCGTCTGCCCGTCGTCGAATCAGGAGAAGGACGCGTTCGTGGTCGGAAATGTGGCATATACGGCCAGGGAGCGATCGAACTTCACGCGGCAAACCAATCTCAGCTACTCGTTCGCCAACATGTACCCCGACACGGCGGCGGTCGGACGGGGATATAAGTGGGATCCGAAAGTGCCGGCGACTTTCGTGATTGCCGCGGATCGGAACGATGGCGATACGACCACCACGCTCTGGCTGACCAGCAACTCGCCAACGAACGCGACCCGGGTGATGAACTCGCGCGTGATGAACTCGCGGAACCACGAGCAGGATGGACAGAACATGCTCTACGCGGACGGGCATGTCGACTGGAGCGAAACTCCATGGGCCGGGATCAAGAAGGACAACATCTACACCTCGGCGAAGGTCGATGCGGCGGGAAATCAACTCTCGCCCGCAGCCAGCGCCCCGCCGTGGCCCGCGCCGCAGGGGCCGACGGACACGGTGCTGGTCCCGAGGAAGGGGAACGGGTTCTGAGTTGACTCTCCAACCGGGTGCCACGGCCACGTTCGTAGTACCGCCTTCAGGCGGCTCTTCAGACCGTCTGAAGGCGGTACTCCGAACGAGCACTCCGAACTGTAACCATTCTTCCGGGAATCCGCATTTCGTAGCACAGGCGTCTCGCCTGTGTCGTGTCGGTACTCCGACACTCTGGCGTTGCCCGGAAGAATGGTCACATCCGAGGTGGCACAAGTCCTCTCACACGACGAAGAAACGGATGGGTTGGAGCACGAAAAAAAGTTGTCTGGACGGTGGCGGCTTCGGGACTTTCGGCATAAGTGTCTGCCTTACGGATGGTTACGAGTTATCTGGTGGTCGCGGGGTGGCTGGAAAACCGGGTCCAAACCGGGTCCAAAGCGGGCCAAAACCGGGTCCTTTCCGGGCCCAAAGAGGGTCCTTTGCGGGCCCAAAGAGGGGCTTATGCGGGTCGCAACCGGGCCCTGGTGGCCGGGTCGTGGTTGTGGGGGCCAGACGGGCGGAGGAACGGGCGGCGCCGATGCGGGGGCGATGGATGATGCGTTAACTACCATAGTCACGATTTATACGGCATACGTTAGGATTTGTCAATGGGGAAAGCGGGGGAATTCCAAAGGAAAAAGGAAAAATGAAAAAGGCAAAAGGGAGGAGTGACAGGGGGACAGAACGGAGTTGCCAGTTGTTCGTTGCCGGTTGCCATTGGGCCGGAGAAGCAAGGACTGGGTGTGCCCAAGAATCCGGGCAGGTTCGTCCACCGACCAAGACCGCCAGTGAGGGCACTGGCGGCACTGTTGCGACC
>JBIOJL010000205.1:0-10870 GCA_044450885.1 Tepidisphaerales bacterium
CGATCGCGGCAACAGGGGCAATCGTGGCCGGTGTACCGCGATCGACGATCGCGGCCACAACAACGATCGCGGCAACAGCCGCGAACGACGGGGCTCGCAGGAACATGGCAACATGCCCTCACCCCGGCCCACACCCGGAGGGAGAGGGAGTGTCTTGGAACTTGCCAAGTGCCTGCTGGTGGCGTTTCCGGACCATCTGTCGCTGCGGCGAAACGGCACAAACATGGCGGCGGCGGTGATCCATGGACGCCGGGGGGAACTCGATCCGGCGACGGCCGCGCGGCACGTCGGGCTGGTGCTGCCGGTGGAAATGAGCGAGATCGGCGGGGGAAAGAACACCGAGACGCGCACGGTGCTGTCGATGGTCACGGAGATCTCGGCCGATTGGATTCGCGAGGTACACAAGGCACATCTCCGACGCGAAACCAGACTCGAGTACAACCCGCAGACGCAGGCCGTGGAAGCGGCCGATGTCGAGCTGCTGTTCGACCTGCCGATCGAGGAGCGGGCGCTGCCGGACTCGGCCGTGGATCGCGGGCGGGCGGCCGGGATACTGGCCGAGCAGATCCGACGCGGAGTGCTGCGTCTGGAGGCGTGGGATGAGTCGGTCGAGCAGTGGATCGCGCGGGCGCGGTGCGTGGCCGACTGGTTCCCCGAGCGGCGGCTGGTGCGCTACGACGAAACCGAGACGGGCGTGATCCTGGAGGAACTGTGCGCCGGGGCGATCCGGGCGAAGGACCTGCGGGACCGGTCGGTGCTGGCGGCGTTCAAGGATGCGCTGTCGTGGGAGGACCAGCAGTTCGTCGAGCGGATGGCGCCGGACCGCATCCAGCTTCCGCGCGGGTGGCGAATGAAGGTCGAGTACACGCCGGGGCAGCAGCCGCGCGGGCGGGCGAAGATCCAGGATTTCTACGGGCTGTCGCAGACACCCACGGTGGCCGGCGGACGGGTGAAGGTGGTGCTGGAACTGCTGGCCCCGAGCATGCGGCCGGTGCAAACGACCGAAGACCTGGCGGGGTTCTGGGAGAGGCTGTATCCGGACCTGAAGAAGGAGCTGTCGAGGAGGTATCCGCGGCATGAGTGGAGGTGAGGGGATTTGCGATTTTCGATTTGCGATTTGCGATTGGAATTACGGAATGAATCAGTCCTGGGCCCCGCGGCGGCCGGCCTTGATGTCGGCGCGGTGTTTCTTGGATTTGAGGCGGCGCAGCTTGGATCCCCGCGTGGGACGCGTGGCGCGGCGGGGCTTGGGGCGGTGCTTGGCCTGGATCAGCAGTTCGCGGAGGCGTTCGAGAACGGCCGCCCGGTTGGATTCCTGCGAGCGGGCGTTGTCGGCGGTGATGATGAGGACGCCGTCCTTGGTGAGGCGCTGGCCGGCGAAGCCCGCGAGCCGTTGCCTGGCGCCCGTGTCCAACCCGCTGATACTGGCAACCGGCACACGGAGTTCCGCCTTGGTGTTGACCTTGTTGACGTTCTGGCCGCCGGGGCCGGAGGAGCGGGAGAAGGAGAACTGCACGGCGTCTTCGTGGGCAAAGACGCCCGGGGCCAGCTCGATTTGTGCGCCGCCGCGTTGCATGGGAGAGACCAGTTCAGGGACGGGTGCTGGCGGGCGTAGGCCCAGGCACCTTGCCGACCTTGTGTTCGCGTTCCTGGAGTGCGATCTGGAAATGCCGGGTGGCGCTGCCGATGAAGATGACGACCAGGAGGATGACAATATTGATCCGCATCCAGGTGACCGGGTTCTCAGGCGGCCGGCTGCCGACGGTGAGCAGCAAGGCGATGCTGATGGCGATCACGCCGACTACCATATGGGCCACCGCCCAGATCGAGACGGCGAAGAACGCGGGAGTGCGGTAGGGATCCCACATGCGGTAGGCGGTGATGCCGCCGCTGAGCAGCAGGCCGGCCACGCTGATCCAGACGACCCAGCGGAAGACCAGGCGGGCGCGGGCGAAGACGTAAAAGCGCTGTTCGTTCTTGAGGTCTTCGAGAGCGATGGGAAGGACGAGTTCAAAGAAGAGCGTCCCGCCGGCGATGAGGGTGCTGGATACGATGTGCATCCATCGCATCAGGGGATAGAGGATGTTGGGCCAGAGTTCAGACATGCGACACCACCTGCGGGGATATTAGCGGGAGTGCGAGGGGAATGCGAGAGGGGGAACGCGGGGAGCGCGCGTGGACCCGTGCAAGAGCAGCGGCGCGCGGCGGGATGCGGGTAGGGTGTGCTTCAGCACACCATGAGAAACGTGCCCGCCAAGGAATGGTGGAACGGCACGAGCGGGTAGGGTGTGCTTCAGCACACCATGAGAAACGTGCCCGCCAAGGAATATGTGGAACGGCACGAGAACAAGGGCGCTACGCGACGGCACAATGAACAGGTGTGCTGAAGCACACCCTACGCCCTACTCGATTCCGTCCGGCAGTGAGGAGAAGTCCGGTGGTTTTGGCTGCCGGCCGTCGCAGGCACACAGCCAGGTGGCGTCATAGTCGTTGCGGCCAACAAAGCGGTTGAAGGACGAGTACGGCCACGCGTGAGGACAGGCCGCGTGATGATGTTTGACTGGGTTGTAGTGGATGTAGTTCAAGTGGTTGCGGAGGTCGTCCATGTACCGGATGCGGTGTTCCCAATATCGTCGTTGCCAGACGCCGCGGAAGCGGCGGTTGGCTTTGGATTCGGAGACCGCGCACTCGCTGCCACCAGCCGTGAGATACGCGTGCGTGAAACGTGCCTTGATGGCCGCCCAGCGGGTGGGGAAGTCGTCGTCGCCCTCCGGTAGTTTCCAGACGCAGTGCAGATGGTCGGGCAGGAGAACAATCGCCACGAGATCAAACGGCCGGGTCTTGCGGCACTCGGTGATGGCGGAGTGGAGGCAGTCGCGGGCCAGGGTCGTGGTGAGAAACGGCACACGGCGCTCGGTGATGGCCGTGAAGAAGTAGGTGCCACCGGGCCGAAAGAGGCGACGGTAGTCGCTCATGTAGATGATGATAGCCGAAGCGTGGCGGCTGTTGAAGGGGCCGAGGTGGCCAAAATGGCGTAAGGTGTGCGTAGGGTGTGCTTCAGCACACCGTGAAAGGACGCCCGATGGGAAATGCATGGCCTGGCAGGAGGACAAAGACGCTGCGCGACGGCGGGAGGAACAGGTGTGCTGAAGCACACCCTACGCATTCAGATCTGCGCCGCGCAGAAGAACTCCTTCGTCGACCGAGATGAGTTCCCGGTTGTCATTGAAGGCATATGCCGTCCACGGCTCCGACAGATCTTTACCGCAGGGACCGAAGATGAACAGCCATTGACGGCCAGGCACGCGATGGACTCTTTCCCCGAGGGTGTCCAGGTATTCAACGAGTGCTTCCTTCGCGGACCAACCCTTGTGCCATTCGTAGGCTGCGAGAACACAGAGATCGGCGACGATATGCGATAGCTTGCAGAGTTCGTCCTTCCAGTCGGCCGTGTTCTCGACTTCGAAAGCAACGCGGACGTTCCAATCGTGGCGGGCGGATCGATTCTCGTCGTAGCCCAGAACGTCCAGGCGAAAATACTCTTTACTTGTTTCGAGGCCGAGTCGGTCGCAAGCCGCGATGGCAGCGTCTTTGGCAATCTGTGTCCAAAGAGGAGGATTCGTTTGATAAGCACTCCACGAGCCTCGGCTGCGGAGTTCGGCTTTGTACAGTTGCCAGAATGTGGACGGCGTGGGAGGCGACATTGGGGCAACGCAGACCCAAGATCGCGGGGTTGTGAAGTGCTATGGTTCTTATGCTTGGTTCTCGTGCCGGTCCACACCATGACCGGCGAGGACGCCCGTCATGGTGTGCTGAAGCACACCCTACGCACACCCTACGCAATACCCGACCATCGCAGACAGCCGCGAGTTACGAGCACCCCATCGAACTCCCGCAGTTGAGGCACTTGTAGCTGGTGCCGCTGCGGACGGTGATGGCGCCGCAGACGTCGCAGGCGGGGGCGTCGGCCTGCATCTCTCTGCTGAATTTGCTCAATGGGTCGGTCTTGGGGAGCAGGTGGATCGTGGCGCCGCGGTCGGTCACGTCAACCTTGGGCTGCATTTTCAGGCCGGAATCGGAGGGACCCGAGTCGTGGCCGTGGCCATGGCCGCCGTTGCCGTTGCCGCCGCGACGGAGTGGCGGCTGCGGGGGAGCGAGTTCCGCGTCCGCTGAAGCGGACCCTGCGTCTGAGTGCTGAGTCCTGAGTCCTGAGTCCTGAGTGCGGAGTGCCGAGTCCTGAGTGCTGAGTCCTGCGGCCGGCACGGGGGCCGGCTCAGATTTTTTTTCGGGACGTTTCGGGGCGTTGGCGGCGCGGTAGCCGGGGATGAATTCCATGGCCAGCCAGCGGAAGATGTAGTCGACCAGCGACTTGGCGATGGGGATCTCGGGGTTGCGGGTCATGCCGCTGGGCTCGAAACGGACGTGCTCGAACTTGCGGACCAGCGACTCGACCGGCACGCCGTATTGCAAGGCGACCGAGACCAGCGTGGCGATGGTGTCCATCAGGCCGCCGATGGTGGAGCCTTCCTTGGCCATGGTGATGAAGACCTCGCCGGGGTTGCCATCGTCGTAGAGGCCGACAGTGACGTAGCCCTCGTGGCCCTGCACGTCGAACTTGTGGGTGAGGGCGCGGCGGGTGTCGGGCAGACGGCGGCGGAGCGGGCGCTCGACGATGCGCTCGACGATCTTCTCGATGGGCTGGAGGTTGGCGGGGGAGAGATTGTCGGAGGAGATTTGCAATTTGCGATTTGCGATTTGCGATTGGTCGCCGGCCGACGCGGCAGCCTTGGCGACTTCGGCGGCCACCTCGTCCTTGGCGGCCTGCACGTTGTCCTCGTCATCCTCTTCGGATTTCTTCTCCAGATCCTCGTCCGATTTGACGTTGAGCGGCTGGCTGAGCTTGGAGCCGTCGCGGTAGAGGGCGTTGGCCTTGAGGCCGAGGCGCCAGGAAAGGAAGTAGGCGTTCTTGATGTCGTCGACCGTGGCGTCGTTGGGGAGGTTGATGGTCTTGGAGATGGCGCCGGTGATGAAAGGCTGGGCGGCGGCCATCATGCGGATGTGGCCATCCACATGAATGAACCGCTTGCCATGCTTGCCACAGTTGTTGGCGCAGTCGAAAACGGCAAGATGCTCGGGCTTGAGATGCGGGGCGCCCTCGACGGTGCCGCGGCCGCAGATGACGTCGTTGGCCTCGTCGATCTGCTGCTTGCTGAAGCCGAGCCGGCGCAGGAGGTTGAAGTTGGGTGCTTTCCATTCAGATTCGGGGACGCCCAACCGGGCCAGCGCTTCGGCGCCCAGCGACCACGGCGAAAAGGCGAAGGACAACTCAAAGACGCCGGGCAGCGACTCTTCGGCCTTGCTGAGTTCGGAGGCGGTGAAACCGGCCTGAAGCAGCTTGGTGCGGTTGATGTGCGGCGAGTCGTCGAACGAGAGCGTGCCGGTGACGTAGGTGAGGATGTCGCCGATCTGCTCGTTGGAGTAGCCGAGGTTGCGCAGGGCGGGTTCGATCGACTGGTTGGCGATCTTGAAATAGCCGCCACCGGCGAGTTTCTTGAACTTGACCAGGGCGAAGTCGGGCTCGACGCCGGTGGTGTCGCAATCCATCAGCAGGCCGATGGTACCGGTGGGGGCGATCACCGTGGTCTGGGCGTTGCGGTAGCCGTGCATTTCGCCGAGGAGCAGCGCGCGGTCCCAGCACTCGCGGGCGGATTTGAGCAGGAGCGGCGAGGCCAGCGGATCGGACTCGCCAAACTGGGCGGCGTCGATGCCGACGGGCTTGATCTCGAGAGATTCGTAGTCGCCGAAGCGGGCGCGGTGATCGGCGTTGGCCGCGACGTTGCAGGAGGCGCGGCGGTGATTGCGGATGACGCGGAGCATGTCGGCCTTGTTCTGGTCGTAGCCGGCAAAGGGCCCGTGCTGGCGGGCGAGTTCAGCGCTGGCGGCGTAGCTCTCGCCGGTAAGGATGGAACTGAGAGCGGCGCAGATGGCGCGGCCCTTTTCCGAGTCGTAGGGGATGCCGGCCTGAAGGAGCATGGCGCCGAGGTTGGCGTAGCCGAGACCCAGCGTGCGGAATTTGTAGGAGAGCCAGGCGATGTTTTCGGAGGGGAACGAGGCCATCAACACGGAGATTTCCAGGACGACGGTCCAGAGGCGAATGGCGTGCTTGTAGCCCTCGATGTCGAAACGGCGGCCGTCGGCGTCGAAGAAGGTGAGGACATTGAGCGAGGCGAGGTTGCAGGCCGTGTCGTCGAGGAACATGTACTCGGAGCAGTTGTGGACAGTCAGGCCGTTGGCGACAAACGATTGCGTGACGGGTTCGCTGAGGTCGTACACATGGCGCAGACCGAGCGGGCGAATGGACTCAAAGCGGTCGAAGTTGCCGGCACTGTCGTCGCGCGTGCTGGCGAAGGGAAGGATCGACGCGAGTTCGCGGGATTTCTTGCCGGGAAGCAGGCCAATGTGGCGTGAAAATGAGCGGAGGCTGGCCGAGTCGATACGCAGGCCGTGGCGTCTCGTTTCTGCATCGCGCGGGACCGTGGAATCGCCGGCTCCGCCGGCTATGGTCCAGCGACCAGACCGCGGGGGTGCAGTCTGTCGATCGGACAGCCTCTCGCTCAATTGATCGTCATGGAAGATGGCGCTCTGGACGCCGAAGCCGAGCAGGAGCATCTGAATGTCCTGCATCAGTGACAGCGGGGCGGACAGTTCCAGCGTGTTGTTGCGAACCTGGGCGTCGGCGGTGAAGAGGGCCCGCAAGGCGTGCTTCTGCGCGGCCAGACCGACGGTGAAGAGTTCTTCGCCGACGCGGCGGCCGGTGCCGTAGTCGGTGTGGATGCACCCCTTGAGCCGGGCCAGCAGGCGGCGATGCGGGGCGGTGGCGGTGATGGTGCTGCACATGCCGGCGGCCTCGTCCCCGTCGTCGGCGTGGCCCCAGGTGGTTTTGATGTAATGAATGAGCTCTTCGGTGAGGGCGGGTTCGCTGAGGGCGCCGAGGTGGATGGCCATGGCGTCGTTGTTGGCCGAAGAGAGGAGCAGCCCGACAAGCTGGAAGAAGTGGGCGTCCTTGGGTTCGCCGACATCGAGAGAACCGGACGGGGTGGACGGAAGGCGGAGTTCGTCGCCGGGCTGGAGTTGGGCCGCGGGAACCCAGCCCCGGGATTTGGTCCAGACTTTGTGGTCACCGGTCAGCTTGAGGCTGTAGCCGCCGGCAGTGCGGATCTCGAAGACTTCCCGAATGCCGGTGGGGAAGGCGCCGTCGGTCGGGCACACCTGCTGGCGCTCGACGTTGGTGAGCACGCGCGTGGGGATGTGCAGCATGTGATCGATGCGCCGCCAGACGCCACGCTCGCAGAGCACGCGCGTGTCGGCGGTGACACACGGATTGGAGGCGTTGATCCGGCCGGATTTCGGGCAGGTGTGCCACTGGTTGATGGCGTCGTCGAACTGCACGCCGGGATCGGCGCAGCGCCAAGCGGCGAAGGCGATCTGGTCCCAGAGGTCGCGGGCCTTGAGCTTCTTGCTGACCTTGCCGCTGGTGCGCCAGGTGAGGTTCCAGTCGCCGTCGTTCTCGACAGCATGGAAGAAACTGTTGGGGATGCGGACGGAGTTGTTGGAATTCTGGCCGGAGACGGTGAAGTAGGCCTCGCCGTTGAAGTCGTAGTCGAGCTTGAGGCCGAGGCGCTTGGCAACGTCCTGCTGCTCCCTGGGCAGGACTTTCATGCCCTCGACCATGGCCGCGACCTTGATCTCTTCGCGGACCTTCCAGTTGACGAATGCCTCGACATCGGGGTGATCGAGATCGAGGCAGCACATCTTGGCGGCGCGGCGGGTGGTGCCGCCGGATTTGATGGCGCCGGCGGCGCGGTCGCCGATCTTGAGGAAACTCATCAAGCCGGAGGATTTGCCGCCGCCGGAGAGCGGCTCGTTCTCGCCGCGCATGCGGGAGAAGTTGGTGCCGGTGCCGGAGCCGTATTTGAAGAGGCGGGCCTCGCGGACCCAGAGGTCCATGATGCCGCCCTCATTGACGAGGTCATCGTTGATCGCCTGGATAAAGCAGGCGTGAGGCTGCGGATGGGAATAGGCATCGTCGGATTTCTTGAGTTCGCCAGTGGCCGGCTCGCAATACAGGTGACCCTGGGCCGGGCCGGTGATGCCGTAGGCCCAGTTCAGGCCGGTGTTGAACCATTGCGGCGAGTTGGGCGCGCACATCTGGTTGAGCATCATGTAGGCGATTTCGTCGTAGAACGCCTGGGCGTCGTCGGCGGTGTCGAAGTAGCCGTGCTTCTCGCCCCAGAAGCGCCAGCACCCGGCCAGGCGATGCACCACCTCGGCTGCGGAGCGCTCCGGGCCGGTCACGATGTTGCCCCTCTCGTCGCGCTTCAGGTTGCCCTGGGCGTCGCGCTGGGGAACGCCGGCCTTGCGGAAGTATTTGCTCACCATGATGTCGGTGGCGAGCTGCGACCAGTTCTTGGGGATCAGGGCGTCTTTCATCTCGAAGACGACGCTGCCATCGGGATTGGTGATGCGGCTGTTGCGAACCTCGTATTCGACGGACTTGAGGGCATCCTGGCCCGGTTTTGTAAAGCGACGTACGACTTTCATGACAACTCCGCGGTTGGCCGGAGGCGCCGGTATCCAATCCCTTGGACCCGCTCGCCGACCGGATCATATGTTCATTGTTTGTCGAAATAGAACCTGTAACTGCGATCTACTCTGAGGCCGCCCTCATGGACGACCACGCCATTGATGGTGATCTGGTTTCGCTCGGGCGCGAACAGCAGCTTGTGCCCGAGCATGACCGGCGAGGCATGGACGAGTTCGCCGTTGTCGGCCTGCACGATGTAGAGGACCCCATCCTGCTGCATGACGAAGATGCCGATACCTCTGTGGGTGGCAATGAGGGATGCGTCGGCCGGGACGGCGTTGGCACGGCTGGGGGCGGACGGAGTCGCTGCCTGGGTGGCGCAGCCGGCAAGCAAGGCCAGGAAGGCCAATCGCAGGTCGAGAGGTTTTGGGCAAAAGCAGAGCATGACATCGTGGGCGGACCCGAAGCGCAAGTCCACACAATCTCCAAACCTCAGACGGTTCCACCATCAATGGGGTACGGGGTATATTCGTGTTTTGTTCGCCAATCCGCGGGTGATTTGACAGCTCGCCGCGTCACCCAGTCAAATTGACGACACTATCTTTATACCCACAATATCTGGTGTAGGTCAACGATAACTTCACTAAATATTGGGTAGCATCCGTCGATGGCCTCCTAACCATCGGGCCGTCCGAATGTTAAGTTAGCGAGTTTTCTTCAGATTCTGTCAAGACAGCAACAATGTGCTCAAGTTATCCACAGGGTGTGAGTCAACAGATTGTGGATGGATGGAGGCAGGGGACGGCAAAGCGGGGCAAAACGCCGATGGTGGGTGGTGGAAGAGCACAATTCGCAGATTCGCAGATTACCAGATTACGCCGGGTATTGTTTCAGTGACTGTTTGAGATATAGTAGGAACCTGAGTTTGGAGAGGTGCAGGAGCGGCTGAACTGGCAGCACTGGAAATGCTGTTGACGGCTTAAACCGTCACGAGGGTTCGAATCCCTCCCTCTCCGCTTACCAGCCCGCCCGTGATTCCTAACTGTAGGTTTCACGGGCGTTTATATTTTGGGAACGATCGGTCACGATGCCGCTGGATTTCGGCGCAACCTCGCAGGACTACCTCCATCGCCCGGATTTTCCGCCGCGGCTGTATCAGGAACTACACGAGCGCGGCGTCGGCAGACCGGGTGATCGGATGCTGGATGTCGGCGCGGGGACGGGGTTGCTGAGCATCGGGTTGTGGCGGCGAGGATGTGAGGTCACGGCAGCCGACCGGAGTACACGGCTGCTGGCGAGAATCAAAGAAATCGAGCCGGAACTGCCGGTGGTGGTGGCGGCGGCCGAGGCGCTGCCGTTTGCGGATGAACACTTCGATGCAGTGACGGCCGCGCAGGCGTGGCATTGGTTCGATCGCGAGGCCGCGCCGCGGGGGATCCTGCGTGTCCTTCGGCCGGGCGGGCGCATCGCCGTGGTGTATCAGTTGCACGTGCCGTCGCGCGGGTCGGTGGCCGCGGAGTCCGAGCAGGTGGTGCTGCAGTTCAATCCGCGCTGGAAACACGCCAACAGCACCGGCGTCTCAGGCCAGGCGCTGCGCGACTTGCAGGCGGCCGGATTCGTCGCAATCGAGAGCTTCTCCTTCGACACGCCGATCGAGTTCACGCCCCAGCGCTGGCATGGCTATGTGAGAACGCTGAGCGCGGTGGGCGGGTCGCTGGCGCCGGAGCAACTCGATGAATTTGACCGGGCACACACGATGATGCTGGCGAAACACGGGGAGCGGTTTACGGTTCTCTTCCGGCATTTCGTGGCCATCGCGGTGAAGGCGTGAGCGGCGTATAATGCGTTCGTTCGCAGCGCCTGTTTGTAGTACCGCCTTCCGGCGGTCTTCGAGACCGGCTGAAGCCGGTACTACGAACATGCGGTACTACGAACAGGAGCCCATATCATGGACATGCAGGCCCGGATCGAACAGTTTCGCAAGATGGCCAACGACGACCCCAACAATGAGCTGGGGCATTTTTCGCTGGGCCGGGCCTATCTCGACGCGGGCATGTACGACGGCGCCATCGCGGCGTTCCAACGGGCCTTGGACATCAATCCCAACCTCAGCAAAGCCTACCAGTCGATGGCGTTCTGCCTGCTGCGGCTGGACAAGAAGGATCTGGCCATCGGGCAGCTCACCAGGGGCGTGCAGGTGGCCCACGACCGCGGGGAGATGATGCCCAAGAACGACATGATCGCCATGCTCACGGAACTCGGGGCGCCCGTGCCCGACCTGAAGAG
>JBIOJL010000206.1:0-10826 GCA_044450885.1 Tepidisphaerales bacterium
AAGGTCCGGCGCAGGTCCCCGGGCAGGAACTCGGCCAGCGCCTCGGCGAGATTGACCATGGGCTCGGTCAGGTAGATGGTTGTGGTGTGCTGCAGCGTCTGCACCTGATTGCAGATCTCCTGCACCAGTTCCGGATGGCAATGGCCCAGGGCGTGTACCGAAACGCCGGCGTACAGGTCCAGGTACCGCTTGCCGTCACTGTCGTAGAGGTAGACGCCAGCGCCGCGCACCATCTGCGGTGGGCAGCGGTAGAAGTGATAGACGCAGGGAATGAGAAACTGCCGCTTCTTCTCGATGAGGCGATCGGGGCCGATGGCTTGGTTCGGCGGCACGAGGGTCTGCGTCACAGCGTCTCCTCTCTCGCCCCAATTGCGGCGACGTTCCGGGCGACAAATCGGCTGATACGCTGAGTGAGGACGTCTTCCCGATCGCGGAAGAAGTGGTCCATTGCCTTCAGACGCTCGAAGACCAGTTGCGGGCCGGCCGATCCGATCAACCTGGCTGCCGCATCCGGATCATGCACGAAGTCATCCTCGCCGCTGACCATCAGGCAAGGGCGCGGGCAATCGGCGAGAAACTCAAATGCAACGCGTTGCAGTGGCGGCGCGATGCCGGCCATGGCGACAAAGCGATCGTCGCGCAGGGCCGTGAGCGTGGCCGTCACCGAGCCAAATGAGTAGCCGACCGCAACCATGGGCAAACCGCCGCTCAGGCGATGCAGTTCATCGGCCGCGGCCGCAGTGTCGGCGAGCGCATCGCCGTATTCGCGCGCCTGCTCGATTTCCTCCCAGTAGTCGAACACCGACAGACCCGGCGGCAGGTCGATCCGGCTGTTGCCGATGCCGCGGTAGTCGAATCGCAGCACGACAGCTTCGGCCGCCAGCCCATCGGCCAGTGCCCGGATCACGTTGTTATCCATGTCGCCGGCGAAATTGGGATGGGGCGAACAGAGCAGCACGGCATACCGCGGAGCGGATTCGCCCGGATAATGCAGCACGCCCGCCAGCCGGCCGGAGTCTGCAAAGCGCACACGTTCCTGGATTACCGGTTGTGTCTGTGTCATCAGTATAACCCCACTGCCGGTTTGACTTTGGCGGTGACGATCGGCTGCGGGTCCCGCACTCCGTCGCCGATGAAGCCATCATCCATCGCCCATTTGGGCGGAGGCACTCGCTCGGCCAGATCGCGTTCCATCATGTTGGCGATGAACTGCATTTCATCGAGCCGGCTCACCACAACCTGTCCGCGTTCGCCATAGCTCACCTCACGGGACAGCCGTTGCGATGCGTCTCCGCCATCTCGGGGCACAATCCGGATAAGCAGCCGCTCTCCGTGCGGGTAGTAGCTGAACCCCGAATCGGCGGAATACGCCAGTTCCGGCATCACGCCGAAAAGCGTATTGCCGTAGCCGGAGAGAATCACCGCATTGGGGAAGAGTTGCGCGAAGGCGGCGCGCTGTGCGGCCGAGACGGATAACCCGCCCAGGTGGAGACCCTGAATCGCGTCTCGCTGAGTGCGGCTGAGCCGCGGGCCCAGGCTCTCCAGCACCACCGGCGTGCTGAAGATCACGCCGATCCGCTGGGATGCGAGGATGGTCAGCGCCTGGTCTTCCAGGTGCTCGACGTAACGGCGCCACGCGAACGAACCAGGCGGCAGCTTCTTGGCCCAGCGTGGATCCAGGTCGATCGTGAAACAGTCGGGCGAACCGAGCGCGCGGGCGCAGGCATTGGCCGCCTTGCCGATGATGTGTGGGCCCGATGGGCCGATGAAGAGCCAGTTGAGTTCGTGCGGGAAGCCGGCGCACCTCGCCGCCGCCACAAATGGCTCCACAAATGCCGCGTGGAACTCATCCCCGCGATGCACCGCATACTTGGGCTTGCCCAGCGTGCCGGCCGTCTCGCCGATCAGGCATTCCGCCCGGCGATGCCGCATTGACCGCGGTATGAAATCCTCCACCGGACGGCTGGCCAGCGCCTGCTCGTCCATCGGACCGAGTTTGACCAGATCGGCCGCGCTGCGGATTTCGCAGCGCGCATCGATCCCCAACCGTCGCTGGTGCTCAAGCCAGTAGGGTGTCCCGCCATCGGGGTCGAAGTGGATGGCCACGATGCGCGTCAGACGCGACGTGACATCCCGTAAACCACCGCCAGCCGGGCGGGCTGGCAATCGAGCGGGACGATGAACTGCAATAGTCGACATAATCCACTCATTCTGTGACAGACTCGAACGGAAACTTGCGGAAGAACTGGGCCATGACGGCGGCGATCTTCAGGCCCATGGCCACGTCGCCGGAAATCTCGGCCCGGCGATTGAAGAAGGCCCGTTGCGGCGTCAGCCGGCCGGCGACAATCTCCAGCAGCGTCGGCGTGTCGATGGTGAAGCGGCAGTCGGTGGGCATGCCGTTGTGGGATATGGTCCGCAACACGCCTTCCTGCACATCCAGAGCCCAGTGAATCCCTTCATCCTCGCGCAACGCAATGCCGAAGCGGGCCGTCAGCCGGCGCAGGTCCGGCAACAGGCTGCGTCCGATCTTTCCGGGCAGGAACACGTCGAAGTATTCCCGCGCCGAAGCAGTCGCCTGCACCGGCGCAGCGGTGCTCCTGGGCTTGCGGCCCCAGTCCACCTGCCGGGCATACGCCAGCAGCCGGCGGAACCAGGCCACATCCAACTCCGGCGCTTCCAGACGGCTGCCGGCCAATGCCTGCTCGGTCGCGGTCCGGTCAAAGACCGGCTCGGGCTGGATCATGTAGGGCCGATACGGCGCCATGGCGCGGTGGCAGATGCGCTCGGCGTGCGTCGGGTGATCGCGGGTGAACTCATCCTGTGACACCAGCGTCATGCCTTCAACGGAGAACAACTCCGAGAAGATCTGCCGCAACCGGGCAAACGTCAGTGGGGCGCGGATGCACGATGTGAAACGTGCCTGCCCGGCCACGGCGGATGATCCGCCACGCCACATCGGCGAAGTAATCCACGGGAATGATGTTCTTCGTGGCATCAGTTTGTGCCACTACGCGCAGCCGCTCTCCCCGGGCCGCCGGCGCCAGCGCATCCATGGCATGCATCATGTCATATAGAGTGTTAAAGCGCAGAGCCCGACCCCCCTGCCAGTCACCGGCGACGATGCTCGGGCGCAGGATGATCGCGGGCAGGCCCGTCTCCGCGGCCCACTGCCGCACCATCGCTTCGCCGTGGCACTTGGTACGTTCGTAAACATTGTTGAAGCCCTGCCCCATGTCGAGGTTGTCCTCGTACACCCGGCCTGTCTGCGTGCCCGCAACGTAGGCGGTGGAGAGGTGAACGACCGGCGCGTGGTGCCGGCGCGCGAACTCCAAAACGTGTTTCACTCCGGCAACATTGGCTCGATAGTTGAGTTCGGCGGCGGTGTCGTGGAAATCCGTACACGCGGCGCAGTGAACCACCAGGCCGACCCTTCCGGGAAGCCGGCCGTCGGTGATCCCGCAATTGTCTTGAAAAATGTCTCCCTCGACCACGCTCAGCCCCGGCGTCTGCTGCACACCCGTGACCGCGAGGCTTTCCTGCACGCGCTGCCGCGCCGAACTGCCGGCCGCTCCGCGCGCCAGGGCGCAGACGCTCGCTCCGTCCTCGATCGCCGCTCGCACCAACCAGGAGCCCAAGGCTCCAGTGGCACCCGTCAGAAGTACAGCGTCGTCACGTCCCATGCATCATTCCAGGAACTAAAGGCACCTTCGTGGCGTCATCGCACCGTAATTGACGGGCGGGAATTCTGCTGGTGGCGTGAAGCTATCTCGCAAAACCGGCGTTTCATTCCATGATGTGATTGACAGCATAGCGAGCCAAAACGATGGCCTCGCACTCCGCAAAGAATGCAGAGCGACGCGGTTGTCGTCTTCGTAATCCTTCGGTCCTACGGACGAAAAAGCCCGCCGACGGATCGGCGGGCTGGTTCGTTCCCAGGCATTCGGGCGGGCGCGGGTTACAGGCCGCCGCCGGGACGGGCACCGCCGCCCTGCCGCATCATCATGACCTGCATGGTGGCGGAGACGGCGTTCTCGATGATCTCGTTGGGGACGACCACGTCAATCCGCAGGGCCGTGCCTTCGGTGCCGACGCTCACGCCCAGGGGCGCGATGTCGGGCTGGAGCTTGAGCGGGACGCGGAAACCGAACTGGGCGGCGTAGGCCAGAACCGTGGTGGCGATGTTGTCGAGGTGGATGTACATCACGGCCGCGCGGTTCGGCGGAAGCTGGGCCGTCACCGCCTTGATGTGCGCCAACTGGGAGAGGGCGGCATCGTTGCTCTTGGCCGCGGCCACGACGGCGGAATTGAAGTCGTCATCGCCGCCGATGGCCTGGACGTAGGTCGTGGCACTGACCGCGCCCATGACGCCGGACATGCCGTTGGGTCCGTACATCATGTCGATCATGGGCTTGATCTGAGCGGCCTGGGGATTGTTCGGGTCGAGGACGAACTTGTTGGTGACTTTGTCGAGCTTGACGCCGGCAACCTCCGCCGCGCCGTCCTCGATCTTGGATTCCATGGTGAGCCCGCCCTGGTTGGGCATCATCTTCATGAGATCCATGGCGCCCTTCTGGGCCTTGCGCTGGAGTTCGCCGATCTTGGCGGAATCTCCCTGAATGACGCCGGCGACCTGGAACAGGGCCTGCTGGCCGGGGGCGCCGGTCGGCACGGCATAGCCCATGGTGGTGCTCTTGACGGCCTCGGGCATCTTCTTGAAGGCGTCGACGAGGTCGATGATCGGCTGGGCCTCGGGGCCGACTTTGGTGAGTTCCGTGACGATCGGGCCCAGCCAGTCGTTGATGAGCTGGGTGCTGGTGGCGGCGGACATGGTTGCCCCGCCGACCGCGAAGTACTTGCGGTTGGGCAGGCCGGCCAGAAGGTTCGCATCGGTGTTGGTCGAGGTGGCCATGAGCTTGCCGATGTAGCTGTCGGGGAGGAAGTCGGCGACGATGGTGGCCGCGACACCGTCCTTGGTGATGTTGATGGCGACGGTCGCGCCGTTGGTATCCGTCAGCGTCTGCTCGGCGGTGTTGAGCAGTTGGACGACAAGGGCCTTGAGGACGGGGACGTACTTGGGCTGCATGTTGGGGGCGCCGGCCAGGCCCTGGTCGAGCATGGCGATCCACTGCGGCTTGCCGTCCTTCCACATGGGCAGCACCTTGCCGGCGATGTGCTTGGTATTGGCGTACATCACCAGGTCGGCCTTGTCGAACTGCTTCTGGGCGGCAGCGCTGGCGATGGTCATGCCGTCGGGCTTCTTGGCGAGCATGCCCTTGTTGTTGCTGGCGGCGGCGTAGTTGCCCCAGTTGGTGACGAACACGGTCTCGGCGCCTTCGCGCGGGGCGAACGACGAGATGCCGTCGCCTTCATCCTTCACGGCCGGCAGGTTGCCGAGGAACGCCTTGTAGTCGGTGACGGCGACGAGGATGACGCCCAGGGGCTCCGGGCCGCCGGCCGGGTCGGCGTAGACGCCCACCGCGATGTCGCCCTTGGCGTCGAAGCCTTCCTTGATATTGATCTGCTTCTTGAGCGCCGTAAGCGGATCGGCCAGGTCGGGCTGGAAGTTGGCCAGCCCCAGGCGCTGCATGAGCGCGCCCAGCCGCTGGCTGACGGCCTCGGCGTTGTTGAGTTTGACGACGACGAGCGCGTCGGAGGGAAGTTGTTTGAGCACCTGGGCCCGCGCCGCGGCCGCTCCAACGAGGAGGGTCAGCACAACCACACCCATCACAAATCGGCGTAGCACGTTCATGGTAATCCTGCCTTTCACTGAGGGAAATCCCGACCAACGAGTCCCGCCTCGCTGAAATCGTTCCCAATTCATCGGCGACACCCACCGATCACTTGAGGTATCGTAGCTTCCGCTCCGCCACGGTCAAACGCCGTGTGGCGGCGATTCGCCCACGTTATACGCGAAAGGGACGGGAAGGGTGACGTATAAACGGGCGGGACGTTTATAGCGGCGTGCCGGATGATCGGAAGGGCCACTTGGCATCGAGCCGTGTCAAGATGCGTGAGTTGACGATTCGAGGTATGATGACGGGCGTGACGGTAGTCCTCGGTCCATTTTCGCTGGAACGGATGGTGAATGCCGTGGAAAAGGTCAGGCAACGCCTCCTGCGCGCGTGCGCAGCATTGGAAGCGGCCGGTGTCCCATACGCGGTGGCCGGAGGTAACGCAGTCGCCGTCTGGGTTTCCCGCGTGGACGACTCGGCCGTGCGCAACACGCAGGATGTGGACATTCTCATTCGGCGCGAGAATTTCGAACAGGCAAAAGCGGCGTTGGAACAGGCGGGGTTTGTGTATCGGCATGCCGCAGGGCTGGATGTATTTCTGGATGGTCTGGCAGCCAAAGCGCGTGAGGCCGTGCATCTGGTTTTCGCCAACGAAAAAGTGCGCGAGCACGAATCGCAAGTGAACCCGGACGTGGTCGAATCGGAAAAGGCCAGACAATTCCGCGTGCTAACGCTGGAGGCACTGGTTCGAATCAAGCTGACGGCGTTCCGGGACAAGGATCGCGTACATATCCGGGATCTGATTGACGTGGGGCTGGTGGATGCGACGTGGCTGGAGCGGGTGCCGGGGGAACTGCGGGAGCGGTTGAGGGGATTGCTGGAGAATCCGGAGTAGGGCGAACACGCGATCTTACTTCACGGAGCATGATCGACCGCCATTACCGACAACCGGAACCGTCCGCCTGACACGACTGTACATTCTGCGGCGCTTGCGCGGAGAGACCTTTGAGATAGTTGTCCATCGCCGTCGCGGCGCGTTTGCCGTCGCCCATGGCGAGAATGACCGTGGCCGCGCCGCGGACGATGTCGCCGCCGGCGAAGACGCCGGGTTTGCTGGTCATGCCATTCTCGTCGATCTGGATGTAGCCCTTCTCGTTGACCTTGAGGTCGGGCGTGGTGGCCGTCAGCAGCGGGTTGGCGCGGGTGCCGATGGCCTCGATGACCACGTCGCACTCGATCTCGAACTCGCTGCCGGGGATGGCGACGGGGCGCGGGCGGCCGGATTTGTCGGGTTCGCCGAGACCCATCCGCTGGCACTTGATGGCCCGGACCCAGCCCTTGTCGGTACCGAGGATTTCCAGGGGATTGGTCAGGAACTGGAAGATGATCCCCTCTTCCTCGGCGTGGATGACTTCCTCGACGCGGGCGGGCATTTCGGAACGACTGCGGCGATAGACCAGGGTGGCCGGTTCGGCGCCGAGGCGGCGGCTGGTGCGGACACCGTCCATCGCCGTGTTGCCACCGCCGATGACCACGGCCTTTCGTGGCCGCAGCACCGGCGTCTCGGACAAAGGTTGGTACGCCTTCATCAGATTGACGCGGGTCAGGAACTCATTGGCGCTGTAGACGCCCTTGAGGTTCTCGCCGGGAATGCCGAGGAACATGGGCAGGCCGGCGCCGTTGGCGATGAAGACGGCGTGGAAACCCTCTTCCTTCATGAGGTCGTCGATCGTGTAGGTCCGGCCGATGATGACGTTGCATTCGATCTTCACGCCCAGTTTGCAGAGCGTGTCGACTTCCTGTTTCACGATCTCCTTGGGCAGGCGGAACTCGGGGATGCCGTAAACCAGCACGCCGCCGGGCTGGTGCAGGGCTTCGAAGACGGTGACATCGTGCCCGCGGCGGGCCAGTTCGCCGGCGGCGGTCAGACCGGCCGGGCCGGAACCCACGACTGCGACCTTAAATCCCGTTCGCCGCGGCACGGCGGCATCGCCATTGCGGTTGTTGCGCGCCCAGTCGGCGACAAAGCGTTCGAGGTAGCCGATGGCGACGGGATCGCCCTTCTTGCCACGGATGCACAGGCATTCGCACTGCTTTTCCTGCGGGCAGACGCGGCCGGAAATGCCGGGCAGGGCGTTGTCCTCGAGCAGGATTTGCGCGGCGCCCTTGAGATCACCCTCGGACAAAGCCATGACGAATCGCGGGATGCGGATCTGGACGGGGCAGCCGTTGATGCAGGTGGGGTTCTTGCAGTCGAGGCAGCGCTGGGCCTCGAGAATGGCGAACTGCTCGGGCATGCCGAGGTTGACTTCGACAAAACCCTGGGCGCGCTCGTTGGCGTCACGGGCCGGCATATGTTGCCGCTGGATCTTCATACGTTCGGAGGCTTTCATGGCGACCTCGGGGAATTTGCGATTTTTGATTTGCGATTTCACAAACAGATCAGCACTGCGACAGCTTACACGTATGCCGCTCCATGGCGACTTTCTCCATCTCACGGTACGCGGTCAGGCGGTCGGACAACTCGGCGAAATCGACTTTGTGGGCGTCGAACTCCGGGCCATCGACGCAGGCGAACAGGCTCTTGCCTTCGACTTGCACCCGGCAGCCGCCGCACATTCCGGTGCCGTCGACCATAATCGGGTTGAGCGAGGCGATAGTGTGGATCGCCAGCGGCCGGGTGGTCTCGGCCACGGCCCGCATCATCGGCACCGGGCCGGCACAGATCACCACGCCGATCTTGCGATCGGTGTTCTGGGTCTCGTCGATCAGTTGCTTGAGCCGCTGGGTGACGAAGCCCTTGAAGCCGTAGGAGCCATCGTCGGTGCAGGGCAGGACTTCGTCGCAGATGCCGCGGAGTTCGTTCTCCAGGATGACATACTGCTTGCTGCGCCCGCCGATGATGGCGGTGACGCGGTTGCCAAGCTTCTTAAGCGCGGGCGCCTGCGGATAGATGACGGCCGTGCCGACGCCCCCGCCGACGATAACCGCATGGCCAACCGCTTCGATCTCGGTCGGCTTGCCGAGCGGCCCGGCCACATCGGACATGGTCTGCCCGGCTTCGAAATTGCACAGTTTCGTGCTGGTGGCGCCGACTGCCTGGATGATGAGCGTGATCGATCCACCCGCCCGGTCCACATGGGCGACCGTCAGCGGAATGCGCTCCGAGTCACCGGTCGGCCGGACGATCACGAACTGGCCCGGCTCGCAATGACGAACCACATGCGGGGCTTCCACCACCAGGCGTTTGACGGCCGGTGCCAACCATTCAGCAGCAATGATTTTATGGGGCATAACTAATTTAAGGACGTACAGGTCCTTTGTGCGGGAAGATTAGCCGGAAGGACCCGCGGAGGCAACTGCAAATCGGCCCCAATGCAAATCGGCCCCACGCTACTTCTTGGATGCTGCTTCTTGGGTGCATGGCAGCTATTGTGGGCATGGTTTCGGCCCCAGCGGGGCCGGCGGGCTATAGCCACGGGTGAAGCGCAGCCCGCCGCAAGGCGGGCGGAGCGGAACCCGTGGAACATGTGTTCATTTGACCGATCCGCCCCGGCGGGGCGGAGGAAATTCCCGACGTGCGACGGATCCATCGGAGAAACTCCTTCGCCCCGCCGGGGCGAAGAGAAAGAACGAGGACCCGTCTTCCACGGGTTCCGCGACGCCCAGAGCGGCGTCGCTCCACCCGTGGCTACAACCCAGCGGCCCCTTCGGGGCCGAAACGGCGCCCGCGATAACCGTCCTGCACGCCTACTTCTTCGCCTCGTCGAACTTCGCTTTCACCCACGCATCCCGCTTGCTCCGCAGCGCCACATCGGCGTCCGGGTCGAGCGACATGACGAGCTTGTTCGCGAACGTCACGTTGCCCCCCTGCTTCAGCACGGCGTCGTTGGCCGTCGCAAAGGCCTTGGCCGCGTCGCGCAGGGAACGGTCCTCGGCCAGAGTCCACTGGCGTTTCTCGATCCAGTCCTTGAGCTTGAGGGCCAGTTTCTCCTCGGCTCCTTCCACATCCAGCGTGTTGGGCAGCTTGATGGATGGATACTTCTTCGGATTGGCCACGACTTCGTTCACAAACAGCGCGCCGACGGCCTTCCGCCCGTTGATGGTAGGCATCTTCTGGTACTTCTCCATATACCCGGCCATGTACAGCCAGAAACCCCACTGCCGTGCCCGCGGCGAGCCGTAGTAGACGCCGGTGATGTTGCCGCGGAAGTCGAAGCAGCGGCTGAGCTGCAGGTTCTGCTGTTCGTTAAGGTTGACGAAGGATTCGAGGGGAAGAATCGCGTAGTATTGCCCCATGCCCAGCGTGGCCGCGACACTGAGGCTGTTCAGTTCGCCCTTGGAGTAGCCGTGCTCGGCATGGTCGGGGTTGTCCATGTCTGCGGTGGACCATGAGACAGTGACATCCCGGCGCGGGCCGTTGAACTGCACCTGCACGCCGCCCTTGCCGGCGGGGTCGAAAGCAAAGTCGATGTTCCGGCCCCACAGGGTCGATTTGATCGACGGCTTCTGCCCGGCCTTGCACTGCTTCCACCAGGGCGGGCGGCATTCCGCCAGCGTCAGGCGGATGTACGTCACATCCTGCTTCAGGGCGGCCGGCAGCGTACCGATCTCGGCGCTGCTGGTTTTGAGTTCCTGCTCCAAGTCGTCCCACTTGCCGGACATGTACTGCTGCACGATCTTGTCGTAGATGGCCGGGCGGGTCGACGGAGCATCCGCGCCGCAGGCGGCGAGCGATACCAGGAGGACGGCTGCCGAAACTGAGAGGTGGAATGTGCGCATGACATTTCGCATTAGAAGAGAACAATCCGTCCGTTGAACGGGCGATCTATAAACGAATGGTCGGATTGTAACCCGCCGCGGGTTTCTTACGAGCCCTAAGATTGGTAATCTGTATCGGCGGGTTTCCGGGAGGGCCGCACTCTGTGCGGCCGCTTGCAGCCGCGATCGTCGATCGCGGTCCCGGTGGGGCGAAAGCAACACCCACCCCCCGGTTTGGTGAACCGAACCCCAGGTAGAAACGACCGAGGGTAATCTGTAGATTATAAACAAAATAACAAGACCAAGAATACAAAAGGGTGTTTTTAAAGG
>JBIOJL010000207.1:0-10802 GCA_044450885.1 Tepidisphaerales bacterium
CGGCATACCGGATTCTCGGCCGAGCGGCTGTTTCGGTTTCTGAACGCGCTGGATCAGGACATTCAGATTCTCGTTCGCCGCAAGCCGGCCGGGGTCCGGCGGAACGGGAGCGTGCGGGTGGTGGCCGCGTAGGTGAGTTCCGCTTCGACTCCCCGCGACCGACGGCCGTGACCAAACAGGAATTGTGTCCGTAGTGGGTAGTTGATAGTGGATGGTGGCAAGTGGAATGTGGAAAGTGGAATTCGCATCCGGCCTCCAACTACCGGCCGCCGATCAGCTTCTTTTCTTCTCAGACAGAGCAGATTCGCCACGGACGTCACGGATTTCACGGACAATTCGTGTAGTGGATAGTGGGTAGTTGATAGTGGGTAGTTGAATTCACTGCCGACTGCCGACTATCAACTGCCTTCTTCCTTCATCCGCGACATCCGAGTTATCCGCGGTCAATCATTCCCAAATCCGGCCGACGCCGTATTTATCGAACTCTGCATCGACAGTGACCACCGGGATGTTCTCCGCCAACGCCTGGGCCACCAATAGCCGGTCGAATGGGTCGCGATGATGCCGAGCGAGCCCGACCAGCACATTTGCATACTCCACCGTAATCGGCAACACGGACAGGCCAAGATCGGCAATCGCCTTGGTGATCCACTCCCGGTATGGAAGCGACAGCGAGAGTTTCTTCAGTCCGACCTTGATTGCGATCTCCCAGACGGTGGCCGCGCTGAGCAGCAGTTCATTGGCCGGGTCTTGGAGCGCCGCCAGGGCTTGCGGGCCAAGTTGCTGGGGCTGATCGACTGCCCAGAGCAGCGTGTGGGTATCAAGCAGCAGCCTCATTGCATGTACTCCGCGAAATCCTCAAGCGGAGCATCGAAATCGGGGGCCACATACAGCACGGTTCCCCGGAGCGTGCCAAGTTGGCGGCGTGCTGGCGTCGGTTCCTGAGCCGTCGCCACCAGCCGGGCCACCGGCCGGTTGTCTTCGGTGATGACCACGTCATCGCCTGGGGCAAGGCGATGGATGAGTTCTGAGAGCGATGTTTTGGCCTCCTGGATGGTCACGACCGGCATGTCGTTCTCCTTGGCAAAGTCACGGACGAGCACTGAACGAATCGGAGGACTCTTCTGCCGCATCGTCCATTTCAGCTACGAGCAATTATACCATCTTCGCCGCGGTGCTGACATCCACAGGGGTTTGGGTTCTTCGTGGTCCTTGGCGGCCCTTCGTGGTTCAGAAATCAAACAGGCAATCCATTCCCCGCCCCGTCATGCTTCACGTCTTCCTTCGTGGTTTCGCGCCGTCGCGGCTCCGGATGACAAGGTCCGCCCGGTTCTCTGCCGGCTACCGCTCCCGCACTTCGCGGACGAAGCCCACGATTTCATCGGCGGACAGGTTCAGGTCGACGCCCGGAATGTCGAACGGAGATGCCGCGGTCGCCACCGGCCGCACGGCATATTCCCGGCCGTCTTGGGTCTTGATCCGAACTTCGCCCTGTTTCCCGGCCGCGCGCAAAACGGCCTCAAGCCCTTGTCGAGCCTCGTTGTCGGTGAAAGTGGTCATGGCGTCACCTCCAGAACGGCCACACCGGCCCGGTGGGCGGCGTCGATCAGCCCGGCGTCCAGCGAAAGCACCGCATGGCCCGTCTGTCGGGCACACTGTATCACATACGCATCATAGGCGTATATGTTCAGGGTTGCGGCCAGTGCCACAGATTCCTCCAATGGCACGTCCGCCAGACGGATCGGGATTTGTTGAAACTGGGCGATCAATGCCAATCCTTGTTCCAGCGTGGCTCGTTTCCGTTTGAACATCGCAGACACCGCGTTTCCAATCTCCCACGGCAGTGTGGCTACGGCGATCAACTCCTGGCCCCGCGTCAGTTCCACCAGACGCGGCTTGAGCGGCTCGTTTGCGGCGACGGCAATCACGGTGCTGGTATCCACGACAATGGCCATAGAAACGCTCCTGCCACGGTTCCGAAGCGTGTAGGTTATCCGGCGCGCGCGATTTCCGCCAGACGTATGCAGAGACGCGCAGCAATCCAATTCGAAGGCCCCGTCTCTCTTCGTGTCTTGCTTCGCGTTTTCGAGCCTTCGCGGCTGCGGATTCGGTCTGAGCACCATCTGATTGCATCACACGGAGAGTGTCTCACGCAAAGGCGCAGAGGCGCGAAGAAGACCAGGGACGCGGGGAACAAGAGGTGCTCGGTGAACGGTAATCCGTGATCAGTAAACACCGATGACCATCCGCCCTGAAACTGAAAGGGCGAAGGAAGCGTTCCTCCACCCTTTCAGGGTGGAAGGCATATTCGTGGTTCTGACCCAGGGTAGGGCTGCGCCCAACCCTGGGCTTTGTTCTCTGGACCCCGTTGGGGTCTGTCCTGCCCGCCGAAAGTGTCATGGACCCAACGACAGACAGGACACGGGCAAGGGTACTTGCCCATGCCACCCAAACACGTTTCACCGCCGCGGGACCTGAGCCGCGTTGGATTACAAACCGGGCGTTGCGACTGAGTCTCAGCGGAAATTTTCAAAATCAGTATAATGTAGTCCCATTTCCGAAGATTCACGATATAATCGAGGTTGGACAGGCGCGAACGGTTAATTCGGAATGGAGCGAAGGATTTCCACACAGGAAGAGCTTGGGTGTGCCGGAATGGAGAAGTTCAGCCATGCTACCGGATCGTAGGCAGTTCCTCAGACATATGGGTTGGCTCACGGCGACGGCATCGGTGGGCACGGAAGCGGCGGCGAGCGAAGGCGGCGGCCACGCGGCCGGGCCCAGGGATCCTTCGGGAGTATTGGTCGATCTGACGATGTGCGTCGGGTGCCGCCTGTGCGAACATGCGTGCAAGAAGGCCAACGGCTTCGAGGCGGGGCCGGTGGAATCGTACGACGACCAGAGCGTGTTCAAGGAGCAGCGCCGGCCGGCGCCGAACGCGTTCACGGTGGTCAACGCCTACACCCCGGATGCCGGCAAGCCCGTTTACGTGAAGGTCAACTGCCTGCACTGCAACCACCCGGCGTGCGTGTCGGCGTGCATCGTCGGGGCGCTGCGCAAACAGGAGAACGGCGCCGTCACGTATGACGCGTGGAAGTGCATCGGCTGCCGGTACTGCATGGTGGCGTGCCCATTCCAGATTCCGGCGTACAGCTACGACGATGCCTTTACCCCCCGGGTTCTCAAGTGCGAATTGTGCAACCACCGGACCCGCGAGGGCAAATCGCCGGGTTGCGTCGAGGCCTGCCCGCGTCAGGCGATCATCTTCGACAAGCGGAGCAAGCTCCTGGAGGTGGCGCACGAACGGATCAAGCAGCATCCCGGCCAGTATGTCGAACGGGTTTACGGCGAGCACGAGATCGGCGGCACCAGTTGGCTGTATCTGTCGCGGGCGGCGTTCGAGAACGTCGGGTTTGTCAAGTTGGGGGAGGCAGCGCCGCCGGTGCTGACGGAGGCGATCCAGCACGGCGTGTTCAAGCACGGGCTGCCGCCGTTGATATTGTACGGGACGCTGGGGGCGCTGATGTTCATCACCAACCCGCGGCGGCGGGCGGCGGTTCGCGAAGCCGCGGCGGAAGGCGATGGAGATGTGCCGGCGCACCGGCACCACGGGTTGGAAGCCCGTGCCACCAGGTCCAGTCTGGCAGACGCGCCGGTCGTGCATACGAGGCAGCCGGTGCTGGCGCTGGCCGGTGGCGGCAATGAGTCTGAGGTGGCGCTGGCCGAGGCGCCGGCGGAGGAGCCTGCGGAAAAGCCGGCCGAGCACCGGACGCACGGGGCGGGCCGCCATGCGGTGCATGATGAAGAACATGAAGAGCATGAAGAACATCACGAGGAGCCGCAGCCGGCGAGGTACACGCTGCTGACGCCGGGGGTGTTCCTGCTGCTCGCGATGATGCTGACCGGGCTGGCCTTCGGGCTCTACCGGTTCATCTTCGGGCTGGGCGCTGCGACCAATCTCGACCAGCAGCATCCCTGGGGACTGTGGATCGCCATCGACGTGGCCAGCGGAGTGGCGCTGGCGGCCGGCGGGTTCACGTCGGCGTTCCTCACGCATGTACTGCACCGCGAGCGGTATCACGCCGTGGCCCGGCCGGCGCTGCTGACGGCGATGCTGGGATATACATTTGTGTGCATCGGACTCCAGGCGGACCTGGGGCGGTATTACAACGTCTGGCATCCGATGATCATGTGGCAGGGGAACTCGGTGCTGTTCGAGGTGGGCATCTGCGTCATGTGCTACCTCAACGTGCTTTACCTCGAGTTTGCGCCGATCTTCTTCGAGCGCGTGATCCAGGAGGAAGCGCGATTCCCCCGCCTGGCGCGGCTGGCCCGGCTGGCCAATCCGCGATTTGAGCAGATCATGTTCCTGCTGGTGATCGCCGGGTGTACGCTTTCGTGCCTGCACCAGTCGTCGCTGGGGAACCTGATGGTGATCGCGCCGTACAAGCTGCATCCGCTATGGTGGACGCCGCTGTCGCCGCTGCTGTTCCTGATGTCGGCGATCGCGCTGGGGTTCCCGATGGTCATCTGGGAATCGCTGTTCGCGGGGTGGTCGTTGAAGCTCAAGCCGGAGATGAACGTGCTGGGTCCGCTGGCGCGGTTCGTTCCGTTCACGCTCGGGGCGTATCTGGCCGTGAAGATCGGGGACATGATTCACCGGGGGACATACGTGTATCTGAGGGACGGGTCGGTGCAGAGCTGGTGCTGGATGGGCGAGGTCGGGCTGGGAGTCGTCCTGCCCCTGCTGATGCTGCTGTCGCGCAAGGTGCGGCAGTCGCCGCGGCTGCTGTTCGCGGCGGTGATGCTGGTGGTGTGCGGCGTGGTCTTCAACCGCGTCAACGTGTTCCTGGTCGGCTATCGTCCTCCCTACGCGACGCGGACGTACTTTCCCTCGTTCGGCGAGTTCGCGGTGACCATCGGGCTGATCGCCTGCCTGATGCTCGTCTACCGCCTGATCGTGACCTACCTTCCCATCATCAGTCAGCCCAAGGCCAAGGCAGCAGTATGAGCCAGCGCAACAGCAGGAGTCTGATCGGTTTCGTGATTCTCGCAGTCGGCTGCAGCGTCGCCTGGGCGGCGTATGTGGCGGTGGCGGCGCAGGGGCCGCCGGTTGTTTCCATGCCGGCCACCCGGCCGACAACGCTGCCGGCCACGCTGCCGGCGGTGGGGATGTGGCCATTTGCGCGTCCGCCGGCGCCGACGCGCCCGGCGACGCAACCGGCGAACCTCGGCCCGGACGTCGTGGTGCTCAGGGAGCTGGCGGCGCTGTACGAACCCGTCCCCTTCGATCACAAGGGGCACGCCAAGATGGCGGAGATGTGGGATGGGTGCGTGACCTGCCACCACCGCACTCCACAGGCGGCGACGCGGCCGTCGACGCAGCCGGGCACGGCGCCGGTAAGCCCGCCGGCGACGGTTCTGGATCATCCCGACCAGGCGACGGCGGCGGCGATACCGTCGTGCAAGTCGTGCCATGCGGTGAACGCAAACGTGACGGACATCCGCATGCCCAGCCTCAAGGCCGCCTATCACCGGCAGTGCCTGAACTGCCACAAGGAGTGGATGCACGACAACGCCTGCGTGATCTGCCACAAGTCGCGGGAAACGGTGGCGACAACCCGGGGCGCGCCCACGCGCGATGACATCCTGGGGCGCATGCACCCGCCGATTCCCGAGCCGGAGACGCACGCTTACCGCATGCGCTATACGCCGGCCGACGGGGCGAACGTGCTCTTCCGCCACAAGGAGCACACCGCCGTCTTCGGCCTGCGCTGCACCAATTGCCACCGGAACGACAACTGCTCGCACTGCCACGATCCCAACGGCGACAAGACGATGAAGAAGCCCGTTCGCGTGGGCATGACCTGGGCGGAATCCCACGGGCCCTGCATGAGTTGCCACCAGCAGGACCACTGCCGGTACTGCCACTACAAGGACGGCCAGCAGCCTCCGCTGCTGTTCACGCACGCCGCCAAGAGCGGCCAGGAACTGGACAAGGACCACGAGAAGCTGGCGTGTCCACAGTGTCATTCGATGCTCAAGACCCAGGCGCCTCCGACGTGCGGCACGGCCGGTTGCCACAAGGACGCGACGATCGCCTTCCCGGCGAAGCGTCCGGGGCACTTTGCCACGACGCGGCCCGTGGTTGCGGAGAAGCCGAAGTTGGGAACGACACGGCCGCATTAGTGCTGCGGACGGCATGGGCAAGGGTACTTGCCCATGTCACATGATCTCTGCGGTGTAGGGTCCGCTTCAGCGGACGCGAAGGCTGATGAGTGAACGGTGGGACAGGCATTCCTGCCTGTCGTACGACAGACATTCTTGTCTGTCGTTTCACCCACCGCAATGCAGCGTAGGGTCCGCTTCAGCGGACGCGCGGCGGCGTGCCAACGGGTCTTCGCGTCCGCTGAAGCGGACCCTACGAAGGCTGATTCGGGGTGGCATGGGCAAGTACGCTTGCCCGTGCCACCCAATCGACGAACCGGGAGGTTATTCCGGGCGCGTTTCCATGAGGTGCGTAATGAAACGAATCTTGATCGCTACATTCGGGCTCATGTCGATGCTGGCGGCGGTGGCAGCCAACGCGGGGCCGGCCACCCGGCCGGCGAAGCCCACCACCGTGACGGATGCGGCCGGCTGCGCCACCGCCGACTGCCACGGCAACGTCACCCAGTACAAGTTCGTGCATGGCCCGGTGAACACGCACACCTGCGACGCCTGCCACAGGCTCACGGACGCCGGGACGCACACGTTCCAGGTGGCGCGCGAAAAGGCCGAACTTTGCACCTTCTGCCACGAGTTCACGACCGGGACGATGCCGGTCATCCACCAGCCGGTGCTGACCGGGCAGTGTCTGGGCTGCCACAATCCGCACGGCGGGCCGGCGCCGAGCATGATGCGCGAACAGACGACGGCCGGGCTGTGTGGGCGATGCCACGACCTGTCCAACATGGGCCATCGCTTCATGCACAAGCCGGTGAAGGATGGCAACTGTGATGCCTGTCACCAGCCGCACGCGTCGAAGTATCCCAAGCTGGTGGATGCCGCGGGGGCGGACTTGTGCAACTTCTGCCACAAGGACTTCAAGTTGCAGATGGCCAACGTCAAGTTCCAGCACATGGCCACGGACAAGAGCTGCGGCGAGTGCCACGACGCGCATGGCTCGGATTTCCCCAAGCACGTGATCGCCTCGCTGCCCGACCTGTGTCTGAAGTGCCATGAGAAGGTCAAGCACGACACCGACGCGGCCGTGTACAAGCACCCGGCGGTCATGGGCGACCGCGCCTGCATGACCTGCCACACCGCCCACGGGGGCGACCTGGCGAGCCTGATGAGCGGGCTGCCGATCAAGGTGTGCATGACCTGCCACAACGAGCCGATCAAGAACGCCAAGGGCAAGGTGGTGGCGGCGGTGCCGGAAATCAACGACGCGGCCAACTTCAGGCACGGCCCCGTGCGCGACGGCCAGTGCGGCGGCTGCCATAACATCCACGGTGGCGACAAGCCGCTGCTGCTGCAGCACACCAACGCCCGGGAGTTCTACGAGAAGTTTTCGGAGAAGAACTACGAGCTTTGTTTCTCGTGCCACGACCCGATGCTGACGCGGGACGAGCGGGAGGGCACCTACACCGGCTTCCGCAACGGCGAGCTCAACCTGCACTACATCCACGTCAACGACAAGCAGCACAACCGCAACTGCGGCGTCTGCCACGCCGTCCACGCGACCAGGCAGGAACAGATCATCCGCGACATGGTCCCTTATGGAAAATGGCAGTTGCCGATCGAGTACAAGAAGACCAAGAGCGGCGGGTCCTGCCAGACGGGCTGCCACGCCAATTGGAGTTACGACCGCGTGAATCCCGTGGCCAGGCCGCGCGATGCGACGGCGCTGCCCGCGCGTCCCACCGCCAATCCCAGGGAGCCGGTGCTGGCCGAGTGGTCGGGCAGGGATCTGGCCGGAGCGGAGGTGCGCGTCCCCGATGCCGAGAAGCCGACGGTGCTGCTGTTCGTGCGGGCCGATCAGCCGCAGAGCGAGCATGTCGTGCGCATGGCGGCCGCCGCCGTGAAGGATGCCGCCCTGGCCAGGGTCCTGGTGATCCTGAGCGGCCCGCAGGCGGCCGAACATGCGCAGTCGCTGGTGAAGTCGAAGACGGTCACCTGGCCGATCATCGCGGACACGCAGTCGGCGCTGTCGGCGAAGCTGGGCGTGTTCTCCTGGCCGGCGACGCTGGTGGTCAGGAGCGATGCCAGCGTGCTGGCGCACGTGGCCGGCGCGCCGCTGTCGCTGACGGCGGACCTGGCGGGCTACCTCGAGTTCGCCCGCGGCCGGATCGACCGCGACGAGCTCAACCGCCAGCTTGCCAGCCGCGCCGTGGTGAGCGACGGCCCGGCCCAGCGGGCGACGTGGCACATGCAGATGGCCCAGAAGCTGCTTTCCGAAGGCAAGCTGGAGGAAGCGCGGGCGCTGCTGTCGGACGGATTGAAGCTGGCGCCGGAGATGGCTGCGATGCGGATTGCCCTGGTCGACACGCAGGTGCAGCTCAAGCAGCTCAAGCAGGCGGTCGAGACGCTGGGCAAAGCCCCGCCCAAGTCGCTTCAGCCGTGGCAGCAGAACCTGCTGTTCGGCAAGATTGCCATCGCCAACGGCCAGTGGCCGCAGGCGAAGCGGCTGCTGGCCGGGGTGCTCAAGGAGAAGAGCGATCTCTCGGAGGCCCATTACCTGATGGGCCGGATCTACGAGCACGACGGCGAGTGGCAGAACGCGGCCCGGGAATACCGGGTGGCGCGCGAGAGCCGGACGGAATAGGCTTGCCGGATTGCGGATTGCACTTGACTTCACAGTGCAGGCGGGCTTTCATTACTGAACATGCGATGGCGTTGGCCGGTCATGCTCGCCACAACCACCATGCTCCTGCTTGGCTCGGGGGCGTTGTCCTTTCTGCATGAACTTCAGCACCAGGTCGATCGGCGGGCGTGTGCCACCGGAGAAGACCGGCCGGCGGGATCGCATGATGACAGCAACTGCCCCGTCCACGCGATGCTGCACTCGCCCATCCTGGCCGCGGGAATCGAGCTCTCGCCAGTCGGCTTGATGGAGGCCGCGGAGAGGCCGGCCTTGGCCGAGCAGAGGGTCGTCTCCATCGAACTCTCCCTCAATCTTTCCTGCCGCGGACCCCCGGTTCTCTGATTCAATGCCCGCCCGTCTCGGCGCACGCGCCGAGGTTGTCTTGTTTTCCCGGACTTGAATTGGAGAACACCATGCGCCTCAAGGGACTCTGGCGCGCCTGCCTTCTGGCATTCGCGCTCGCGTTTTCACCCTATGCCGCGGCACAGCAGCAACAGAAGCCGTCGGCCGAAGAACGCCTCGAACGTCTCGAACAACGAATGGAGGAGATGGAGAAGCGGCATCAGGCCGAACTCAAGGCCCGCGATGAGGAAATCGCCAGGCTGAAAGCCGGCATGCAAGCGCAGCCGGCGACGGCACCGGCGGCCAAGAGCGACATCGACCGCAGCCGCGACAGCCTGCTGGCAGAACTCGACGAAACCAACAAGACGACGGACAAGGTCCGCGAGGCGGTCTTGAAAGACGCGAGGGAACGGACCGACGCGGCGACCAAACGCACCCCGGTCAGCTTCAATCCGGACATTGCCGTCGTCACCAATTTCGTGGGCTCACTGGCCCGCACCAAGAACAACGACGCCCTCAATCGCATGGACGTCGGCGAGGTGGAAATGGACATGCGGGCGGCCGTCGACCCGCGGGCCGACGCCGTCGTGATCCTCTCCTTCGCGCGCGACATCGCCAACCCGGTGTTTCCGACGGGCGAGAAGCAATCCGGGCCGGACACATCCGTCGATATCGAGGAGGGATACCTCTTCCTCCATGACTTCGGCGTGCCGAACCTGACGGCCAAGCTCGGCCGTTTCCACCTGCGCTTCGGCCGGCAGAACGTCATCCACGCCCACGACCTGCCCACGTCCGACACGCCGCTGGTGAACCAGGCGTTCCTTGCGCCCGAGGCGCTGAGCGACGCCGGCCTGTCGCTCAGTTACGTCGTGCCCAATCCGTGGAACCAGTACTTCGAGCTGGTGGCCGAGGTCATCAGCGGCGAAGGGGCCAACTCGCAATCGCCGACGCTGAGCGGCGACGCTTCGGTGGCCTCGCCGGCGGCCAACTTCCACGCGCTGTGGAACCACGACATCGGCAAGGACTGGAATCTGGAACTCGGCGCGTCCTGGCTGACGGGGCATACCTCCAGCGACATTCATCGCCGCACCGACCTGCTCGGGGCCGACTTCACCCTGCTGCACACCGATCCGACGGGGCGCTTCAACAACCAGGTTTTCCAGGGCGAGTTCATCTACGGCCTGGTGGACAAGGTGGACCGGGAGACGGAGAACTCCTGGGGCGCCTACCTGCTGGCGCAACAGCAGCTCAACCGCGACTGGTACGTGGGCTGCCGTCTGGACTACACGCAGAATCCGTTTAACAACGACCAGGCCACGTATGGCGTCGCGCCCTACGTGAGCTGGTACTGGAGCGAGTTCCTGCGCTTCCGCATGCAATACGAGCACCGCGGCGGCGACGTGCCCAGCGAGGAGATCCTGTTCTTCCAGGCGACCTGGATCATCGGCGCGCACCCGCCGCATCCGTACTGGAGCATGAGGTAGCGTCAGCGTAGGGTGCCGGGGGGGGGGGGCGGGGGGGGGGGGGGGGGCGCCCCCCCCCCGCCCCCCGCAGGGCCCCCCCGGGGAAAAAAAAAAAAAAAAAAACCAAAACGGAGGACAGAAAAAAAAAA
>JBIOJL010000208.1:0-10732 GCA_044450885.1 Tepidisphaerales bacterium
CATCAGACAGGATCGACCCATGTCCAGAATCCCCTTTATCGAACTGGCCCGCCGCCGGGTTGTCATCCTCGACGGGGCCATGGGGTCCAACCTGCAGCAGCGGACGTTTGACGTCAAACGCGATTGGCTGGGGCATGAGAACATGTCCGAAGTCCTCAACCTCACCTGCCCGAATGTCATCCAGGAAATCCATGAGGCGTTCCTCCATGTCGGCTGCGACGCGGTCGAGACCAATACGTTCGGCGGCAACCGCATCGTCATGGCCGAGGCCGAAATGGCCGAGCGGGTGTTCGAGATCAACAAACGGGCGGCCGAGATCGCGCGGCGGGCGTGTGGGAAGTTCGAGACGGCCGACCGCCCGCGATACGTCATCGGGGCCATGGGGCCGGGGACCAAACTGCTGACACTCGGGCACACGACCTGGGACGTGATGGAGGAATCGTACGCGGAGCAGGTCCGCGGGCTGCTCGTCGGCGGGGTGGATGCACTGCTGATCGAGACGCAGCAGGACATGTTGGTCACAAAATGTGCCATCAGCGCCGCCAACCGCGTCATGAAGGAGATGGACGTCCGGCTGGCGATCATCGTGCAGGCGTCGTTCGATACCGGCGGCGGGCAGCAGATGCTGACTGGATCGGACCCGGCCGCCCTGGTTGCGACGTTCGAGCCGTATGCCGAGGTGCAGGTGCTGGGGGTGAACTGCGCCTTCGGGCCGACGGAACTGTCGGAGACCGTCAAGTACATCGCCTCGCGCTGGCCGCGCCTGGTCAGCGCCCTGCCCAACGCGGGCCTGCCCGTGATGGATGAGAAGGCGCGGGCGCATTTCCCCATGGGCCCGGACGATTTCGCCCGCGGCATGATGCGCTACGTGAACGACTTCGGCGTCAACATCATCGGCGGCTGCTGCGGAACCATGCCCGAGCACCTGGCGGCGCTGGTCGGCGCGGTCGGGCGCGACCACGCGCCCAAGGCACGGAATGTTGTCGTCCGCCCGCAGATATCCAGCCTCATCTCCGCCCAGGATGTGCGTCAGGACAAGAGCTACCTGATCGTGGCCGAGCGCACCAACACCAACGGCTCGCGGCAGTTCAAGCGGTTGTTGCAGGCCGATGACTGGGATGGGCTGGTGTCGATGGCCCGCGACGAAGTCCGCGACGGCTCGCACATGCTGGATGTCTGCGTCGATTTCGTCGGCCGGGACGGCGTGCGGGACATGCACGAGGTCGTCCGCCGGTTCACCAATTCGCTCGATGTGCCGCTGATGCTCGACAGCACGAACCCGGCGGTGATGGAGGCGGGGCTGAAACTGGCCGGCGGGCGCTGCGTCCTCAATTCGATGAACCTTGAGGAAGGCGAGGAAAAGCTCGCCCACATCTGCCGGATGGCGAAGAAGTACGGCGCCGCCGTCGTGGCGGGAACCATCGACGAGGACAAGCTCTCGGCCATGGCCCGCACCGCCGACCGCAAGATCAGCATCGCCCGGCGCATCCGCGACCTGGCGGTTGGAAAGTACGGCCTGCGCGACGAGGACCTTTTCTTCGACCCGCTGGTCCTGCCCATTTCCACCGGCATCGAGGAGGATCGCCGCAACGCCCTGGAAACCATCGAAGGGACGCGGCGGATCGCGCGCGAGCTGCCGGATTGCCACACGGTGGTCGGGCTGTCGAACGTGTCGTTCGGTCTGAAGCCGGCGGCGCGCGTCGTGCTGAACAGCGCGTTCCTCCACGAACTGCGGGAGGCCGGGCTCACCGGCGCCATCGTGCTGCCTCGAAGTTGCTCCCGCAGAACCGCATTCCCGCGGAACACTGGCAGGCGGCTATGGACCTGATCTACGACCGCAGGCGGGATGGCTTCGATCCGCTGACAAACTTCGTGCAGCTCTTCCCCGACACCGGCGTGGTCGCTTCAGCGACCACGTCCCCTGGCGTCTACGACGCTCTCCCCGTCGAGGAGAAGCTCAAGCGCCACATCATCGACGGCGAGAAACGCAACCTCACCCTACATCTGGATGAAGCCCTCCAGACGCACTCGGCCCTGGACATCATCAACAAAATTCTGCTCGAAGGCATGAAGGTGGTCGGCGAACTCTTCGGTTCGGGGCAGATGCAGTTGCCGTTCGTTCTGCAGAGCGCCGAGACGATGAAGGCATCGGTTGCCCACCTCGAGCCGCACATGGACAAGGCGGCCGGCGAGACCAAGGGCCGCATGGTGCTGGCCACGGTCAAAGGGGACGTTCACGACATCGGCAAGAACCTGGTGGACATCCTGCTCACCAACAACGGCTACACGGTCATCAACCTGGGCATCAAGCAGCCGATCGACGAGATCCTCAAGGCGGCCAAAGCCCACAACGCCGACGCCGTCGGCATGTCCGGCCTCCTGGTCAAATCCGTCGCCGTCATGCGCGAGAACCTTGACGAGATGAACGCCCGCGGCGTGAGCCTACCTGTGCTGCTGGGCGGCGCGGCTCTGACCCGCGATTACGCCGAGGACGACTTGGCCGGCCTCTACAAGGGCCCGCTCCTCTACTGCAAGGACGCCTTCGAGGGCCTGCACATGATGGATGCCGTCTGCGGCGGGAAAGTCGCCGGCATCGTCCGGTCGCAGAAGGACCGCGCCGAGAAACGTAAACGCCAGCGGGACTCGGCGGTCGTGCCCACCGGCGACGCCAAACCCCAGCCCATCGCCGGTGACAACCCCGTCCCCGTTCCTCCGTTCTGGGGCCGGCGGATCGTCCGCGACCTGGGCCCCAAACACCTCTTCCCCTACATCAACGAAAACGCCTTGTTCTTTGGCCAATGGGGCCTCAAGAAGGGCACGCTCTCGGATGAGCAGTTCCGCGACATCCTCCACGAAACCGCCCGTCCCGTCTTCGAGCGCATGCAGAAGCGCGCCCTCGACGAAGGCTTCCTCCGCCCGGCCGTCGCCTACGGCTATTTCCCCGTGCAGTCGCAGGGCGATGAGCTGATCGTCTACCACACGGAGGAATTCGAGCAGGTCCGTTGCGATTGCGGCACGAATCACGGCGGGAAGGTCGCCCCCAAGGGCGCGGCCAGGGAACAAATGCGTTTCAAATTTCCCCGTCAGGACGGCCGCCGCCGGCTCTGCCTGACCGACTACTTCCGCTCCGTCGATTCCGGCCAGTTCGACGTGCTCTGCGTGCAACTGGTCACCGTCGGTGACAAGGCCACCGAGTTGGCCAACCGCCTGCGCGAGGCCAACCAGTATCAGGAATATCTCTACCTGCACGGTTTCGCCGTCGAGTCGGCCGAAGCGCTGGCCGAACTGTGGCACAAGCGCGTGCGGCAGGAACTCGGTTTCGGCAGCGAGGACGATCCGTCGACCCAGAAGATCTTCCAGCAGAAGTACCGCGGCAGCCGCTACTCCTTCGGCTACCCCGCCTGCCCCAACCTCGAAGACCGGACGATGATCATGGAACTCCTGCAACCGCAGGAACTCGGCGTGGAATTAAGCGAGAACTACATGCTCGTCCCCGAGCAGAGCACCGATGCCATCATCGCCCATCATCCGCAGGCGAAGTATTTTGATGTGTAACGGAATCCCGGCTTTTCAGATGACGCCGAACCAACGCCCAGTTACAATTCGGGTGTTCTCCATGGAAAGGCGCAAGTGTATGGCTGTACAGACGCTGAAACTGGGAGGTCGGAAATACGTCCTTCTCCCCGAAAGCGAGTATCGTCGCCTGAGTGATAAGCGCTCCGCAACGAGCGCGGAAGATCAACGGGACGCGACGATCTTACGTCGACGCCTTGCCGAAATGCGCCGCCGTGGTGAGAAGCCGATGCCCTACGCGCAGGCCCGCCGAGAGTTGGGGCTGGCATGAGTTATGCCGTGTTGATATCGGCGGTGGCCAGGCGCGCGATAGGCGACCTCCCGGCCAATGTTCGCGCCCGTGTGGATCGTGCGATCTTGGCGCTTGCCGACGAGCCTCGTCCCCACGGATGTGTCAAACTGGCCGGAACGTCAAATGGCTGGCGCATCCGCGTTGGCGACTGGCGAGTTCTCTATACGATCGAGGACGAGCGGCTCGTGGTTCTGGTTGTGGACGTTGGCCATCGCCGTGAGGTGTACCGGGCGCTGTAGACCGGCACATACGACTACTTGCCAATCGCCGACTGCACCGTCAGCCGCACGAACGTCACCTGCCCATACCCATCCCGCTCAAAGAGCACGCCCACCGACCCATCCGGCAGCACCGCCAGGCAACTGTAGGCGAAACTCTTCGCGTAGATCGTCGCTCCCTGTTTCCAGGTCGCGCCGTCGTCCTCGCTGAGGAAGATCGTGCCGTTCTCCCGCCTGGTGCCGAGCGGGCCGCTGTAGAGCAGCAGATTGCGCTTCGCGTCGGGATAGCGGATGATCGAAGCCATGCACGAGGGGACCCTGAGTTCCGGTACAGGCTCAACGGCCGACCAGATCTGGCCGCCGTCGCGGGAAATTGCGGTCTTCCGCACGCCACCGGGACCATACTGCCGCGTGTTCAGTCGCACCGAACCGTCGGCCAGTTCGACAACCTGCGTCTCGTTGACCGTCGATTGCCACTCGTCCTTCTTGCCCTTGAATCCGGCATCCGGAGCCGTCTCGCCGATCTTCCATGTGCCGCCGCCATCATCGCTGTACGCCGCGTATATCCGCCAGAGGCTCGGTGGGCCTTCGTTGAACGGGATGAGTATCCGGCCGGCGTGCGGGCCCTGCTTCAACTGAATCCCCACGCCGGGACCGGAAGAGAGCGTCGTCACTTTCTCTGGCCGTTTCACCTGCGCCATCACATCGCGCGGCTTGGACCAGGTCTTGCCCTCGTCATCGCTGCTCAGCAGATACGACCGCACGATCAACTCGCCCTCGACCCCGGCCTGCAGCCTGCCGGAGAATTCCGAGGCGGTCTCGGGATACGACTGGACCATGATCATCACACGGCCGGTCTTCTGGTCGACCACGGCGCAGGGGTTGTTGATCGAACGCCTGCCATCATCGAAGAGGACCTGCACGGCCAACCACGTCCGGCCGGAGTCTTCGCTCCGCCGGAGAATCAGCTTGTTCTGTGCCTGATCGGCCGCCTTGGCCCGGCCTTCGGCGAACGCCAGCAGTGCCCCGCCTTTGGTCACAATCAGGGACGGGATTCGCACGGACGGGAAGTCCTTGCCCGAGGTAAAGACATCGACGAGTTCGCTCTGGGCGGCGGCGGAGATCGCCACCCACAGGAGCAACACCGCCGGCGACATCAGTCGAGTCATCATTTACTCCGTATGGCAACATAACGGTCCGCAGTGCGGACCCTACCGCACCGGCGCCGAACGACCCGACGTCTTCTGCTGCTCCAGCAGGTCGCCGAGTTCCTTCACAAGTTCCGGATAGCGCGTGTACAGGTTCTCGCGCTCGGAGATGTCCTTGGACATATCGTAAAGTTGGCCCGGAGGATCGTCCGGCTTGATGGCGTTGGGGCCGGTCTTGTAGACGTTGCCACCGGAGCCTCTGAGCGGGATGAGTTTCATGTCGCCCCTGCGGATCGACAACTGGCCAGTGATGGAGTGATGGATCACCGATTCGCGGATGGGCCTGTCCAGCTTCTCGGACAAGATCAGCGGCAGCACGTTGAACGAATCCTCGGCCGCGTCGTTGGGCAGCTTATATCCTACAATCGCCGCCGCGGTTGCCATGAAGTCGCTGAGGCAGATCGTCTGCCCGCAGATCGCCCCGGCCTTGACCTTTCCCGGCCAGCGCACGAAGAAGGGCACGCGGTGCCCGCCGTCCCACAGGTCGCGCTTGATCCCGCGCAGCTTGCCGGCCGAGTAATGCCCGAATTGCTCCTGAAGCCTGTAGGTGTAGTGCTCCGGGCCGTTGTCGCTGGTGAAGATCACCAGCGTATTCTTGTCGATCCCGGCCTTCTCCAGCGCCGCCACCACGCGAGCCGCCGAATCGTCGGTCTCCATGACATAGTCGCCGTATTGTCCGGCTTTGCTCTTGCCCGCGAATTCCGGCGAGGGCAGGATCGGCGAGTGCGGCGACGGCAGCGCCAGATACAGGAAGAACGGCCTGCCTGTGCCCGCGTGTCTGGCAATGTACTCCTCGGCCTTGCTGACGCAGCGTGGCAGCACCTCGACATGCTTGAAGCCGGGCGCGATCGGCCCGGCACGGAAGAAGCCCATGTCCTTGCCGGCCTCGACCTTGCCCGCCGGCGCCTCCACCACCCGGTCGTTCTCGATGTAGACGTACGGGTCCATGTCCAGCGACGCGGAGATGCCATAGAAGTAGTCGAACCCCACGGCCAGCGGCCCGCCGGGAATCGGCTTGGTGAAGTCGATCAGTTCGGGCTTGGCCTTGGGCGCAATCGTGTCCCCGAATTCGGCCTTCTCCTTCGTGGGCCAGTCCATGCCCAGGTGCCACTTGCCGATGGCCCCGGTGTCGTAGCCGCTCTGGCGGAGCATTTCTCCGACCGTCAGCCGGCCGGGCTCGATCAACCGCGGGGAATAGCCGCCGAGCACGCCGGTCCTCGACCGGCCGCGGAAGGCGTATCGGCCGGTCAGCACCGAATAGCGGGTTGGCGTGCAGACGGTCGAAGGCGCGTGGGCATCGGTGAAGGTCATGCCCTGCGCCGCCAGGCGGTCGATGGCCGGCGTCTGAATCTTCGACTCGGGATTGAGACAGGAGACATCGCCATAGCCGAGGTCGTCGGTCAGGATCAAGACGATGTTCGGTTTGTCCGGCGCATCGGCCGCGACTGCCGGACGGACCCCCAGCGCAAGAAGCACGGCCACAGCCGCGAATCCGATTCCCAGGAACGATCGCAGTGGTTTCATGCAGCTAAATACCGACGAGCCGCTTCGGCATTGCAGGATTATCGGCCACGGCAATTGCATGTGGCCGGAACAGAAGTCGGACGCCTGTTCGGAGTTCACGCTTTAGCGCGTCTTCTTGCGGGAACGAACACCAGACACGCTGAAGCGTGAACTCCGAACGATCGACGATCCACGCCGGATTTCAATGGCGGCAGCGAATTCATGAGATAAAATAGTCTATAGATATCGCAACCGTCTCTTTGCTCTTTGGAAACCGGGTTTGCCGTCGCTGGGACGTCGCCAAGAATCGGGAGGGTCGTGCTTCTGCACGACCGCGGCCGCACGGAGTGCGGCCCTCCCGGAAGAATGGCCAAGCCCTTGTTGGGAGGTGATCTCCATGCCGATCTCTCTTGAAGGAATCTTCAGTTCCCGTTCCAAGCCGATTCTCGCGGCCATCCGCACCATTGGGGTCGCGGGGGCGCCGCTGGTCGACCGGAGCCCGGCCACGGCCGTCATGCCGTTCGTCACCATTTCCCGCCAGGCGGGCGCCGGCGGCATCACGCTTGCCCAGAGGCTGGTCGAACACCTCAATCGTCGCGGTCCGGGTGAACAAACCTGGACCGCCTGGGACCGCGAACTCGTGCAGAAAGTGGCCCTGGACCACCATATCGACCAGTCACTCGTCGATGCCCTCGAAGACCGCGGCCCGACCTGGATCGAAGAACTTCTCGGCGGGCTGCGCATCGCCGAAACCCCGGAAACCGCCAGCGAGTTCCGCGTCTACTGGAAGACCGCGGCCACCATCCGCGCCATCGCCCAGGTCGGCCGCTGCGTCATCGTCGGCCGGGGCGGCGTGTTCGTCACCGCCAACCTGCCCGGCGGCATCCACGTTCGCCTGGTGGCGCCGCTGGATTTCCGCATCCGCAACTACGCGGCCATCTTCAACATGCCGGTTGCCGATTCCGAAATCCGCGTGAAGGAACTCGATGCCAACCGCGCGGCGTTCTACCGCCGGCACTGGCCCAGGCGGCCGCTCACGCCCGAATCCTTCACGGCGACGTTCAACACCGCCGGCATCGGCGAGCGCGAAGTCGTCGAGGCGGTTGCGGCGATGATCCCGCGCCACCAGTAGTAGCGCGGGATCATCGCGTCGGGCCCGACGAAACCGGCCATGGCTTAGAGGCCGCCGGAGCCGTTGACCTGGCTGAACATGTTGTAAGCCATCTGCAGCAGCGAGGTCACGTTGTTGTACAGAACGTCATTGGTCGATTTGGCATTTGCGACCGCCAGCATTTGCGACACGGTCAGCGTGGAATTGTTGGCCACGTTGAACGCCGCGCCGTTGTTGCCGACGTTGAACTCGGCCGCGCCCAGGCCGCCGGTCGTGGCGTCGAAGCCGTACTGCGCGGTATCCGCCACCGCTCCGCCCAGCGACAGGGTTGACGCATAGACGTTGAGCGCCGTGGCCATGACCTGCGCGTCGGCGCCGCAGTGCGTGTTGTTCTTGTAGAAGCTCTTGAACAGCGCTGCCACGGTCGTGTTGGTGTCGCCAGACAGGTTGTTGGCGCTGTTCGGGCAACTCGCGCCGTACATCTTCGGATAGGTCGTCGCCAGCCAGTTGCCCAGGTCCGTGTTGCATGCGCTGCCGCCGAAGGACTTGATCAAGGTCTGGCCCAGGTTATTCCAGAAGCATGTCGTGGCCGCTTCGTCGTCGGTATCCGAGTGCAGCCCGCCGTTGTCGGCGCTGATCAGCCGGCTTTGCGCGGAGTAGAAGATGTTGCTGCCGGCCGGGCCGAGCGTGTCGATGGCGAGGCCGCAGACGAAGTCGATCTGGTAGAAGTTGGCCGGGATGGTCACGGTCAACGAGTGCGGCCCGGGCGCGAACGAGCCGGAGGCCAACTGATCGACGGTCTGCAGGTTGGCATCATCGGCATTGAAGACCGCGTCCGGCGCGTTGTAGGTGACGAAGGAGAGTGTCTGCGAGGCGGTCCCGGTCACGGTGAACCTGGCGACCACGGTGTCGCCCTGGTGGGTGGCGCCGCGGAGGTTGGTGACGGTGGTGGTGCCGTTGATGAGGAAGCTGACGTTGGCGACGGAGTTGGTGCAGCAGGTCTTGTTGAAGTTGTCGAAATCCAGGCCCGTGGCGTTGGTCAGGCCGGTTACGGGGACGGCGTAGTTATCGCTCAACGCCGGGGCCGTACGGACGTAGCCGCTGGGGAGGACTTCCTGAACGAAGTACGTATTGCCCGCAGTCAGGCCGCCGAATGAATACGCGCCGCTTGCATTGGTGGTTGTGGTCGCTACGGCGGCGCCGTCGCCGGAATCGAGCGTGCCATTGCCATTGACGTCGCGGAAGAGATTCACGATCACGCCCGACATCGGCGTGTCGTCGGCGCTCAGCCCGTTGCCCGAGAGGTCGTTGTAGACGTGGCCGGAGGCGGAACTGGACGACGCGGCGAGAACGTTGATCTTAACCGTTGCGGAAGCCGTGTTGTAGTCCGTGGTGTCTGTAGGCGTGAAAGCCACGCTGAGTGTCTGGCCGTTGCCCGCGCCAAGGACTGTGCCCGCGGCCGGGGTATACGCAAACGCGCCGAGCACGTTGGCGGCGGCGTTGAGTTGCGTGCCGCTGAGGGCCGTACCGGAAGTGATGTCGGCAGGGTTCGCCCAGGTGAGGACGGGATTGGCCTTGGCGATGATGTCGGTGACGGTGCCGCTGGCGTTGTTGTAATTGCCGGTGGTGTCGGTGAAAGTCCAGGCGTCGGTCGCAAACGTGCCGGCGCCGATATGAGTGGTCCCGGTGAGGACGAGACCGCTGAGGCTCTCGCCCAGCACGCCCTTGGCCGTGCCGGTGGCCGTGTGGGTGGCACCGTCATAGGTGACGCTGTAGGGCGTGACCGAGATCGTGGCGCTGGCTTTGGCGATGATGTCGGTGACCGAGCCGCTGGCGTTGTTGTAGTTGCCGGTGGTGTCGGTAAACGTCCAAGGGTCGCTCGCAAAGGTGCTGGCGTTGGTATGGGTGGTCCCGGTGAGGACGAGACCGCTGAGGCTCTCGCCCAGCACGCCCTTGGCCGTGCCGGTGGCCGTGTGGGTTTTGCTGTCGTAGGTCACGCTGTAGGGCGTGACCGTGATGGCCGCGGTGGCCTTGTTGACCGTCAGCGTGGCCGGGGTCTCATGAACCACGTAGTTGCTCAGCTTGCCGTTCGGGTCGGACAGCGTGTCACTGATGGTGTAACTGCCCGTGCCCACCGGGGCCGTGGCGGCGTCGCCGGCGCTGGAGAAGCTGGCGGTGATGCCGTCGAGACCCTGCACGCCGCTGATCGTGCCTGTGTCGTGGGCCGTATCGCCGTAGGTCTTGCTGTTGTTGCTGGCCGTCACGTACAGGTCACGCAGGCCGATGCTGTCGCTTACCGTGCCGCTGGCGTTGTTGTAGTTGCCGGTGGCATCGGTGAACGTCCAGGGGTCGGCCGCAAACGTGCCGGCGTTGGTATGGGTGGTCCCCGTGAGGACAAGACCGCTGAGGCTCTCGCCCAGCACGCCCTTGGCCGTTCCGGTGGCCGTGTGGCCGGCACCATCGTAGGTGACGTTGTAGGGCGTGACCACGATGGCGGCGTTCGCCTTGCTGATATTGATCGCCACATCCCCGCTCTGGTCGGTGTAGTTGGTGCCGCCGGTGAAGGTCCAGTGGGCGGTTCCGCCGGGGGTGTTGGTGAAGGTAGAGCCCAGGTCCAGGCCGCTCAGGACCACGCCGCCGACGCCCGTTGCCGAGCCGGTGGCACCATGGGCCGCCGCGTCGTACACGCCGGTGTATCCGTTGACGGTGACATTGGCGGTGGCCTTGCTGATATTGATCGCCACATCCCCGCTCTGGTCGGTGTAGTTGGTGCCGCCGGTGAAGGTCCAGTGGGCGGTTCCGCCGGGGGTGTTGGTGAAGGTAGAGC
>JBIOJL010000209.1:0-10690 GCA_044450885.1 Tepidisphaerales bacterium
CACTGCATCCATCCGCGATCACAATTCCCCGGTGGCGCCGGGGCGTTGTGTCCATGGAGACCTGCGCGACGGCGAAATTGTGATCGACGACGTCTTGGTCGTGCCCGGCGATGGCTTTGCGGACATCAGCACCCACGGCGGGCCGTGGGTGGTGCATTGTGTCACCGATCTGGCTCGGCGATCGGGTTTCGAGCCGTCGGCCGATCCGCTCGACGGGGCCGATGGCGACACGATCATTGAGAGAGAGATCGCCGCCGCGCTGCCGCTGGCAAAGACGGAACTGGGCATCGAGGCCCTGCTGGCACAGCGGGAAGCATGGTCGCACATTACGCCCGACGACCTGCCGCGAATGCTGGCGGATGATTCGTTGCTGCACCTGCTGCATCCGCGACGCGTGGCCATCATCGGCGCGCCCAATGTCGGCAAGTCCACGCTGGCCAACCAGCTTTTCGCCCAGGAGCGCTCCATCACCGCCGACCTGCCGGGCACGACGCGCGACTGGGTCGGCGAACTGGCCAACATCGACGGTCTGCCGGTCGTGCTGGTCGATACGCCCGGGCTGCGGCAGAGCGATGACCCCATCGAACAGCAGGCCATCCAGCGCAGCAGGCCCGTCATCGCCGCCGCCGCGCTGGTCGTGCTCGTGCTCGATCCGACGCAGGATCGCGCGGCGCAGGACCTGCTGGCTGCGGCGTATCCGGCGGCGATGCGTGTCCTGAACAAATCCGACCGCCCCGCCATCTGGCAATGGGACGACCGGGCACAAAACGGGCATGCCCCTCTCTCGTGGCACGGGCTTCCAGCCCGTGTGCCGCGGTCCTCCGCGGCATCCGCTCGCCCTCTCCCTCCGGGCGAGCTCTTGGAGTCTCGCCCACTTCTCCCTCTCCCTCCGGGAGAGGGCCGGGGTGAGGGCCTGTTGCCAGGCGACACAACCACACCCGTAACCACGCCACTTCGGATCGTCGCCACGACCGGCGCGGGTGTGGATCAACTCCGTCACGCCATCCAACGGCATTTCGGCTGTCATGCCTGCGACACAAACCTCCCCCGCTGCTGGACCGATCGCCAGCGCGCGGAGATTCGCTCGCGCATCGGCCGAGGTTGAGGCGGCATTCGCGGCTGGCCGGGGGCTGGGAAACGTCAACCACGAAGGGCCGCCAAGGGCCACGAAGAAGAGAGTTAGCAGTCAAAAGGGACGGGAGTCATTCTCGACGCGCGTTCCCCATTCGCATTGCGGCGACCAAACTGGAATTGACCGCCCGGCGAGTACGCCTCAACGCGCTCGGTTCCGGCCTGGCGGGGCATGGAACGCGATCCGGCGCTGGAGCCAGGCCCGTGGATCGATATTGATCTCCTCGAGCAGCCGACAGGCCATGCCCGGGGCCTTGGTGGCGCCGGCCTCCCATCCCTGGATCGTCTTCACCGACACCGCGAGCAGTTGCGCAAACATTGCCTGGCTGACGTTCATTTTTTGGCGCAGTTGCTTGATGTCGGCCGGCCCATAGCGTCGCGGCTCAAGGTCCAGTTTGACCTTGCGCACGCTGATTGGTTCTCCGCGCTCCACGGCCTCAAAAAAGCTGTCGAAGCTCTTGATCACCGCGTCTTCAAATGAACCACGTTTCTTGTTCAGGGTACGCATGGGTCTATCCGCCTTTCCTCCAATAGAGCGTAAATTGTTCGATTGCCCGTCGGATGACTTGCCGACCGGCGGGCGAGATGTTCGCCGCGTCGGCCTTGGCATATACGACGATCAGCCCAACCACGCTGAACTCCTCCAGAAACACGTAGCCGATTCGCAACGCTCCGCTCTTGCCTCGCCGCCAACCGGGTGGGGCAAACCGCAGTTTGCGCAGCCCGCCGGTCCCGGCCACGACCGGTTGGCGCGGGTTGCACATGATGGCAATCTCCAGCGCCCGCAAATCTTCGTCATCCAGTCGCAGTCGGTTCCACTCTCGCCGGAAATGTGGGAACTGAATGAACGTCAAAAGGTCTTCGGGAGTCATCTGAAGATCGCCTCGTATATCAATAGTATACTAATTATTGGGGTAGTCAATGCGGGCAATCGCCGAAGGATCGCGGGGAACAGGACGCGGGCGTGAATGGTATTCTGGGGGAATCCGGCATGTGTGCCCGGGGTTCGTGGTGCTTCGTGGCCCTTGGTGGTCCTTCGTGGTTAACAGCCTTCGCCTCTTTCCCCGCAGGGCAAATGACCTACAATCTGCCTGTTCACTGGTCGTCGACAGTTCACGCCAAACACAAGGAGCAGCGACATGAGAAGCAATCGACGTCTGGCCGCGAGCGTGGCACTGGCCGTTCTGATCACCGCAACCTGCGCCGGGGCGGGGGACTGGCCGCAGTGGCGCGGGCCTAATCGGGACGGGATTTCGCAGGAAACGGGTTTGCTCAAGGAATGGCCCGCGGAAGGGCCGAAGCTGCTGTGGCAGGTGAATGATCTGGGCCGGGGATTCTCGACGCCGGCCGTGGCGGGCGGGCGGCTCTACTTGATGGCCAGCCAGGGCGTGGAGGATGAGTTCGTCAGGGCACTCGATGGCAAGGACGGCAAACCCATCTGGTCGACGCGCGTCGGCAAGGTCGGCAATCCGAAACAGCAGCCCAACTTCCCGGCCGCCCGATCGACGCCGACCGTCGACGGCGATGCGCTCTATGCCCTGGGCTCGGACGGCGATCTCGTCTGCATCGAGCTGGCCACGGGCAAGATTCGCTGGCAGAAGAGCCTGCGCGGCGATTTTGGCGGCAAGCCGGGCAACTGGGCCTACGCGGAGTCGCCGCTGATCGACGGCGACGCGCTTGTCTGCACGCCCGGCGGCGGGCAGGCGACGCTGGTGGCGCTGAACAAGAAGACGGGCGAGGTGATCTGGAAATGCGCCCTGCCGGAAGCGGATGATGCGGCCTACACCTCGGCGATGATCATGGAGGCCGCGGGTGTGCGACAATATGTGCAGGTGGTGCAGAAGGGGCTGGTCGGCGTGGAGGCAAAGACCGGCAAGTTCCTTTGGCGATATGGCAAGACCATGAGCACGTACGGGGCCACGATCCCATCGCCCGTGGTCGGCGATGGGCTCGTGTACTCGGCCGGCTCGGGCAGCGGCGGCGGGGCGGTGCGGCCGGTCGCCAGGGGCGGCGGCGTGGAAGCCGAGCAGGTCTACTTTGACCCCAAGCTGCCGACGGCGATCGGCGGGGCCGTGTTGGTGGGCGGCCATCTGTATGGCTGCTCGGCCCAGGTGCTGGTGTGTGCGGATTTCAAGACGGGGCAGATCAAGTGGACCGATCGCAGCGCGGCGCCGGGGTCGCTCTGCTACGCTGATGGCAGGCTGTATCTCCACGGCGAGAATGGCGAGGTGGCGCTGGTGGAGGCGACGCCGGATGGCTATCGCGAGCATGGCCGGTTTACGCCGCCAAATCCGCCCAAGCGGATCAGCGGCATGGAGAAGGCGTGGGCGTATCCGGTTGTCTGCAATGGGCGGCTGTACATCCGCGATCATGATTTACTGTGGTGCTATGCGGTGGGGAAGTGAGGGGCCGAGAAAGAAGACTGCGAATAGTTCGGATGACGCAGCGCGGCATGGCCGCAACGAAAGAAGATCAAACACGAAGACACGAAGGCACGAAGCGGTGCATGGTATTGGCAACCGATTTTGCGATGGGCATTATTCTCAAGTTTCTTTTGACTTGGCGGGAAATTAGAGCCGACGCCCTGTCGGCTCGGCGTGAGAGCGCCACTCTTAGATGCCGGTGAGGGCACCGGCTCTACTTCTTCAGCAGAATCTTGAACGCGGGTCCGCATCAATTCCCGCCCGCCGCCTTCTTCCTGGCGTTGGCGATGGCCGCTTCCAGTTCCGGGGTGCTCTTGATCGCGTGGGCCTTGGTGTATAGATCCAGCGCGGACTTCCAGTTGCCCGCGGCGCCGGCCCGGTCGCCATCGGCCACGAGCTTGTCAAAGAGCTTCTCCTTGACGTTGGCGATCTTCGTTTTCACCGCCGCCGTGTTGTCGATGCCGGCCGCGTCCCTGTACGCGTCCAGTGCGGCCTGCCAATCGCTGCTCTTTGCCGCGGCGTCGCCTTCGCTGATGAGCTTGTCATATTGTTTGTTCTTGTCGGCCGGGGTCGTGGCGGCAAGCTTCTTCTTTGCGTTGGCGATGTCGGCCTGCACCTCGGGCGTATTGTCGATGGCCGCCGCCTTGGTCAGCGCGTCCAGTGCCTTCTGCCACAGACCGGCCTTGGCGGCCGCGTCGCCTTCGGTCATGAACTGTGTGTATTGCTTCTTCTTTTCCGCGGCAGCCGTGGCGGAGGCGGCATCAGCGATCTTCTTCCTGGCGTTGGCGATGTCGGCCTGCACCTCGGGCGTATTGTCGATGGCCGCCGCCTTGGTCAGCGCGTCCAGGGCTTTCTGCCACAGACCGGCCTTGGCGGCCGCGTCGCCTTCGGTCATGAATTGCGTGTATTGCTTTTTCTTTTCCGCGGCCGCCGCAGCGGCAGCCGTCGCGGCGGCGGCGTCAGCGATCTTCTTCTTGACATTGGCGATATCGGCCTGCACTTCGGGCGCATTCTGCATGGCCGCCGCCTTGGTAAATGCGTCCAGTGCCTTCTGCCAATCACCCGCCTTGGCGGCGGCCGCGCCATCGGCCATCGCGCCGTCGTACTGCCGCTTCTTCTCAGCGGCTGCAGTGGCCGCAGCCGTCGCGGCGGCAACCTTGTTCCTGGCATTGGTAATGCCCGCCTGCGCTTCGGCCGTGTTGTCGATGGTTGCCGCCTTGGTGTAGGCGTCCAGGGCCTTCTGCCACAGACTGCCCCTCGCGGCCGCATCACCCTCAGTCATGAATTGCGCGTATTGCTTCTTCCTGGCTTCCGCCGCTGTGGCCGCCGTCGCCGCATCGGCGATCTTCTTCCGGGCATTGGCGATGGCCGCCTTCACTTCCGCCGTGTTATCAACAAGCGATGCCTTGGTGTACGCATCGAGCGCCTTCTGCCAATCACCCGCCGTGACCGCCGCTGCGCCGCCGGCCATCAGGCCGTCGTACTGCTTCTTCTTTTCCGCGGCAGCCGCGGCGGCAGTGGCGGCCATGAGCTGCTTGCGGGCATTGCTCACACCGGCCTGGGCCAGCGCCGTGTTGTCGATCGCCGCCGCCCTGGTGAACGCGTCGAGGGCCTTGGCCCAATCGCCCGCCGTCGCCGCCATAGTGCCGTCGGCCATCAGGCCGTCATATTGCTTCTTCCGGCCGGCCGCATCGGCGGTGGCGGCCGCGGCGTCGGCGACCTTCTTCTTCGCGTTGGCAACATTCGCCTGCACCACCGCCGTGTTGTCGATGGCCGCCGCCTTGGTGTACGCATCCAGCGCCCTCTGCCAGTCGTTGGCTTTGCCGGCTGCGTCGCCCTGGATCAGCAATTGGCCGTACTGCCGTTTCTGTTCGGCTGCGGCGGCAACGGCCGCATTGGCGTCGCTGATCTTCTTCTGCGCCGCGGCGATGGCCGCCTGCACCTCGACCGTGTTGTCTACAGCAGCGGCCTTGGAATAGGAACCCAGGGCCTTCTTCCAATCGCCGGCCGTGAACGCCGCCTGGCCTTCATTCAGATACTGCGTGTACTGCCGCTTCTTCTCAGCGGCGGCCGTGGTGGCGATCTGTTGCCGCGCACTCTCCACGCCACCCTTCGCCTGCGCCGTGGCGTCAATCGCTGCGGCCTGCTGATACGCCGCCAGCGCCTTGGTCCAGTTGCCCGCCTGCACGGCGGCGGCCGCTTCGGCCATTGCCTTGTCATATTGCTTCTTGTTGTACGCCGCGTCGCTGAGCATCTTCGACGCCTGGGTGATGCCCGCCGCCGCCTCCCTGGTCTTTTGTACCTGGTAGGCCGACCGATACGCGTCCAGCGCCTCCTGCCACTGCCCTGCTCCGGCGTGTGTTCCCGCATCCGCCATCGCCGCATCATAGAGCATCTTCTGGTCGCGCTGCTGGATTGCCGCCAGCCGCCTCTTGTCCAGTTCGATGGCCGCCTGCGCCTCGGCCGTGTTGATGATCCCCGCCGCGCGCATGTGCGCTGCCAGGGCTTTCTGCCAGTCGTTGGCCTGCACCGCCGCTCGCGCTTGTTCCATGGCGGCGTTATAGAGCCTTGTGTTCGCTTCCAACTCCGCGATCTTCTTCCGCGCCGTCGCAATGCCGCCGGCCGCCTCGCGCGTGTCCTTGATCGCCGCCGCGCGCGTGAACGCATCCAGCGCCTTGCCCCAGTCGCCCGCCTCGATGGCCAATCTCGCCTCGCGCATCGCGCCGGCATACGCCCGCTGCCGGGCCTCCTGGCGATCCGCAATCGCCTGCTTCGCCCCGGCCACGGCCGCCCGCGCCTCCGGCGTCGGTTCGATCTCCATCGCTTCCTGATACGCATCCAGCGCCCGGCCCCAGTCCTCGTTCCTCGCAAACGCATCGCCGCCGGCCATGGTCGTGAGATACAGCGCCCGGCGGTCGCGCGCCGTGGCAATCCACTTCGCCCGCGCATCGTCCGCTCCCGCCTTGGCCTCCGCCGTCGGAATAATGCCCCACGCCTGCCGGTAAAGGTCCAGCGCCGTATCCCATCGGCCCGCGCGGGCCGAATCAGCGGCCGCCGCCATCGTCGTGTCATACGCCCGGCGCGCCCGCCGCGTCTCCTCGAAGTTCCGGCCCGCCACCGCCATCCGTTCCAGCGCCTCGGGCGTATTGCTGACTCGGCACGCCCGTGAGTACGCATCCAGCGCCGCGTCCCATTGCTGCCCCTGCGCGGCCAGGTCCCCGCGCGCCATCCAGTTGGCATAGTCCAACTGAGCGATATACGCGTTCTTCTGATCGTCCGTCATCTGCAGGACCATCGCGGTCCCCTCCAACGCCTTGGGCAGCGCGCGGACATCCTCGGCAATGAACTCCGCCGTCTGCACCGTCCGTCCGGCCGCCAGATCCAGCATCGCCGTCGAGAGCCTGATCGACCCAGGTGTCGCCGTGCCCACAATGATGAACCGCACCCGCTCGCGCAGCATCCGCATCCGCGGCTGGAACGGATCGCGCTGGGCATCGGCCAGCGTCAGCCCCACGCTCTGCAGGTTGGCCAGAAATTCGTCGCGTTCCATAACGCGATACGGCGAATCGTCACCGGCAAACCGCCGCAGCAGCAGGCTGGCCAGCCAGCGCGGCGCCTCGCGCCGGCGCATGCCGATATCGCCGCCCACGTCAAAGTCCAGAACCGCGATCCCCGGCCGCTGCATCCGCCGCACCACCACATCCAGCGCGACGCGCACATTGGGGTTGTCTTCTTCACCCAACGCGCTTTGCAGCAGACCCAACGCCGTCAGCAGATCGTTCGCCTGCAGCGCGGCCAATCCCTGGTCGCGATACTGCACAAACCGCTGGTGCCGCGCCGCCAGTTCCGCCTGCTGGCGTGCCCATTCGGCCGCATTCTGCTGCTGCGCCACCTGCTCCTGGTAACGCGCCTGGGCAAACGTCTCCATCCCCGCCAGTTCCTGTGCCGCCGAGGTGTCGTCGAACCGCTGCCGCGCCCAGCGGATGTACCGCAGCGCGTTGGCGTAATCCCCCGCCGCAAACAGCGCCTTGATATCCGACACCGCCACCGCCGCCTCGCGCTCGTGCTGCGCCTGTTGAAACGCCGCGGTCTGCTGCTGGAGGACCTGCTGTCGCTGGGCTTCCAGCGCCGCCTGGCGCTGCTGCTCGGCGGCCGCCTGCGCCGCCGGGTCCACCTCCACCGCGGTCAGCGCATCGCTCTGCCGCTGCCGGAAGGCCAGGTAATTCGCCTTCTCCTCATTGTTCATCTGCAAAATCGACGTCAGTTCCGTCAGCGAATTCTGCAACCCCGCCGGATCGTTGGCCGTCACCTCGGCCGTCTGCACCGCCTCGCCCGTCCACACGTCCACCAGTCGCGCCGACACCGTCAGCGCCCCCAGCCGCGACACCGTCCCCACCACCATGTATCGCACGGCATCCACGCGCCGCACCCGCAGCAACGCCGGCATCTCCGCCACCTGCGCCGCCGACAATCCCTGCTGCGTCAGGATCGAATCCAGCCACGCGCGCTCCACCACCGTAAACCGCTGCGGATCAAACCGCCCCAGCATCAACTCCGGCACCGCCTTGCCCGCTTCCGGTATCCCCACATCGCCCACCACCGCAAACTCCGCGATGGCGATCCGCGGCTTGCCCACAAAGTTCGACGCGTGCTGCAGCATACCCCGCGTCTGCGGGTCGTCCTCTTCCTGCAACGCCTGCTGGAACAACCCGATTGCCCCGGCGAAATCCTGCTTATCCATCGCCGCCACGCCCGCATCGCGCGCCGCGACAAAGCGCCCGTGCCGCGCCGCCCGTTCATCGGCCGGCGCCGCCAGTGCCGCGGCCCGGTCCCGCTCCAGCGCCGCCGCCGCGTCCTGGGACTGTTTCAACAGCGGGGCGAACTCCACCGCCACCGCCGTTCCGGCATAGTCCTTCACGCAATTGGCCGCCAGACGCAGCGCATTGCCATAGTCCCGCGCCTCCAGCAATGTCTTGATGCCCGCGATCGCATACTTCGCGCTCTCCTCGTGGGCGAGTTTCGCCTCATCAAGCAGTACCGCGGGGATTGATGCCGGAGCTTCCGGCCCCACGTCGGCCTGCGTTCCCGCATCCGGCGTCGTGGCCGTCTCGGGTGCTTTGGGCGCCTGCGGAGTCCGGGGCTTGTCGCAGCGCATCGACACCAGCGACAGAACCGTCAAGACCACCAGCAGCAGAGGCATGCGTCTTCTGGAATTCATGGTTTCCCTTTCCGGCCCGGTTGGCCTTGGATGCGGCCCGACGCACGAGAACTTGCCAGGCACAAGCGTCCGCAGTCCGCCTGCCGCGATTGGCCGGCGCCCGACGCTCCTGTTCGGCAATTCACTCAAGAAATCGCCTCTGTCACAATACGGTGAAGACCCGCGGCCTTCAACATGACATTCCCGAATGTGACACCCAGCGCCCAGCACTCATCGCTCGACCAACCCAGGCTGCTTGACTTATTTCCTATTTAGCTATAAGATTAGTAGGAAATAGGTCTGACGCCCCTTGAGGGGGCGATCAAGAACTCGTGCGGATGACTCGTCGCCGACTCTCGACCTGAGCGGCAGGTTGAACGTGCGGTTGGTTACCACTATCTTCTGCGGTTCGCCCGCGAAGACCGGAAAAAGAAAGAAGGAATCCATGCCACGCAAACCCGAAGGCCTGATCTATGACAATGTGATCCAGACCATGGGCGGCACGCCCCTGGTGCGGCTCAACCGGCTCATTCCGGCCGGGCAGGCGACGGTGCTGGCCAAGTGCGAGTTCTTCAACCCGCTCTCCAGCGTCAAGGACCGCATCGGTGTTGCCATGATCGAGGCGGCCGAGCGGGATGGGAAGATCGACAAGGACACGACCATCGTCGAGCCGACCAGCGGCAACACCGGCATCGCCCTGGCGTTCGTGTGCGCGGCCCGCGGCTACAAGCTGATCCTCACCATGCCCGAGTCGATGAGCATCGAACGCCGCAAACTGCTCAAGGCGCTGGGCGCACAGGTGGTGCTGACGGCGGCGGCCGACGGGATGAAAGGCGCGATCTCGCGGGCCGAGCAACTGGCCGGCGAGAACCGCAAGAGCTACATCCCGCAGCAATTCGACAACCCGGCCAATCCGGAGGTCCACCGCAAGACGACGGCCGAGGAAATCTGGCGCGACACCAACGGCGCCGCCGACATCCTCATCTCGGGCGTGGGCACGGGCGGGACGATCACGGGCGTCGCGGAAGTGATCAAGCAGCGCAAGCCTTCGTTCAAGGCGGTGGCGGTGGAGCCGACGGCGTCGCCGGTGATCAGCCAGGCGCTCAAGGGTGAGGCGCTCAAGCCGGGGCGTCACAAGATCCAGGGGATCGGCGCGGGGTTCATTCCCAAAAACCTGAACCTCAAGATCGTGGACGCGGTGGAACTGGTGAGCGACGACGAGGCGTTCGAGTGGTCGCGGCGGGGGCACAAGGAAGAGGGCATTTTCGGCGGGATCAGTTCCGGTGCGGCGCTGTGCGCGGCGGCCCGGCTGGCCGCGCGGCCGGAGAACAAAGGCAAGACCATCGTCGCCATCCTGCCGAGCATCGGCGAGAGATATCTCAGCACTCCGCTGTTTGAGCAAGAATAGGGATTGGTTGCCAGTTGCCAGTTGTTAGTTGCCAGTCTGGCGAGGGCGTACGTTCGTATCTCTTTACTGGCAACTAACAACTATCAACTAACAACTATCAACCAAGAAATGAAAACCAACACCGCAAGCAACATCACCTGGCACGATGGCTCCGTAACCCGCGACGAGCGGCAGCAACTGCTCAACCAGAAAGGCGTCACGGTCTGGATGACCGGGCTGTCCGCCTCGGGCAAGAGCACCATCGCCTGCATCCTCGAGCAGATGCTCCTGCACCGGAAGAAGCACGCCTACCGGCTCGACGGCGACAACGTGCGCTTCGGGCTCAACAAGGATGCCAAACTCTTGCAGGAAAAGCAGGGCTACGAGGAGGCGACGGCCAAGCGCTTCGGGCTGGGGTTCAGCGCGGATGACCGCATGGAGAACATCCGCCGGATCGGCGAGATCGCCAAGCTGTTCACGGATGCGGGTGTGATCGCCATCACCTCGTTCATCAGCCCCTATCGCCGCGATCGGGATGCGGTGCGGAAGAGC
>JBIOJL010000210.1:0-10632 GCA_044450885.1 Tepidisphaerales bacterium
CACCGAGGACGAACAACTGAAGATCTGGCAGGAGGGCGTGGACCTGATCGTCCAGGGCGACACAATCCTGATCCGGCCGAATCCCGACGACATGGAGCTGACTTTCCGGGCCGACGAGATGCTTCAGGAACTCGTCCGCAAACGGAAGATCCGCTTCCTCTTCGTCCGCAGCGACGGCGTGCGCTCGGCCATCCGACACCGCGGCGAACTGTGGAGAATCGTCCCTGTTGCGTCCACCAAAGAGCAGATGCAGCGGGCCATCCGCGACGCCCGCATCGCCATCGGCGGCCGGCCCATCTACTATTACAACGCCATCAGCGGAACCCGCTGGCTCACCTGCCAGGACTTCGCCGACCTCGGCCGTCTCCGTGACGATGAACTGCGCTCCCACCTCGTGGAGATTGCCCGCTACAGCGCGGCCAGGAATTCCCGCGGCAATCCCGAGATCGACTTCTTCATGGCCCAGGACCACTTCGGTCCGGCCGACTTTGCCGCCATCAACTTCGGGGCGTTGGCCGGCGCCGAATTGACTGCCGCCTTTGAGAGCCTCGCCCATAACTTCGAGGCCGCCGTCCGCCCCGCCTTCCGCACCGCCGACCCCGCCAACGACGGCTGGCGAAACCGGATGTACTGCATTCTCAGCGACCACGATGACGGCGCGGCCGCCGACGATGTCGCGCCCACGCTGGCCGATGAGTTCCTCATGCGGATCGCCTGGGAACCTGGCGCACGCCTGGACGGCGGGAAGATCATCTTCGATTCGGCATTCGAGGAACCCGCGGTCGAGGCCGACCAGTTGCCCACCGGGCGCGACGAGGACGTGATCCGCGGACTGATCTGCAACCTCACGCATGCCTACGGGGACCTGGAATACGTGAACATAGGCCGCGTGCTGGAATCCCTGAGCCACCGCCTGCCCTTCCAGGGACGGCGCGACGTGCTGATCGCACAGGTCAAGCAGCGGAGCGTTGACCATGAGTCGCTGCAGCTCATCCGCATGCAGAAATGGGGCATTCGCGAGCGCCTGGACCGGGGCGAAGACCTGCTGCGCGCGATCCTGGAGACCGCAGATTACACCGAGTATATCCTCGACCGCCATATGGCCTGCCGGCAACTCGGAATGAACCTCCCCTGCCGCCTGCACTGCAATCAACTGGCCGAGCGCTACTACGGCGAGCAGAAGCAATACCACGGGATAGCCATCTGGACCACCTATCTCCAGCGCGACTATGTCGCCGGAACCGCCACCGACAAAATCCCCGCCGTTATGCTCCGGGACGAGCGGTTTTCGCTGGCACTGGCTCGCCTGCTGGGTCTGGCGGCCGCACCGAACATGGTCGCCGGACGGTGCAGCCCGGATGGGCACGTCGTCTTCGACGACGGCGACGAGATCCTCATAGAGGATGCGCAGGGCTACCCGGTCGACGTTGTCGTCACCGACCACACCGGCTCGTTCAACGACTATCTGGGCGACCTGCGCGCCGCAGCGCCCGAATACGCGACGCCGGTGACCAGCCGCGTGCAGCACCTGCTCAATCGCGGTGAATTCACCCGCGTCTACCTCGACGCCTTCGTCGAGCGATTCGAGCAGATCCAGGCGGACTATGCCCAGCGGCCCCAGGTGTTCGACAAGTCTTTCAAGCACCGCCGGCCAGATCCGGCCGGGAACTTTGCGTACCGCTGGCAGTGCGTGCTCGCCCGGATCACCTCCACCCGGCCGCGGGAACTGGCCGAACTGATCCGGCACAAGATCGCCGAGACGGCCGGCGCGAACAGCGGTCCTGCAACTTCAATGGCCCCTGGGCTGCCGTGATCGTCCTGAATGACGCCGTTCAAGTAGGGTCCGCTTCAGCGGACGCGTGGTTGGCGAGCCCGCGATGTCCGCGTCCGCTGAAGTACAAGTAGGGTCCGCTTCAGCGGACGCGCGGTTGGCGGCCCGCGACATCCGCGTTCGCTGAAGCGGACCCTACGCAACCGTAGACCCAGGAAGAACATGAGCCCTCGACTTACCGTTCTGTCGATTGTGGCGACAGTCGTTGCCAGTCTGCCACTGACTGCCGCCGAAGATCCCGCCCCGCCCCCGCCCGTGGGCAAACCCACGCTGTTCATCGTCGGCGATTCCACCGTGAAGAACGGCACTCGCGGCCAGCAGGGCTGGGGCGATCCGATCGCCCGCTTCTTCGACAAGGCCAGGATCAACGTGGAAAACCACGCCATCGGCGGGCGCAGCAGCCGCACTTTCCAGACCGACGGCCGCTGGGACAGGATTCTCGACAAGGCCAAACCCGGCGACTTCGTGCTGATCCAGATGGGCCACAACGATGCCGGCAAGATCAACGACGACTCCCGCGCCCGCGGCAGCCTGCCAGGCCTCGGTGAAGAAACCCAGGAGATCGACAATCTGATCACGAAGAAGCATGAAGTGGTCCGCACCTACGGCTGGTACATGCGTAAGTACATCACCGACGCCAGGGCCAAGGGCATGACCCCGATCGTCTGCTCGCCGATCCCGCACGTGCCCAGAAAAAAGGTCGAAGCCGGCGAGATGGAGGACAATCGATACGTCCGATGGTCCGAGGAACTCGCCAGGAACCAGACCGCCGCCTTCATCCATCTCAACAAGATCACCATGGGCCACTACGCCGGCATGACCCCGGAAGAGGTCAAGGCAAAGTACTTCACCGAGGCCGACAACACCCACACCAGCCCGGCCGGAGCGGAACTCAACGCGGCAAGCGTTGTTGAAGGCATTCGCGGACTCAAGGACTGCCCGTTGGCGACCTACCTGCTGGAAGAGACCGCGCCGGCCAAGTAGCCAACGTAGGGTCCGCTTCAGCGGACGCGGGTTGGGATCGTGCCGCCGGAACGCGTCCGCTGAAACGGACCCTGCGCAACTGGATGTCCGGTCGGCAAAGGGAGCGTGTCGAACACCTCGACCTCCCGGATCCCCAGCCAGCAGCCCTCGTCCATGCCGGTCACGGTCACACGCAGGTATCGTGCCCCCTTCGCCGTGAACGCATGGACCGGCATCCGCACCACATCGGTGTTCGCCGTCTGGTCGACAACACGCATCCAGTTGACGTTGTCGGCGGAAACTTCGACCTTGTACTGATAGTAGAAACCGGGATCCTGCCACATGAGCCGGCAGCCGGTCAGATCGTGTACCGTGCCCAGATCCACCTGCCACCAGTTGCCCAACTTGGGTGTGCCCGTGAACCATGTCGTGTTGAAATCGCCGTCGTTGGCTTTGGCCGCGTAGGTGCCGGCCTGTTCGCTGTCGGCCGTGGCGGGACGGTTCAATGCCACGTTTGTCGTGCCGTTGAATAACCGCCACTCGAAGACCGAAGCCCAGGCATAGCCGCCGTCCGGCGGCCGGCAACCGAGTACCCGCAGGCGGAAATATCGCCCGCGGGCCGCGATCGAGTCCGTCTGCGTCTGGTTGCCATCCGTGTTCTTGGACCGATCTGCGGCGACCGTCCAGTGCTCGTCGTCGTCCGATGATTCGATGATGTACTTGTAGACGCTGCCCCTGCTCTGTTCCCACATGATCTCGGACCTGGAAACACCCATGCTGCTGCCAAGGTCCACGCGCAGCCAGTGCGGATAGTCCCCGTCGTCGGCGCACCAGCGGCTGCGGGGGTTGCCGTCGAAGGCCCCCGACGCTTCGTTGCCGTCCTTTTCATTCTTGACGCTGGCCGTGCATGGCTTGCCCCTGGCAATGTTGTTGGCCGCTCGTGTGGGCGCGGCAGGCGGGGTGCATTGGCCGGTTTTCGCGTCGATTTCCCACGCATCGGCCCACAGCACCGGCGCGAGGCGGCCATCGTCACGGAACTGGATGGGGAGGAAGATGTATCGCGAGTCGGACAGGTTCCAGCCCTTCCAGCGGTCGGCCATGAACACGTACGTGGTCTGCTGTGTTCCCTGCACCGGCAGGACGAAGGCGGATTGGGAAACGTACGTGTTCCAGGTGTCGCGGGCGCACAGGATCGACAGCGGGCCGTACGGACCGGAAATCGACCGCGACGTCGCGTACTGGTTGGTGTTGGGGCCAAAGTTCGTACACCCGGACGTAATCAGGTAGTAGATCCCGTCGCGTTTGAACAGCGCGGGCGCCTCGCGCGAAATGTTCCTGCACATGACCCACTGCATTTCCGCATCAAGGTAGTCGGCCGTGAGTTTGTAGCACATCAGATCGGCGTTGTTTCTCGCGGCGGAGATGAAATAGGCGGAGCCATCGTCGTCCTTGAACAGGGTGCAATCCCGCGACTCGTTGCCGAACGGGCGAAAGTCCTTGACATAGGTGTACCGGCCGTCCGGCGTATCGCAGACAGCCACCAGCGCCCGGGCGTCGCTGTAGTCCCTCCCGTTTTCCTTGTGGACCCACAACACATATTTGCACTTCGCCTCGTTGTAGATCACCTTGGGCCGCTCGAGGCTGATACCGGCCAGGCTCGGATCGGACTGCGCGGAGAACACGACGTTCTTCAACGTCCAGTTCTTCAGGTCCGTGGATGAGTAGCAGCGAATTGCCTGACAGTGCCCCTGGCGCTCTCGTTGTTCGCCGAACCAGTAGTAGACTTCCCCGACGCGCAGCATGCCGACGCCGTGGGCCTGGATTGCCTCACCGGCCATGTCCTTCCAGACAACGCCGGATTGAATCGTCGCGGCCGCCACCGTGTGGCAGGCATCGGAAACAAGCGGGATCCCCGCCAGCAACGCCAGCACCACCAACCCCCTATTACGCATGCCGGGAACTGATGCCATGTCACCCTTGCCTTTCTGTTGCACACAAGCCCCACTTGGTTAAGGGCCGTCATCATAGCCTCAGTTACTCGTCCTGAACATGAAGTTCACGACAACACTTGCCGCGACAATCCGGTACTATTCGACGGTGCCGGGCGTACCGGCGTCGCAGCAAGTCCCATGGTCCTGTAGGGTCCGCTTCAGCGGACGCCGGTAGCTTGGAGTCAAAGAACCGCCATGAGCAACACCACCAAACGCACCTTCAGCCGTCGTCGTTTCCTGGGAACCTCGGCCGCCGCCGCGGCCGCGTTTTCCATCGTCCCGCGTTACGTCCTGGGCGGAGCGAAGTTCGTTCCCCCAAGCGAGAAGGTCAACATCGCCATCATCGGCGCCGGCGGGCAGGGCCGCCACAACATGGGCGCCCTGTTCAACGAGCCCGACGCCCAGGTCATCGCCGTCTGCGACGTGGCCGAGGAAACCGACCTGAGCAAGTTCTACTACGGCGGCAAAGGCGGCCGCGGGACTCTCATCGGCATGGTCGAGAAGAAGTATGCCGAGAAGACGCCCAACTACAAATGCGCCGGCTACGTCGACTTCCGCGACCTGCTGGCGAAGGAAAAGGCCGTCGACGCCATCCTCTGCGCCACCCCCGACCACAACCACGGCATCGTGTCCATCACGGCGATGAAGCTCGGCAAGCACGTCTACTGCGAGAAACCGCTCGGCCACAACATCTGGGAAGTGCGGCAGATGGCCAAGGTGGCGAAGGAAACCGGGGTGGCCACGCAGATGGGCAACCACGGGCACTCCGGCGAAGGCATCCGCCAGACCTGCGAGTGGATCTGGGACGGGGCCATCGGCAAGATCACGGAAGTCTACGGCTGGAGCGGCGCCGCCGGCTGGTCCAAAGGCCCCGGCCGGCCCAAGGAAACCCCGCCCGTTCCGGCCAATCTCAACTGGGATCTCTGGCTGGGCGTGCGGCCGGAACGTCCGTACAGCCCGGCCTACGCGCCGTATAACTGGCGCGGCTGGTGGGAATTCGGCACCGGCTGCTTCGGCGACATGGCCTGCCACAACATCGACCCGGCCGTGTGGGCGCTCAAACTCGAACACGCGACCAGCGTCGAGGCCAAGGGCCAGCCGGTCGACTCGGAAGTCGTCCCACAGAAGGCAACCTTCACCTTCCAGTTCCCCGCCCGCGGCGACATGCCGCCGGTGAAACTGACCTGGTTCAGCGGCGGCGAGGAACCGCCGGCACCTCCGGGCGTCGACGCCAAGGATACCAAACAGCGCCTCGGCGACGGCGGCAACGGCATCCTGTTCATCGGCGAGAAAGGGTACATCACCTGCGCCGGCTGGGCCGGAATGCCCCGATTGCTGCCGCTGGAGCGGCATCGCGAGTACAAGCGCCCCGAGCCGACGCTCCGCCGCACCAAAGGCCACCACGCCGACTGGATCTCCGCCATCAAGGGCGGCGAGCCGGCCAGCGGCAACTTCGAGTACTCGGCCAAACTCACCGAGATCATCCTCCTGGGCAACGTCGCCTTCCGCCTCCAGAAGAAGCTCAACTGGGACGGCCCGAACATGAAGGCCAGCAACGCGCCCGAAGCCCAGAAGTATGTCAAGGAAATCTATCGCAAGGGGTGGGAGATTGCCTGAGCGGCCAATGCTGAGTGCTGAGTGCTGAGTCGCCAGTGTCCTGGCGGTGTTTGGCGTTACATCCATCACTCGGATTCCGCCGGTGAGGACACCGGCGGCACTGCGTGCGATTGCCCTGGGTGGACTTCTGATCCCCGCTGACGCTGAAAGCGGGGCATGCTATAATGTGCGCGGTCCGGCAGGCGAGCCTATGGAACCAACGCCCGAACTCATCGACGCACTCCGCCGCGACAAGATCGATGCGGCGCGGCGGATGTCGGCGGAGCAGAAGTTTCTCGCCAGCGGGTCACTCTTCGATGCGGTCGTCGAGCGCATGCTGGCCGGAATACGCATGCAGCATCCGAACGTGTCAGAGGAGGATGCGATGGCGATGCTTCGCCAGCGACTTGCGATTGCCCGGCGATTGGAGAACCGCTCGTGAACACGAACGACCCCGCGGCTTCGAACAACCTGGTGTTTCAAGTCATCGACTCGCTCGATCGAATCGCCATTCCGTACATGCTGGTCGGATCGTATTCCAGCAACATCTACGGGGTCGTTCGCGCCACGCAGGATGCGGACTTCGTCCTGCAACTCGGCGACCGATCACTTCCCGCCGTCATGCGTTTGCTCGGGCCCGACTTCCACCTCGATCCGCAGATGTCCTTTGAGACTGTCACCGCCACGCAGCGCTACGTCATTCTCCACCAGAACTCCGGCTTCAAGATCGAGTTGTTCCTGTTGTCAGACGATCCCCACGACAAAGAGCGATTCGCCCGCCGCGCCAACGCGGCCTTTGCCGGCCACGCAATCACCCTTCCGACGCCAGAAGACGTCATCATCACCAAACTTCGCTGGTCCAAGGGCGGGAACCGCCGCAAGGACGTCGAAGACGTGGAGAATGTGATCGCGGTGCAGGGGAATGCGCTCGACCTGGCCTACATCCGCCAGTGGACCGATCAGCACGGGACGCGCGGACTGTTTGAACAACTTCTGGTATCCGCCGGATGACACAATATGTCACCGCGATCGGCGATCGCGGCTACAATCTCGGCGCGATGGCACAATGCGTGCCCGCGGTCAGCGATCGCGGCTACAGGCGCCGACTTATCCCAGCGTGAAACCCGGCAGTTTGACGATCTTGCCGCCGGCCAGCGCGGACTCGTGGGCGCACAGCCCGACACAAGTCCAGTTGGCCGACTGCGGGGCGTTGGGAAAGGGCGCGCGGTCCTCAATGAGCGACATGATGAACTCGTGCGCCAGGTGCGGATGTGAGCCGCCGTGGCCGCTGCCCTGGGTGAAACTCAGGTGGCTGTGTTTGCCGAGGTCGTAGACACCTTTGGTCGTGAACGGCCGGATCGGCTTGGGCAGTCTCTGGGCGTAGTCCGGCGCACGGACGGGCTTGGGGATTCTCGCCTCGGGCAGTTTCGCCCTGTGCAGGATGAGCGGTTCGTGCTCGACCAGCGGCCATTCCACCGACGCCTTCGAGCCGAACACATCAAAGCTCTCGCGATACTGCCGCGCCACATCGAACAGGGAGCGGTAGATGCGTGCGCTCAGGTCCGAGTCCTTGAACTTGATGTGAGTGGTCTCCACGGCGAAGGGCGAGTTGTACCTGGCGATCAGTTCCTTGCAGATCGTGCCCGAGCCGAAGCAGGAGACGTACTCGGCCGTCGCGCCCGTCAAACCGCACACGGGACCGACGCAGTGCGTTGCGTACCACATCGGCGGCAGACCCGGCCAGTAATTCGGCCAGCCGTCCATGTCTTGCTGATGGCTGGCCTGAAGGAACTGAACTTTGCCCAGGTCGCCACGGTCGTAGAGGTCCTTGATGAAGAGAAACTCACGGCTGTAGACCACCGTCTCCATCATCATGTACTTCAGCCCGGTCTTCTTCTGCAGAGCGACGATCGTCCGGCAATCGTCGATACTCGTCGCCATCGGCACCGTGCAGGCCACGTGTTTCCCCGCCTTCAGCGCGGCGATCGACTGCCGGGCATGATCGGGAATGGGCGTGTTGATGTGTACGGCGTCCACGTCGGGGTCGCGGAGCAGGTCATCGAAGTCGGTGTATCGTTTCTCCACGCCGAACGCATCGCCGATCGCATCCAGTTTCTTCCGGGTGCGCTGGCAGATGGCGTAGAGGTTGGCATGCGGATGCCGCTGATAGATCGGCATGAACTCCGCGCCGAAACCCAACCCGACGATTGCCACGTTGATCTTCCTGTCCATCGGTCTCTCCTTGCCTTGTTCGCGTCGCCGCCGAAATCTCCTCACGCCCGGGGTGGCATGGGCAAGTACGCTTGCCCGTGCTTCCGGGGTAGACAAGTTCGCCGCAGGATACCGCGGACGGCCGGTGTTCGGCCATCACGGCTCGCGGCCCGGCGTATAGCCGTGCCGCTCGAATGTCTGGCGCACCGCCGGACTTCTGCACATCTCCAGAAACGCGTCGCGCAGGGCCGGATGGGCGGCCTGGTTCAGCCCGACTACCGTCACGCGCACATCCTCGTACCGTTCGCCCGTCTCCACCACTTCCAGCCTGCCCTTGTACATCACCGCCACATAGTTCCACACCACCACCACATCCAGCGGCCCGGCGATGGCGCCGTTGGCGATCTCCACGTGCGTGCGCGCCTGCAGCTTCACGCGATCCATCACCGGTTGACGCAGGTTTTTCTTGTCCAGCATGTCCACGAACATCTGCCCGCACGTCGAGTAGCGCGGATCGCCGATGCCGATCTGCACATCCGGCTTCGCCAGATCCTCGATCGTGCGGATCCCTCGCGGATTGCCCGGCCGCACCATCACCACCGGCCGCAGCGCGCCGACCGCGGCCGAGCCGGCCCATTTGCCCGCATCCTTCACCTTCTCCTCAAACGGATCGTGGCAGACGAAGATGTCGGCCGTCGTCCCGGCCACGACCTTGGGCAACAGCGTTTCCGAACCACCCATGTCGTAGACCACCTGCGCCTGGTGCTGCTCGCTGAAAACGCGCCCGATCTCCTGCACTGGTTCGCTCATCGAACTGCCGCACAGGATGCGCAGTTCCTGCGGCGCCGGGTTCGGCGCCGTCCGGCGGTGGCAACCGGCCGCCAGCAGCAGACACAACCCGCAGATAATCGCTGCAACAAGCATCCTCATGGCCCAACCTCCGCCGTTTCGCGCCACCGGCCACGCTGTCGTCCACACCGTCTACTACCGGCCTGCACCGCAGGCGTTATCCCGTGGCGTCGGAGCACCGTGTTCTGTTCCCTGTTCGGAGTTCAACCTTCAGCTTGTCTTCCCGCGGATACGCCCGCAAGACAAGCCCGCACTCCGAACGGGCACGCCGCACCGCGCGAGTCTGCCCATCCTTCTCGGCGAGCCGCCTGTCTGTAGCCGCGATCGGTGATCGCGATTTCCGCATCCCGCCGCGATCAACGATCGCGGCTACAGGGGCGGCAGGCACGCCGCACCGCGCACGACCCGCGACCCGCCCAAAACACGACCCGCCCAAAACCGATGGCATTCGCAACTCCCGCAGCTACAATGTCCGCCTGACAGGAGAACAACATGCCGCGACTTGTACGTCACGATGCGACCGGACCCGTCGAAGTCAAGCCCCAGGAGAAGAGCATCTGGGTGTGCGCCTGCGGCCTCAGCCAGAACCTGCCCCACTGCGACGGCTCGCACAAGAAGACCCGGTCCGAGCAGCCGGGTCAGCTGGCGGTATACGACAAGGCCCGCACCACCGTCGTTCGGACCACTCCCGACGAGTAAGGGCCGACGCACCATTAACTGTCGGAGGTTCCGCTCCGGATGCCGCGGCTTGTTCGTAGTACCGCCTTCAGGCGGAAGTTCGGAGTACCGCCTTCAGGCGGCTCTTCAGACCGCCTAAAGGCGGTGCTCCGAACAAGCACCCGCCAAATCGCGGCAATTGTTTCCGCTCATGCCCGGCGACGCCGGCGGACCAGCGCCAAAGCGCCCAGACCCAGCAGGCTCAACACACCCGGCTCGGGAACCGCGCTCGTGCCGCCGTGCGATGACTCGTAACCGGCCATGAACGCCTGCGCGAACGCCGACGACTGGTTGGCGAACACCGGCGGCGAAGCGCCCTGGTAGTACGTGCCCACGATGGTCACGTCGGCGTTGGTCACGTATCCATCCAGCGACGCGTCGCCGATGCGGGTGTATTTCACGAACACGGTCTTGTCGCCCAGCGGCACGCCGTCGATGTTGTTGAACGTCAGGCCGATGTTCTGCAGCATATCC
>JBIOJL010000211.1:0-10608 GCA_044450885.1 Tepidisphaerales bacterium
CGCCCGCGCCGCGGTCCGCGCTTTCCCTCCCTCTCCCTCCGGGTGAGGGCCGGGGTGAGGGCCTGTGAGCGCCCCGCCCACCTCACCCGTGCGGGATTCCGAGTTCGCGCAAGATCGTTCGCGCCACGGCGTCGGTGTGCTTGAGCACGTCGATGTCGGAGAATCGCAACACGCGGATCCCCAATTCCGCGAGTTTTTCCGATCGCCTCTGGTCGTACGCCCGGCCCTCCTCGGTCGTGTGCTGCCCGCCATCGAGCTCGACGGCGACCGAATGCTCCTCGCAATAGAAATCGAGAATGTAACCCGCGACCGGATGCTGGCGCCGGAATTTCAGGCCCCCAAGACGCTGGCCGCGGAGAACCGACCAGAGTTTCTTCTCGGCGTCGGTCGGCTGGCGCCGCATCTGGCGGGCAAACGACAGCAGTCTGCGGTCGTAATCGCGACGTTCCTGCATGTGGCCAATTGCCCGAAATCAGTTGGACTTCGTCGCATTCGTCTTCTGCGTCGTCGGCGCCACGACCGGACTCCTGGCCGGGGCCGGCCGGGTCGTGGCGGACGGAGTGTTCGTCGGCGTTGTCGCGTCGGGCTTCTTCTCCTTGTCACAACCGGCAAGAACCGCAAGAGCCACAACCACCGGTAGCACGAGCTGTTTCGCGTTCATCGTTTCCATCCTTTCGTATGACTCATCCCTTAAAAGAACGTGACGGATCGGTACTATAACATAACACCGCGTCAAATATCAACCAATTACCGCAAATGGATCGCGGTCGGCGGCCGACAGCCGGAGTTCCAGCCCCGGCAGCCGCTCGCGCACACGATCCGCCAGCCGTGACAGCGACGCCCGTTCGCTGTTGGAATGCAACGTGCAGACCACGGTCATGCCCCGTTGCGCCGCCTTGAGCGCATCGTGATGCCGGATCTCCCCCGTCAGATACAGCCCGGCCTGCTGCTCCAGCGCATCCTTCAGATGCTCGCCCCCCGCCCCCGCCAGACACGCCACCGACGAAACCGTCCCATCAACGGGCCCGGCCACCAGCAACTGCGACAGCCCCAGCCCCTTGCGAATCCGCTGCAACAGTTCCCGCCGTTCCACCGGCGCATCAAACCGCCCGATCCGCCCCTGCCCCAGCCCATCCGGCGGCGGCTGCAGCGGGATGATGTCAAACGCCGGCTCTTCGTAAGGATGCGCCGCGCGCATCGCGGCCACGACCCTTTCGAGATTCGCCAGCGGCACGATCGTCTCCAGTCGCAGTTCCTCCACCTGCTCAAACCGCCCCGCCTGCCCGACGGCCGGGTTGGCGCCTTCCTCGCCGAAGAACGTCCCCGTCCCCGGCGCCCGGAACGAGCACCCGGAATAGTTGCCGATCCGCCCGGCCCCCGCGCCGAACATCGCCTGCGACACCTTCTCAATCGCCTCCGCCGGCGTGAACACCACCAGCTTGCACGCCGTCGCCTTCGCCGCCGCCGGCCGCAGCGCCCGCCGGCCGCTGACCCCGAGGATATCCATCAGGAAATCGTTGACTCCTCCCGGCGCCACATCCCACGCCGTATGCGGCGAGTAGATCGGCAGCCCGCGGCGCAGGGCATCGAACACCACCGATCCCGCCGTCACACGCTTGAGTCCCTCGAAAATCACCGGGTGATACGCGATGACCGCATCGCACCCGAGCCGTTGCCCCTCGGCCGCCACCTCGGCCGTGTAGTCGATGCAGACGATGGCCCGCGAGATCGCCTGCTGCGGGTCGCCGGCGAGTAAGCCCACATTGTCCCACGACTCGGCATGGCGCGTGGGGGCGATGGTTTCCATGGTTTCGATCAATTGTGAAAGCAGTATGCTCATGCCCGCCCAGTTTACCCGCGGCGGCCGCGCGGCCGAAGGCAAAAGGAAAAGTGAAAAAGGCAAAATGGGGAATGCCAGGATGGCCCACGAAGTCGCACGAATACGCACGAAAAGGGCGTGAGAGGGGGCGTGATGAGAGTTGCCAGTTGCCGGTCGCGGCCATGAACATAACCCTGAACGGGGTGCGGCCACGTTGCGGCGTCGCGTGCGTGCGGTCATCTCGCCGCCCGCCGGTATTGCAGCGCCATACTACCTACGGCCGACGATAATTGAGGCGAAACCCTCCCCCGCTAGCCGAACTCGATGGGTTTCGACGGAGCCGTACCCGGAGCAGTACCCGATACCTTTTCGCGGCAGAGGATGGTAGAATACCCCGCCATTATGCCCTTCATCCTTCGCAGCGGTGTCGTGCTTCTTGTCTTCGTGAACATCGTTGGAGTGGCTTCTGGCGCGGAACCGCGGCCACGCGGGCGCGATGCGGCGCCGGCGGCGGGTGAGGGGTTGCTGCCGCTGATCGAAGCCGACATCAGCGGTGCGGCCGCGGTCGATCTGACCAGCATTCCCGAGGGATGGGTGCTGAAACCCGAAGCGGCGACGGCGAAGACGCCGGCGTTGCGCGGGACGTTCCGGCTGGCCGGCGGTAATGTGGTGCAGACGGGCAACCTGCCCCCGACCACGCGGCAGCGCACTGGGACCATCGTCTTCACCGGACCGCCGGCGCTGCAGGCGTTGGCCACGACTCATACCGACGACCTCCACGGCGCGAATTTCGGCAACCGGTTCAAGGTGCTGCAGTCGCGGGTGGCGCGGCTGGACCTTCGCACCGGGCAAGGCAGCGCGCCCATCGACCTCCCGCCGGGGTGCGAGGCGCTGGCGGCAAGCCCTGATGGGACCCTGATCCTGACCCGCTGCGCCTGCCAAGGCGGCGATGAGGGGCGGGTGGACCTGTTCAAGCTGCCCAAGGCCGCAGGTAAGGCGCAGCCGGTCGCGGCGTGGATTCCCGGCGAGCGGCAAGCGCAAGGCGGTGGGGCCGATGCCGCTCTGTGGGCGGCGATCCTCTCGCCGGAGTTGGTGGTGACGTTGACGGCCTCGGGGCAGATGGCGGCGTGGGAGGTTCCGGCGTGCAAGGCGGCGTGGACGCTGAAAGTGGCGGTCGGCTTCGACGCACCGACCGTGAGCCCCGACCGCAAGTGCATGGCCGTGAACGTGAACGGCAGCCTCATCGTGCTCGATGCGGTCAAGGGGGCGCCCGTCGCCCGGCTGGAGGCCGGCCGTGCGGCCGGGCAGTTGGCTTGGCATCCCGACGGCACCCGCCTGGCGATGGCGGGCGAGCATGTGTTGGTGTGGAATCTGACTACTGGCAAGTTGCTGTACGACTTCGCGATGCCCAAGCCGACATCGCCGATGCCTGCCGGGCGCTTCGGCCTGGCGTGGTGCGGCGACACGCACCTGATGCTCAGCGAGAGCGTGTTGATCGACCTCGAACTGGGGATGTGCGTCTGGACCTACGCGGGCCCGTATGCGCCGCCGCTGGTGTTCGGCCAGGGCGATGCGCGGTACTGGAACTGCACCGAGACTTACGGCGGCTCGCTCCTGGCGCTGGCGTTGCCGCACGATGCGGCAAAGAAGGCGATCGCCGCCCTGCCGCGCGACCATTGGGCAGTGGCACCCGGGAGCCGCCTTTCGCTGGACATGCACCTCCCGGACAGTGCTAAGGGCCTGGTGCCAGGCGTGCGGAAGCGACTGGCGACGATGGTGCGGGCGGCCGGTTACGAGCTGGTCGAGCAGGAACAGCCAACGAAGATCGTCCTGGACGTGCAGCCGGGGGCGGGGCTGGAGGTGACCTACGGCGCGGGGCTGCTGGGGCGCGGCAATCCGCAGAAAGCCACCGCGCCGACGTTCGACTGCAAACTGTCCCTCGTCGCCGGCGGCGAGGAGGTCTGGCAATTCAAGCGGAACACCGGCGGCAGCCATCCCTCGTCGATCCTGCTGGAGAAGGGCCAGACGATCCAGCAGTACCTCGATCAATCCAATGCGAAGAGCTACGAGTGGTTCCTGAACACCCTGCCCGAGCTGCCACGCCGGGTGGCTCGCCCGCAGCAGGAGTGGGGCTTGGGCGCATCGCGGATCACTCCCGCCGGCCCGGTCCCCGCGGGCCAGTGACACACGTCTGGCAGAAAGCCGACGAGGTCATGTACTGCGACAAGCAACTCAAACACATTCGCCCGAAAGTTACGGTGAGCACCACGGCACTCCAGCACGCTGCCTCCGCACCTTGAATTCCGCCAGATCTTCAACTACGGGAACGCAGGTACTGGTAGGGGGCAGAAAAGTCATAAGCAATTCTACATATGGTGCCATTCCCCTGATCCTCGCCTGCCGCACTCCGCGACACCTTGGTCCGCCCAATCCCACCCCGTCATCCGCGACAGACGCCCCGCCATCACCATTCCGACGAAGAGAACCAGACAAGGCCTGCCCGTCGCATTCGGGTTGCCACCACCATACCCCGCTTCGTGTCTTCGCGTTCTTCGTGTTTAATCTGCCCTGACGGGTTCTTCATAAATCTCCAGGCGTCATCATTGCCAGGAAGCCCACAGGATCGAGAACGTGAAGGCGCGGGTAGCGCTGGCGGAACTGCTTGCCGAGCAGGGAACGGTCAGTCGCCAGCAATACGGCCATCCTGGAGCAGACGTAGCACTTGACCGGCCGAACCGGCCTCATTGGAAATCGCCTGGATGAGAACGTTGCAGTCCAGGACAACGCGCGGCCGGTCGGTGGGTTGGCTCATTTGCTGGATTTCCGACCAGATCGGGCGTGGATGGCCTTGCGGGCCTGGGCGACCGCTTCATCGAGTTGCTCTTCAGTCACTCCGCTCGCCGCAAAGCCCTTGCGTACCGGCGACAGGATCTCATCGAACGTCAGGTTGGCGGCGTCGATGAGGGACTCGATATAGCGCTGGGGCGTCTTGCCCAGTTCCCGGGCCTTTTGGGTGGCGGCCTGGAAATGTCGCTTGTCCAGCATAACGGTGGTGCTCATGGCGTAATTCTACCTCGTGGCTGCGAAGGATTCCAACGTCGCCAGCAAGTTGCGTGCGTCGCCGACGTCTCCGGAGCGCGGAGAATGGGTCAGGGATGAATTGCCGTCTATCGCACGGACTCCCTCTATCCGCCGACCGCAACATCACTTGCGCACCCTCGCCTCTTCGTGCCTTCGTGTTCTTCGTGTTTAATCTCTGTCGGTTGCCATTTTCCCCCTTGACATTACCTAACCAATGCCGTATACATCATGTCTATGGTAGTTAATGCATCATCCGCAGGGAAGATGCCGTGCGCTCTTTGACAATCAAATACGCCCGCCTCAATCCCCTTCGCGGGCCACCCTCCAACAACTGGCAACGGCATTTCCCATTTTACCAGTTTCACTTGACGATCCGCCCGGCAAGCACGTCGATTCCAGGTCGGTTCTATGTCGGTTATGTGTCGGTTGTACGTTGGTATTAGGTCGATTCTGTGTCTGTTATGGGTCGATTTTACGTCGGTTTTGCGTCGGTTTTTTCAGTGCCGTCCGGCACCGCTGAATTCACAACTACATCAGCACCAGTAACTTACATCGCAATAAACCCAAGCCACCCCCGCCGATTTCAACTTTTTTTCCAAAGCGACTACTACCCATACCCCGCATTTATCCCGGTTTAACGCTTCTCACCGGAAAGCTTCTTGCCCAAACCAACCCCACTGGCAACTGACAACTGGCAACCAACAACCGGCAACTAACAACTGGCAACCAACAACCGGCAACTGTCAATTGCCAAACTTCTCCAACGCCCCGGCCGCCGCGTCCACGGCACCGGCGTAATCCTGCAGCGCCTGCGCCACCCGGCCAATCTCCGCGTCGGCTTCGGCGTAGCGTTTCTCCTCGATGCCCTCGCGGACGCCGGGCAGCGTCTTGGCGCCGTATCCCGTGTAGAAGCCGGGGGCGTAAATCAGGTGCTTGTACCACGGCCGGCGCGGCAGACCGGCCGGATGGGTCAGACGGCGCTCCGTCTGCATGAGTTGCCCGTTCAGGGCGGCCAGCGTCCTGGGAGCAGTGGCCGCGTTTCGTGCGGAAAACGCCTTGATGGCTTTCGCGTAGCGATCGGCACTCCGCTGCAGCGCCGTCTCGGCATTGTCCAGCGGCGCGAAATTCAAGAACGGCGGCACCTCTTCCCTCGCCGGGGCAACCGTCGGCCGGCGCGGATCGGATATCGCCTCGAAGATTCCGGCGTCCAGCGCCAGGTTGCGCTCGCGGATTTCCGTCTGCTTGTCCTTGAGTAGTTTCTTGATGTCATCCGTGTACTGGTGAACCGTATCGGCGAAGCCAATAAAGTCATACGGCAGCACGTCCGCATCCGCAAAACGCATCACCATGGTCCCGGCCGTCTGGGCCAGGGCCCGCCCATACACGAACTCGGTGTCCGAGAAATGCGTGAACCAGTAGAAATCATCGTACACCGAATGGTAGATCCCGCCGCGGTCTTCCCCGCCGTAGCCCAGATCCAGCGCGGCGATGCCCAGGTGGTCGATGAACGCCGTGTAGTCGCTGCCCGAGCCGAGCGGCCCGATGCGCAAATCGGCACGGGAGCGGGCGTCTTTCTTCTCTTCGTCTTTGCCCGCCACCAGCCGCGCGGCCTGGGCCCGCTTCCAGACGGAGATGTTCTTCTCCGGATCGGTGATGCCCCGGGCCACGCCGTTGGCGAACTTCTCCAGCGCGTGCGAGCCGTCGACCTTGAGATAGCCCCGGCCGTTGCCATCGGTGTTGACGTACATGGCCGCGTGTACCGCCAGTTCCTCGGCGTGGTATTCGGCCCATTCGGTCGAGCCCAGCAGGCCGGGCTCTTCGCCATCCCAGGCGCAGTAGATAATCGTGCGCTTGGGCTTCCATCCCTGCTTGAGCAGTTCGCCGAAGCTGCGGGCCTCCTCGAGCAGGGCAACCTGTCCGGCGATGGGGTCTTCGGCGCCATTGACCCAGGCGTCGTGGTGGTTGCCGCGGATGACCCACTGGTCGGGCGCTTCGGAGCCAGGGATCCGGGCGATGACGTCGTAGATCGGTTTGATGTCCCAGTTGGACCGGACCTTCAGGTGGACCTTCGCCGGACCCGGACCGACGTGATAGGAAATCGGCAGGCTCCCCCGGAAGTCCTCCGGCGCCATCGGCCCCTTCAGCGCCGCCAGCAGCGGCCGGGCATCGCCATAGGAAATCGGCAGCACCGGAATCTTCGTGATGGTCGGCGCATCCTTGATGGCCAGGCGTTTGGCATCCGGCTTGGCGCCGACTCCCGGCGTCAGCGGATCGCCCGGATACGTGGGCATGTCGGCCACGCTGCCGCGCTGCACGCCGTTCTCATTCCGCATCGGTCCGTCTGGAAACACGTCGTCGGCGAAGTAGCCGTCCTCGTGCGGGTCGGAATAGATGATGCAGCCGATCGCCCCGCGCTCGGCCGCGGCCTTGGGCTTGATCCCGCGCCAGGAACCGCCGTAGCGGGCGATGACGATGGCCCCCTTGACCGAGACGCCGAGGCGGTCGAGCGCTTCGTAGTCTTTCGGAATACCGAAGTTCACGTAGACCAGCGGGCCGGTGACGTCGCCGTCGATCGAATAAGCGTTGTACGAGGGAAGCTGCTCGTCCTGCTGGTTGGACGTCGGATCGACCGCAACCGCCGGTTCCTGGAGCTTCGCCGTGTATCGGCTGGGCTCGACCATCTCGACGAGGCGCTCCTTCGGAGTAGGAAAGAGCACATCGAAGGTTTCGATCTGGGCGTCGAGCCCCCAGGACTTGAACTGGGCGAGGATCCACTCCGCGTTCTGCTTGTCGTACGGCGAGCCCACATGGTGCGGCCGGGCGCTGAGCCGCTGCATCGTGTCGCGCATGATCTTCGGGCTGGGAAGATCCTTGAACTTGCCTTCCCACTCGAGCTGCGTGCGCGAGGTGGCGGAGGTGAACCCGTAGACAGGCTCGTCATCGGCCGCGGCCGTGAACGTCGCGACAGAAGTCAGGATACAGAGGACGTACAGAAGTGTTCTCATCGGTCTGCTCCAGGGAAATGGTGGCGGGTGATTGTAGAAGCACGGAGCGGTCGAAGCCAATGGGCGGCGGAGCGAAACGACAGACGATCGCGGCGTGGTCGGTTTACCGGCCACGTACACCCGAAAGGCCGGCGACGTGGAGCTATTCGTCACCCGCTGATGGGCATCCGTCGGTCAGCCGGGAAGGATACTCGTTGCGGCGGCATCCCGCCACGGAAATCCAGCCGTTACCCGGCAAGGCAATCTTCCCTATTTTCAAATCTCAACTAATATCCCGGCTCACAAGAAAGGAACTCAATGCCCATTGTTTACGATGATTTCGCCAAGATCGAATTCAAGGTCGCCACCGTCCTCGAGGCCAAGCTCCACGCCAACGCCGACAAGTTGCTGGTGCTGAAGATCGACGTCGGCGAACCGGAGCCGCGGCAGATCTGCGCCGGCATCCGGGCGTGGTATCAGCCCGAGCAACTCGTCGGCAAGCAGGTCATCGTCGTCGCCAACCTCGAACCCCGCACCATCCGCGGCGAGATCTCCAACGGCATGGCCCTGGCCACCACCGACACGGCGACGGGCAAGGTGGTCGTCATTCACCCGGGCGAACCGGTGGCGGCGGGAAGCATCGTCAAGTAGGAGTTGGTAGGGTGTGCTTCAGCACACCATTACGTCGTAGTGGGTAGGGCGTGCTTCAGCACACCAATGCGACCCCGGCAATTCTGACAACTATCAACTGTCACCCATCAACTATGCTGCGAGAACTCCACATCTCCAACCTCGCCGTCATCGCCGACGCCCGCATCGAACTCAACGCCGGCCTGAACTGCTTCACCGGCGCCACCGGCGCCGGCAAGAGCCTGGTCATCGGCGCCATCGAGATCCTGCTCGGCCTGCGCTCGCCGGCCGAGATGCTTCGTCCCGGCGTCGACGAAGGCCGGGTTTCCGGCGTCTTCGATGTCCGCGACAAACAGACGCTCCGCCGGGTCAGCGCGGCCGCCGACATGGACCTCGCCGCCGATGCGGGCGAACTGCTCCTGACCCGCCGCCTCTACGCCTCCGGCCGCACCTCCGTCAGCATCAACGGCAACCCCATCACCCTGGCCATGCTCAAGCTGGTGGCCGAGCATCTGGTCGACGTTCACGGCCAGCACGACCACCAGTTCCTGCTCAAGCCCGCCAACCAGCTTGAGGTCCTCGACCAGTTCGCCGGCGCCGAGGCGCTCCGCGGCGACTACGGCGAACTCTGGACGCGGTTCCAGGACGCCCGCCGCCGCATCGACGAGTTGTCGGCCAACCGCACGCTCCGCCAGCAGCAACTCGAGCTCTATCGCTTTCAGGCCCAGGAGATCGACACCGTTGAACTCAAGCCCGGCGAGTACGAAGAACTGACGGCCCGCGAATCCGTGCTCCGGAATATCGAGAAGCTGAAGAAGGACGCCAACTCGGTCCACTCGGCTCTCTACGAAGCCGACGGATCGGTTCTGGAACGTCTGCGAATGATGGTCGGCGTCATCAGCGAACTGGCCGGCCTGGACCCGTCGCTCGCCAACGTGCTGAAGGGCTTCAAGGACGCGACGATCGGCCTCGAGGAAACCGCGTTCGATCTCAACCGTTACCTCGACCATCTCGATCTCGATCCGGCCGAGCTCGCCGAGGTGCAGGACCGCCTCAACGCCCTCAACCGCATCCTCCACAAATATGGCGGCAACGCGTCCGATACGCTGGCCTACCGCGAGGAGGTCGCCCGCAAGATCGACGGCCTCGAGAAGCAGACCGACGACCTGTCCTCCCTGCAGAAGGAGATCGAACCGCTGGAGAAGAAGCTCCGCCAGGTCGGCGAGAAACTCAGCGCCACCCGCCAGTCCGCCGCCAAGAAGCTCTCGCCGCTGATCGTCAAATCCCTCGCCGAACTCGGCATGGAAAAGGCCACCTTCTCCGTCGTTTTCGCTCCGCCGTCGGGCCCGGGAGATGCCGACGACGCCTCAATCGCAAATCGCAAATCCCAAATCGCAAATCTCCTCCCCTCCGGCCTCGACCAGATCGAATTCACCGCCCAGACCAACCCCGGCCAGCTTGCCCAGCCGCTCCGCAAGATCGCTTCCGGCGGCGAACTCTCGCGCATCATGCTCGCCCTCAAGGGCATCCTCGCCCGGACGGATCGCGTCTCGGTGCTGGTGTTCGACGAAATCGACGCCAACGTCGGCGGCCGCCTCGGCAGCATCATCGGCTCCAAACTCCGCGAGTTGTCCAGGCACCATCAGGTGCTCTGCATCACCCACCTGCCGCAGATCGCCAGCTATGCCGACCGGCATCTGACCGTTCGCAAGGCCGTGAAAGACAAGCAGACCCAGACCACGGTGCGCGTCATGGACGGCGACGAACGCATCGAGGAACTCGCCGAGATGATCGGCGGCCAGCGCATCACCGACACCACCCGCGCCCAGGCCCGCGAACTTCTCGACTCCGCCACGAGCGTGGAAGGCCCTTCCCCGGGCCCCAAGCCAAGACGCCCGGCCAGACAGCCGTAGGGTCCGCTTCAGCGGACGCGGAATGCCCGTTCGGAGTTCACGCTTCAGCGTGTCCTGTCGGCGTTTGCCCGTTCGGAATTTGCTCGTTCGGAGTTCACGCTTCAGCGTGTCTTGTCGGCGTTTGCCCGTTCGGAGTTCACGCTTTAGCGTGTCCTGTCGGCGTTTGCGCACGAAGACACGC
>JBIOJL010000212.1:0-10565 GCA_044450885.1 Tepidisphaerales bacterium
GCCCCGCGCCCTCGGGGGCTTTTTTGTCGCCCCGCCTTCCGGGGTTTCTACCCACCCCGCCTCCCGCCGGGACTACGAACAGCCGCTGGCCCTACTGTGGCTGCGTGAACGCCGACAGCAGCCGGATGTACGCCGCCTGGTAGTAGATCGCCGGTTCGCTGATGGCCCAGCTTGCCTCCGGCCAGCCGAGGTTGAAGTCGGCATAGGCTTTGGCCCTTGGCTGCCTGGAGATCCACTCGACTTGGCCATCGTTGTTCTTGCTCTTGCCGTCGAAGCTCTGATTGGCCCCGCCCACGACATAGCCCGGCGGCGGATTGTCCGGCGGTTTGGCGCTGCTGCCCCAGCGCGCGTGATAGATGTACATCATCGACGACTCGGCGCCGACGCTCTTCATGTTGCTCAAATAGGCCGCGCTCAAGGGGTTGACCCCATGGAACGAATGCAGGATGTCCGCGCCGCGCCGGGTCAGCCGCGTGCGCTCGGCCTCGCCCAATCCCGCGTACTCGGCCGCCTGAAGCGCAACATATCCATAGCACGCACGCGGCGAGTTGCTGCCCCAGTGATACGTGCCCCGCCCGATCCAGGCGCGGTACAGGTCGGCCTCGGCCGGCGGCGCCCATCCACGATTGCCGGCCGAATTCGCCAGCGTCTGCCTGATCCGGCCACACAGCGCCGCATCCGCGCCGGGCAGCTTGAGATAGTCCAGCAACGCCTCGGCCGCCCCGGCTTCGTACGGGCTCCAGACTCCCTCGGCAAGCTGCCTGGCCTTCCCGGCCCGATCGAGGATCACCTTGTGGAACTTCGCATCGCCGGTCAGCGCCCACAGATGGATGGCCGCGAACGCCTCCATGCGGTCCTGCTCGTCCGCGTTACGATTCGCCGAGCCGCTCTTGATCTCACCGTTGTCGGGCTTGTACTCGCGCGGGTTCGACTGATACCAATCCCACGCGCGCACGGCACGCTGCCGCAGATCGTCGGCGAACGCCTTCCACGGCGCGAACTGCCCATAGACGCGGGCCGCGTGGGCGAAATTACCGGCCGTCCACAGCGTCGAGGCCGAACTCTTCCGCCCGTAGTACCTCGGGCGCTTGTCCTGGCTGACCGGCCAGGCCGAGTTGTGGTCGATATCGCCCATCTTGATGAAAACGCCGCCGTCGGCATCCTGCATCTTCTTCAGCCACTCCAACTCGAACTTCACCTCATCCAGCAGATCCGGCAAGCCGTTGCCCGACTCGGGAATGTTGTAATCATCACCAAACGCCTTCGGATTCGCCGTATACGCGTGCAGCAGAGGGTGGATCACTTCGCCCATGAACGTCGGGTATTTGTTGGTATCGCCGGCATCCATCCAGCCGCCCGAGAGGTCGCGCGCGGTCGTGGCATCCTGCTTGGCCCAGACGGCGCGCGCCTCGCGGTCCTGGAGCAGTCCCGCGGCGTCGGTCCACGGGCCCTCCGCGTACTTCCGCTCGATGGGTACCGCTTCCCTCTGGAAGTAGTACATCCGCACCGCGGCCCGCAGCACGGGGTAATACACATTCCGGGCGATCTTGAACACCGGCGAACGCAGTCTGGCCGATGTATCGTAAATGTAGTATTCGCCGGGTTCGTTGACCGCGCCGAAGTCAAACCACCAGCCCCGATCGCCGGAATCATCATGCACGGCGCCGTTGTTCCATGGCGTGGGCGCGCCTTTGAACACGGCCCGGCCATCGGACTTGCGGCGCACCTCGAGTTCATTCCCGGGCGTGTACTTGTCACCCGCGTTGTACCCCTTCTGCGGATCGCTGATCACCGCGACCTTCTGCGCGTCGGGCAGATACCCGAACTGATCGACGTGAATCCGCCCCGTAACGGCCGGCAGCCCCTTGATCGTCTCCCCGGCCAGTCGCGGCACGGCATGGGGCGGATAGGGCGATCCCGTCGTCGCCTGGGCCATCGCGGCGTCTGGCGGAAAGTTGGCCGAGAGTACGGCGGATAACACCACGGCGGCAATGCGGATACTGGGTATGCTCATTGGTTCTCTTTCGCGATCAAGCTTATCGTCATCACGCCGAAAAGAGAACGTCAATCCTTCGGATACAGCACCCCAAACCGCCGCTTCTGCTGCGCCGTCGGCCTGACGTCCTCGTGCGGACCGCCAACCGTAAACACCTCGCGGAGGGCATCCAGATAGCCGAACCCCGCCAGCGTGGACGGCATCAGGAAATGCCCTTCACCAAACTCGTTCCAGTTGGGGAGCATCACCACCCCCCTGCCCAGCGAGCCCTCCGGTAGCGACGGCATGAACTCGTCCCTGGCCCACGTGGCCAGCAACGTGTAGTCCTTCAGCGGCGTCCACCCGCCGTCGTGTACGCCCCATGCCTCGCGATCCCAGCCCATGGAGATACTGGGGAGCATGCCGAGCCCGGCGGCCGCGGCGGCATCCCGCTGCGCCAGGTTGTTCCGGCGCTGGGCGCCGGCGTCGGGTGTGCCCCAGGTGTAGGCGTAGCAGTAATCCACACCCATTTCCTTCATCGTCCGCATGACCCTGGCGTCGGCCCCGCGGTATTCCATCAGCACAATGATGCCCGGGAAGCCTGCCTTCTTCATCTCATCGCGCAACACCCCAATCGCCTGCCGCGAACCCTCCGCCCCGCCGAACATCCGCTGCCAGTTTCCCAGGTGGTAAATGGAGAGCACCGGCTTGCCGTCGATCTTCAGGTAGCGCGGGTCTTTGAAGAAGTACTCGATCCAGTAGGGGATGATGTTCTCCCGCCAGTCCTGCGGGTTGGTTTCGCAGGCGCCCTCATCCGTACACATGATGGCGAACTTCGCCAGATTGCTGTAGCGGGCGTTGAACAGCCCCTTGATGATCCCCTGATCCAGCACCCCATCCTTGATCGGGTGATTCACCGCATTATTCGGCCGATACCAGCAGTGCATCTCGAAGCCGATCCCGTGCTCCACCTGCCACTTGATCTCCCAGTCGGTCTCCTCGGGATGCCCCTCGTCGTACCAGCCGAGATAGGGTTCGCGTTTGGCGCGATGCGGATAGACGTAGTCCCACCCCGCGTAGGAATTGCCCTCGCGCCAGAGATTGCAGCTTTGCGCGCCCAGCAGATAGCCGTTCTTGACTGCCACCGGCTTGGGCTGCGGCACGTAGTCGGCCGGGTAGTCTTCCCAGGGGTAGACGAGTATGTCGTCGATCCACATCGTTGTCCTCGAGGCAACGGCGACCCCCAGGAACTCGTTGACGCCTTCCGAGAACTGGACTCGGGTCGCCGCCAGTTTGCCATTGACCCAGACATCGGCGATGCCGGGCTTGGGATCGGCCACGATCTTGACCGTGTACCAGAGGTTGGTCCGGCAGTTTTGCACCAGTGGGATGGCTCGATGATCCTTGCCCGCTGTCCAAAGGCCTCCGTTGAAGCTGAAGATTCTTGGGCCGAGGCCACGCTTGCGGCCCATCAGTTCCACCTCACCGCCATCCAGTGTCTCGGTTAACAAGAGCCTATATTCGAGAACCGTCTTGCCCTCAATCCGTGGGAACCGCGTAATGACTTCAGCGAAGTTCGCAGCGGTTCCGGAGAGTTTCAGGCTGAAGATGTCCGGTTTGGTGCCGCATTCAAATTGCTCGACGGAGGCGGCGCCGTGCGTGATCTGCCAGTTGCCCGGAAGCTGCCCGGCCGCGCCGGTTACGAATGTTTCGTTGACGGCGTAGCCCTTATGGACATTCACCGGACCCAGGAACATCTCGCCGGTGGCGGTGTCGCCGGTTTTGATCAGTACATAATCAATCGACTCGACAGGGCGGCAGAAAGGGGCACGCTCTGCCCGCAGATCGCCGTCGACAAAAATGTCGGCCGTTTTGTCGGCGAGATCGGCTACGACCTTGACGCCGTAATCGCGGCCCGGTTTGTAGGCTTGCAGAATCAACGGGGCGCCGTCGCGACTTTGATGACAAATGTTCTCGCCGGCAGTGGTGATGCTGATGGCCGCGTCTTGCAAATCGCGCAACTGCCACGCCGCACCGTCCATCCGCGTTGGCAGCTTGAACCGGAATTCGAGCGTGAGCTTCCCTTGCGTCTGCCGGGCGATTTGATGTTTGATGGTCACGGCGGCCGTCTTGCTCGTGTCCACCAGTTTGAACCAGTCGCTGTGAAACGCGAAGCCATCGGGGTAATGGCAGTTGGGCTGGCAGGCCCAAGTTCCGCCGCTCTTGTCCACCTCCCAGCCTGAAAGCACGGCGTCCTCGCCCGGCCAGCAATACGGCCGCGGCGAGAGGAAGTTGTACTGCAGGAGATAGCCGACGCGGAAGTCGCGGATAAAGGGCTTGGGCTCGGGAGCGGCGGCCAGGAGAAACGACAGGGCCACGGCAAACGCGAAGGCGTGCGGGAATCGGCGACGATGTTGCGACATGTGTTTCTCCTTGCACATCGGCCGCATCAAGCCCCGTAGGGGCGACATATGTTAGCCCATGGCGCAAGCCATGGGGGGAAATCGGCATCGGCGCTTGATGAGCCCCGTAGGGGCGGCAGAAGTGCTGACGCCCCTACGGGCTCATTGTTCTCGCCGCCTCGCACACTCACGACTCACGTCGTGGGCTATTATATGTCGCCCCTACGGGGCTGCACAGGCGGGACGCCTGTGCTACACGCGTTCAGCATACCCGCACCATCTCCATTTGCAGCAGCGCCGCCAGCTTCTCGAGCTTGCCCGCAATGTGCCCGACACCAACGGCGCAGTGATGCGCCGGTCCATGCCGGTTCCATTCATCAACGAACTTCCGCGCCCCGATCGAAAAGCGGTAGCGGCTGTTGGTGTTGCCGATCTCCAGGATCGGGCCCGCCACCGACTCGGCCTCGGCCACCAGCAGTTTCAGCGACCCGTCCACCGTCTCCACCACCGACAGCAGCGTCACCGGCCCGTGCCTGACCGACATCTCCACCGATAGCCCCCGGCCGACCTTGCCGTGATAGACGCGCAGCGGCCGGACCTTGGTCTTCCCCTGCCCGATTCCGATGTGCCCCGGCCCGTCGTGGCCCATCAGCACCACATCGTCGTTGAAATCCATCGCGTAGTATTCCGTGAACGACCCGCCCGCGCCGAAGCTGTCCATGATCTTCATCGCCTGGGCGTTCTTCACTTCGTACTCCCCGGCCACGGGAATGCCGCGGGCCGTCAGCAGCGAGTTGCCCAGGATGATCGAACTGATCGCATCCTCGTTGGCGTCGTTGCCGGTGCCCATGTAGTAATAGGCCAGCGAGCCCAGGTCGTGAATCTCCACCAGCCGGTCCAGCGCCACCGATGTCCGCGCCGCCCGCTCCAGTTCCGCCTGCGAACAATCGCTCTGCACGTCGAAGGTCTCGCGGAAGAGCTTCACGCGATCCTGAATCTGTGCATCGGGAACCAAGGTGCGAAGCTGGGCCAGTTCATCGACTTCGATCATCTCGATGTGCCCGCCAAAATAAGCGCACTGCCGCGTCACATCCGTGTAGATGTCGAGCATTCCCCCGTAATAGTGTCCCATCAGACCCAGGCGGTTGTGCGACATCACCCCCACCACACGGGCCGCGTCGATCCACTCATCCACCTCGCCCCAGCAGGCCGGGTCGTTCTCCAGCATCCCGGTGATCTGGTGGAACTGGATGCGGGCTCGGTTGAAGACGTTGGCGACCTCCGGCACGGGGCAGGAGGCGCAATGCGCCAGCCATTCGCCGGTCATACGAGTCCGGTCGCCCATGGCGTTGAAGGTGGCGTAGTCAATCGCCGCCGCCGGTTGCAGGTTGAGAATGATCACCGGCACCTTCGCCCGCTGCACCACTGGCAGAACCGTCGACGAAAGCGCGTAGGTCGTCACGTACAGGAAGATGATGTCCACATCCGCCTGCCGGAATGCGTGCCCCGCCTCCATCGCCTTGGGCGGCGTGTCGATCAGCCCGAGGTTGACCACCTCGACGCCCGGCCGCGCCAGCCGCCCTTCCACGCTCCGCAGATACCCTTCCAGCCGCTCCTTCAGCCCCGCAAACTGCGGCCAGTATGCATCCAACCCGATCCCGAACAACCCGACCTTGGTGCTCCTCATATTTCACCTGTCACCGTCTCAAATGGTCCAGCAACACCGCGCAAACATCCGTTGCTTCGATCCGCCCGGCCGGCAGCAGCCCGCGCTCGCTGCTGATCAGCAACGGCCCCACCTCGTCGCCCGCCGGCGCCAGACCGTGCGAGCCCTTCACCAGCGTCGCATCGAGCGGGATCACGTCCAGCAGCGCGCGAAGCCCGAGCTTCCTCTGCATGAGTCTCCACGCGAGCTTCAGCTTCGGAGCGGGAATGGCCGGATCGAGAAACAGTTCGACGGGGTCGTAGCCGGGTTTGCGATGGATGTCCACCGTCCGCGCAAAGTCGGGGCAGCGGGCATCCTCCAGCCAGTAGTAATACGTGAACCACGCATCCGGCTCGGCCAGGGCGATCAACTCGCCGCTACGGGCATGATCGAGGTGCCGGGCCCGTTTGCCCGCCGCATCCAACACTTCGGCCACACCGGCAGTTCGTGTCACCAACTCGCGCGCCTGCTCAAGTGCAGCGGTGTCGTTGACGTAGATATGAGCCACCTGGTGGTCGGCCACGGCGAACGCGCGGCTTGCCCCCGCATCCAGCAGTTCGCGCCCAAGCTCTTCGCGAATCGTGACCAGCCCCGCCTCGCGCAGCACGCGATTAAGATGCACCGGCCGGCGGACGCTGCTGATGCCATATTCGGATAGCACTACGATGCGGGACTTGCCAAAATGCTCGAAAAGCCGGCCGCAAACGTCGTCCAACTCGCGAAGATCCTGCTGGATCCGTGGATGCGACAGATCCGGCCCGAACTTCTGCAGGCTGTAATCAAGGTGCGGCAGGTAGATCAGGTTGAGCGTGGGATTGAACTGGCGGTCGACGCGGATGGCCGACTCGGCGATCCACCGCGACGCGGCGATCGACGTCGCCGGGCCCCAGAACTGGAACAGCGGGAACTGCCCGAGTTCCTTCTGCAGTTCGAAGCGAAGCTGCGCCGGATGGGTCCACACATCCGGCAGTTTTCGCCCGTCGGCCGGATAGATCGGCCGCGGCGTGATGGTCACGTCCGCGCGCGAATACATCGCGTACCACCAGAAGCAGTTGGCGCAGGTAAACGACGGGTTCAGCGCGCGGGCCTTCTCCCAGATGCGCGGACGCTGTACCAGCCCGTCGCTCTGCCGCCAGAACCGGATCTCGCACTCGTCGCGGAAATACCAGCCGTTGCCGACGATGCCGTGCTCGGCCGGAGTAGCGCCGGTGAGGTACGTCGATTGCACTGTAGTCGTAACCGCCGGCAGCACCGGCCCGATAGGAACGCGTTGCCCCCGCTTCACAAACGCCGCCAGCTTCGGCGTGTGCTCGCCGATAAGCGACCCCGTAAGCGCGACGGCGTTGATGACGATGGTCTTCTGCATGGACAGATGGGCTCGCCAACGTCGTGAAGGAGCGGGCGCATTGCCGAGACTGCGCAATCAGCCTCGCGACGTGGCGTATTTCTCTGTGAGTTTTCCGTCGGAGTTGCTGATGCCCAACCGCACCAACGTGGCTTTGAACTGCGGCCCAGACATCTTTCGGAGTCGCTTCACGGCCGCACTGTATTTGCCGCCGTTTGCTGTCTGCATTGTGCTACTCAGGATCTTTCCCGTAGTGGCCGTCACGGCGGACTCGCCACACGGCAAGGATGTTCTTCGGCGCCCGCACGCAGACTTGGATGTGGGCTTGCTCATAGATCCAACTCCTTGACCAGACGCGCTTTGCGGATCCGGTCGGCACGTAAACCGCCCTCGCGGTTTCAATCGCAGGGCTCTTCTGACTATCATAGTATAGGTTGAAGATCGCACAATCCAGCTTCTTGTGCTGGTTGCCATTGGCTGGAATCTCAAAGCCTTGTTCGTTCCATTTGGCGGTCGCGTCAGCATGAAATTGCTTCAGCGTTTCGACGTTGGCCGGATCGAGCAGGTCGAAGCAGTGCCCCAGACGGATTACGGCTCCCACCACCGCCGGATGATCGTGTCTCTTAAAGTCCGCCGCCCACCACCATGCTTGCTTGGGAGCGTACTCCCAGAAATAGATGCCGCTGCCGAACCAGTCGTCGTCATTGTTGCTAAGCGTGAAGGGCTCTCCATCGACAAGCCGCCCGGCAATGTCCGCAGTCGTACCGTGATAGCCAATCACAGTGCGATGGTAGTCGTGAAAACTCAATCCGTGCGGTTGTGCAGCCCTGACCATGGCGCGCTATGGTATCATATTCGGCCGAAAAGCATAGGATACCGTTCAGCACTCAGGACAACTCAGGACTCAGCACGCTCAGCACCCAGCACTCAGCACTCAGGACTCAGCACTTATGAAAGCCCATCCCACCGCTCCGGCTCGCGATCGTCGGAATCCTCCCAACTTGCAGTGGTGGCGGCCGTGTACGTCTGGCCCTTGTCAGTCTGGCTGTCCTTCGGACAACTCTCGACACGCCTGCCGTTCCGGTCCAACTGCCGATCGCGTTTCTCCTGCGCCATAACTCCTCCAACAGCGTTTGGGGCGATGGGATGGGCTCTTGCCGGCTTGACCACGAATCTGGGAGGGCCGTGCTCCTGCACGGCCGAAAGCGGTCGGCCGGCGAAACGGCCGCAGAGGACTGCGGCCCTCCCCGAACTGGTCACGCCCGGCTCTTGCCGACCCATTACAGGCATCGGAAGCGTTGGAAGAGTCCTGAACCGCACAGGCGGCACAGGTCGTCTATTTTTCGTGTTCTCCGCCCGGCGAATGTGAATCTGTAACGCGCGTACCGGTCAGGCTGCCCCACGCGGACCGATAAACCCTGCGGCGCGTGCCGCGGACCATTTCCTGCAGCGCACTCTCCGACAACCCGGCCCTCCCGGCCATGCGCCGCAGAACCATCCACTCCTCATCCGTGACCTTGCCGTCGGCCAGCGCCGCTTCGATCATCGCGCTCAGCCACTCCCGGGCCTCGGCCTGATCCACCGGCGAGATGCTCTCCAACTGCCCGGCCAGCGCCGCCGCCAGCATGGCGTCGACCGCCTGCTGCGGGATCTTCCGCCGCGTCGCCAGTTCGCGCAACATCTCGCGCTCTTCCGGGCTCACCACTCCGTCGGCCACCACCACGCCCACCACCCACGACAGCAGCCCGCCGCGTCGCGGCCTTGGCAGCGGCGCAGGTTCCGCATGTTCCTGAAGGCTCCGCAACAGTTGCAGCGCCGCTTGCGATGCGGCCGGCACGAGATCCGTCAGCACCCAGCCCGCCGAGCCGTCGTTCAGCACCGTGCCGCAAAACTCGCACGCGTTTGAGGTCGTCGCGCCCTGCGGGCCTCCGCAACGCGGACAGTGGGCCGAGTTCACCCCGGCCTGCGGCGCGCTGGCCAGGCCGCGTCTTCGCTCCAACACCAGCATCGTCCGCTGCACGGCGCGATGATCGGTCTTCTCGATCCGCTCGCCCGCGATGACGAACCGCTGCCCCTCCCACACCACCTGCACCAGCGCCCGGTCCCGCTGCTCATCGCCGCCCACGGCCAGCGCATCCACCGAGCCGATCGCACAATCGGCGTAGATCGCCCTTGAGCCGCCGGCCGACATCCCCGCCGCATAACGCCCGCACAACTCGTCGCTGGCCATCTTCCTCAGGTACGCCACGTCGCCCTTGAGTTCCGCCATCGCCTTGCGCCAGAAGACGACCGACGCCAGGTCTTCGATGTGCTGGCGGCTGAAGCCCGGATCGCGCTGCTGCAACACCGCCAGACCCGGCACCGTTTGCCTGCGGCCGGGCGTCCACTCCGACTCCTGCGTGATCTCGCAAAGCACCCAGTCGTGCTCGCCCGAACGCAGCACGGCGCCGCAGTGCGTGCAGTTGGCATTCTGGTTCAGTTCGATGGCCGCCCCGCAATTGGGGCAGTTGCCTTCGACCAGCCCGGGATGCTCGTGCAGCGTCTTGGCGCCGCGCCGGCGGAGAAACGACCAGTATTCGCTGAACTGCGGCGGGCCGGCGCTGCCGGAGATCTTCTGCCCGGTAGCCAGGGACTGGCGATAGTCCGTCACCGACGCCTCGAACACCACTGTCACCGTCTCGAACACCTCGTCAAACTGCGCATCCACGATCAGCGAGCGGTGGATGCCCTTGAGCACCGTGATGTTGCGATAGCCCATCAGCTTCTGCTCTTCAAACTGCAGCGAGAACCGCTCGTGGACGCCGTCGGAGATGAACGCGCGGACGCGCGACAGATCCTGCGCGGACCACGCCTGCTGGATCAGGTCAAAGGCCCGGCGCATGCGGGCGATGAAGGCCTCGCGATCGAAGCCGGGGTCGGATGCCGTAATCGCCTCGACGGCCTCGGCGTGGTCCTGCACGTCGCGGCGCTCGCCCGCGTCGCGGATCACGCGCTCCTGGAAGCTGGCCTGCGCCTGCTTCGCGGCCGCGATGAGGATGACCACCACGACGATAGTGACCACGAGCGCGACGAAACTCACGGAGCCACCGCCGCCGCCAGAGTGCGATGAGTAGAGACCCCCGGAGCCGCCGCCGAACC
>JBIOJL010000213.1:0-10552 GCA_044450885.1 Tepidisphaerales bacterium
GTTGACGCCCCAGAAGCGGACGCGCGTCTGCCCGGAATAGAAGTGCCCATCCCGCGCGACGACAAACCCATCCTTCCCGGCCGGCTTGGCGATGAGCGACTCGGCCGACATCAGGCCGGGCGTGGTGTCGTTCCAGGGAAGCGGCCATTCGAGCATGTTGGCCGGGGGTGAAGGGAGTTCAGCCAGGGCGGAGAGGGAGAAGAGTGCGAGAAACGGCATGAGGTGTTTCATGATGGGTGGTACTTGGGGGAGACGGGGCGTGTTGTGGTCGGCGCGGGTCAGTACGGTTCAAGGGTTCAAGTTCAATTGTTCCAGAGTGGCCGGGGTTTCGAGGTGAATCGCGACGGGATACAATGCGCACATGAGTCATCATGGCATTAAGCTTGACCGGAACCAAATCGGTGGCTTCTGCCAGCGCCATGGAATCAGCCGATTAAGCCTGTTCGGTTCGATACTGCGCGACGACTTCCATCGGTCGGGCGTGATCATTCTTCCAGGAATCCGCATTTCGTAGCACAGGCGTCTCGCCTGTGTCGTGTCGGTACCCCGACGCTCTGTCAAATGATCGCGCCCATCGGTCCGGCCCCAAACGCCAGCGCCTACGCGCGGTACGTAGCGGTGGAAGACCGGTACGCAAACCGAACCTGGAGCAGCACCATGAAACCGAGCCGAAACCGCTGGGCCTTGAAATGTGGCGTGTTGACCGTGTTCCTGGCCGCCGTCATCGCCGGTGTCGGTCCCGCCGCGCGGGCCGCCGAAACCGAGGGCGTTTTCGCCATCGCCAAGCGCCTCGGCCGCGGCGTGAACGTCATCGGCTACGATCCCCTGTGGAAGGACCGCGCCAGGGCGCGCTTTCAGCCCGAGCATTTCAAGCTGATCCACGAGGCCGGGTTTACGCATGTGCGCATTCCGCTGCATCCGTTCCGCGATGCCCCGCGCGGCCAGGGCGACCAGATCGGCGAGAACTATCTCAAGACCATGGACTGGGTCATCGAGCAGACCCGCGCCAACAAGCTGATGGTGATCCTCGATTTCCACGAGTTCCAAGCCATGGCCAAGGACCCGGCCGCCAACAAGGCCAGGTTTCTGACCATGTGGGGCCAGATCGCCGAGCGCTACAAGGACCAGGCCGACGACGTGGTGTTCGAAATCCTCAACGAGCCCAACGGCACGCTGACGCCGGAATTGTGGAACCAGTACCTGGCCGATGCGCTGGCCGTGATCCGCAAGACCAACCCCACGCGGGCGGTGATCATCGGCCCCGCCCAGTGGAACAACATCAACCAACTCGACAAGCTCGTCCTGCCCGAGCAGGATCGGAACCTCATCGTGACGGTTCACTATTACAGCCCGTTCGACTTCACCCACCAGGGCGCATCCTGGGCCGGCAAAGGGGACAAGATTGGTGTGCCGTGGGATGGGACCGACAAGGACAAGGCGGCCGTAACCAAGGACTTCGACAAGGCGGCCGCCTGGGCGGCGAAGCAGAACCGGCCGGTCTATCTGGGCGAGTTCGGCGCCTACGACAAGGCCGAGATGTCCGCCCGTGTCCGCTGGACGAGCTTCGTGGCGAGAGAGGCCGAGAAGCGCGGCTGGGCCTGGGGCTACTGGCAGTTTGACGGCGACTTCATCGTCTACGACATCAACGGGAAGAAGTGGGTGGAACCGATCCGGGATGCGTTGATACCGCCGCCGGGGCGGAATCAGTAGTCGGTGGTCCGTGGTCAGTGGAAGACAACGGCAATCGGTGATCGAGGAGAAGGTGGTTCGTTCACATACACTCGATCACCAGGCCACCGGCCCACGCCTGTCCCGCTGCCCGGAGTGCGGCCAACCGTTTCACGCCTGAAAAAAAGTTGTCCGGGCGTTGGTGGTTCCGGGATTTGCGGCGTAAGTTGTTACATTACAGTTGCTTACGGCATGCAAGGTGGTTGGGTACGGTCTGAAAAACCGGGTCCTTTTCGGGTCCAAAGGGCGTCCCAAACACGTCCCGAATGGTCCCGTTTCGCAGGTAGTTTCCAGTTGTCAGTTGCCAGTGGGCGATGAGGATGGCCCGCGAAGTTGCACAAAGACGCACGAAGGGGTCGAGGCCGACGGGTCTACTTGTTAAAGAGCGAACATCGCCGGGTATTATACCATAGTACGAACGTGAATGCAATTATAAACTGTGAATAATATTTACTGACCGCGGCACCGTCGCCCCTTCGGGGCTGGCCGCACTCTGATCCAGGTTTCCAGGGGTTTCACCGGTTTCACCCCTGGCTATTCACTGGCGCCGCTACGCGGCTGCGGGGAGGCGCCCGGCCCAACAAAAAGGGCGTGACCATTTTCCCGGGAGGGCCGCAGTCCCCTGCGGCCGCTTCGCCGGGTGACCGCACCCGGCCGTGCAGGAGCACGGCCCTCCCGGATTTGTGGGCACGCCCAACGAAAACGGTCGTACACCCGTGGGCGTGCAAGTGATTGTGGGAGGAGGTACAATGCGGGCTGCTCGTGTGCTGCGCAGGGCTGGGATCAGCCAATGAATCAACCGTCAAACCACAACCCGAGCGAGGTGCGGCGGCTGGACGAGGTCCGTCCGCCCACATCATTGTCGACCGTCGTCTGTCCGAACTGCGGGTACTCGCTCCGCGGTTTGCCCGGTGAGGGCACATGTCCGGAATGCGGTCGGGTGTACGATCAGTCGGAACTGATCCTGTACGGATTCGGCCGCGGCGGTCATGCGAGTCCCGCGAACGCAAAAAGCTCGCGACTGGTCTGGGTGTTGGTTGCACCCGTGATTTGGGGGTTGATGCTGTTGCGCCAGATGTGGGTGGTCGGCGGTTGGGATTACCTCGGCTGTTTCTGGGTGTTGGGGCTGTTGACGACCCTCTATGCGTTGGCACGGCGGTGGAACTCGAACCATCCTGGCTTGATCCAAGTCCGGCTGAACGATCGTGGCTGCGTGCAATATGACGACCTGGCAGGGCCTTCGGTGGTCCGGGAAATCGCAGGGGCAAATAGCTGGCTCGTTCCCCTGTTTGCCGCGGTCTGTCTTATGGTTGCGGTGCGGCAAGGCTTCATCGGAATGACTCAATTCCTCATCTGGTTCCCGCTGGCGGCCATTGCCACCTGGCTTTTGTGGATACACGACCGCCGCTTTCGCATCGCCATGCGGCAGGTTCGCGAAGGGGCGATCGCTGACCTCAATGCGGTCTATTATCGACCCACCTCCTGGGCCAACGTCAGGTCTTTCTCATTGGTTCGCATCAAAGCGGACAGCCATCGGCTGAAGATAACCCGTGGCAGGTTCGTCACGCGGGATGCAGTGGATGCCGAACTTCGCTGCACGGAAGCGCAGGCGCTTGAGGTCGATGCGATGATGCGCCAATGGCTCGACTGCGCGCGCGGCGGTGGCAAGTGACGCAAGCCCGATGAAGGAGCGCGGGCTGCTTGACATTCATGGCCGTGCTCAAAGAATAGTGCATCCCGCAAGCCACACGGGATGCGTACAGCAACCGCCGACAGGATCTCTGTGTTGAAACTTCTTCCCCGTACAGATTGAAACACAGTGGCCACAGAGCCGTTTCCGGCGCTCGACGCGATGCCGCGAATCGCCCACGCATACCGAACCCCGCTTCGTGCCTTCGTGTTTAATCTGCCTTGCAGGCGCGATCACGGACTCGACCGCGTCGCCGGTTGCGTCGATGGCGCCGCCGGGGCAAAGCCGGGCGGCAGGTTGACGATGGCCACCCGGTTCGCCACCATCTCCACAACGTAAAGCCGGCCATCGGGGCCAAAGGCCATGCCCATGGGATATTGGAACTTGAAGGGCCGGCCCGTCGGGTCCGTGAACACGCCGACGACGCCGCCGAGGGGTGCGAAGACCTGCACGACGCACAACGTGGAATCGCCAATGTAGCTCCGTCCCTGGCCGTCCACCACGATGCCTTTGGGACGGTAGACCTGCCCGAGTTCGACGCCCCAGCGGCCCACTTGTCCCGCCCACCGGTCCGTCGGGCTCAGCCGCTGGGCGCGGGCTCCGATGGCCTCGGTGATGTAGACATACCCATCCGGCGCGATCGCCACCATGAACGGCCAGCGAAACTGGCCCAGGCCCTCGCCGAACTTGCCCATGAAGGTGATGGCGCCCGTCTGGTTGTCGCGGATGCCGATGCGATGATTGTCGTTGTCGGTGAAGTAGGCCCGCCGGCCGTCCGGCGTGACCGCGACGCCGGTCGGTTTGAATGGCCGCCCGTTTTCGGGAGCGGGCGCGTCAATGCGAGTCTCCAGACGCCCGTCGGATGTCGCGACCAGTATGCGATGATTGCCGGAATCGGCAATCCACAGCCGATCGGTTGCGTCCACGCACAGGCCGACCGGGCGGCTGAGCTTCTCGTCGCCGATCTTCCTGATGGACCGGTCGAACGTGCCGTCGGCACGAAAGACCACGATGCGGTCGTTGGCGCCATCCGCGACGAATACCCGGCCGGCGCGGTCCAGCGCCACGTCCGTGGGCATATGCATGGGGTCATCGGCGGGAGCGGCCAGCGTGCGGGCGATTGTGGCCGGTATGCGATTGGCCTCGGGGACCGGCTCCACGGCCAGCGCGGCGGCGGCCATTGCCAGCACCACCAGAATAGCGGGAAAACCCGAGACCACAGCAGCGAGACGCCGCTGCCACGATATCGGGTTGGTGTTCTCGGAAACCATCGCGTCACTCCTGAATGTTAGGCAGGTAGAACGGCATGCCCTGCTCGATGCTGAGGATCTGCCTGACCACGGCGCTGTCATGCAGCGACTTGACACGAGCGGGCGGATAACCGAGGGCCTTGAAGTCGACCAGTCCCGTGCCCTGGGAATGGCACGGAACACACAACGCGCCTTTGGGCGCGATGCCTTTGTGGAGCGTGTCGATGATGGCCTTGATGGGCTTGCCCGGCTTGCCGGCCTTCAACTCGCGAAGCGCGTCGGATTGCGCGGGCGTAGGCGAGCCCAGCAGCCTGCCGTCGGCAAACAGGCCGATCTTGGCGGAATACTCGCCATGCACGTGGGCGCGGATGCCCGTGCGCTCGTTGGCCATATCGCTCAGGACCTTGTTCCAGGGTTCGCTCTGCGGATACGCCGTCTGCAGCCGCAGCAGCCAGCCACGAAGCTGGCGGCTGCCGCCCGATTCATCCACGGCCCGGCCCAACAGGGGAACGAGCCGATCGGCGACGCCGCGCGGATCTCGGGCCAGCTCATCCGGATTCTCCAGCATGCCGGCCAGTTGCAGAACCGCCGGCGTTCCCCGGGGTTCGCGCCCGGGCAGACTGAACCACTGGGGCGTCCCGCCCTTCGCTGCTTCCTCCGCATGGCAGACGGTGCAATCCACGAACGTCGCATGCATGTTGAGGAACGCGCGGACCTCGATCCGCTTGCCGTGGGGCACCGGTTCGTGGCAGCCGGAGGTCGTGCAGTTGTTCCCCGAATCCGGGTTGAACCAATTGGGAATCTGGTGGAAGTGGGCCAGCGGGCCGCGCGGGGGAACTTCGTCGCGGCCGGACCCGGCTTCGTGGGTCTGCGACGCCAGCAGCACCCGGGCGTCGAGAGTCTTGGGGATCTCGCGGATCTCGACCGGCGCCGTCTGCCGGCTGAACAGCAGGTGCATGAGGAAGCTGATCGAGACGAAGCCGATCACCGCGCACGCCACCAGCAGGCCCGCGGAGTAGACGCGCCGGGCGAAGCTCCTGGCCAGGCGGACGATCCACGGGCGGCGCGGCCCCTCGGCGTCCAGCACGATGCCGTGTGTTACCGCGAGGGCTTCGACCTCGCCGAGGTGGCCTTCCACCAGTTCTTCGGGCGGCACCTGCCCGGTCAGCGTGCCGGGCGAAACCGGGAACACGGCCGGGGTCAGGATGATGGAGAAGATATGCACCACCGCGATGTAGGTGAACGCCAGATAGGCTTCATCGGAATGGACGATAAAGGCAAAATTGAGCGCCCGGCCGGAGGCGTACTCGGATACGCTGGCCGCGCCCCAGAGCACCAGGCCGCTCAGACCCATCACCGGGATGCCCCAGAACACCGCCCAGTACTCGAACTTCTGCATGACATTGAAATGGCCGAAGTGCGGGCGATGTTTCCGAAGGAACAGAAGATAGGCGAACAACTGGAAGAACTGGATTGCGTCCCTGGGCGTCATCATCATCGGCGAGTTCAGCGCCATGCGCCAGATCGGCTCACGGTCGCCGGTCGCCCTGGCCGTACGTACCCGCTTGATGAACGCGAACATAATGTAGACAAGGTGGAACACGAACACCGCGATCAGGAGCACGCCGCAGACGCGGTGAATCAGCCGCGCGATCGGCAGGCCGTGGAACACCGTCATCAACCACGCAGCCCACGGCTCGTCCGCAAACTTGATCGGCATGCCCGTGGCCGAGAGCAGGATGAAGGTGACGGCCAGCAGCCAGTGCTGCACGCGCTGAAAGGGACTCATGCGCGTCAGGCGGCCGCGGGCCGCGGGGGTGTCTTGAAGCTTGCGGGCCAGCGCGACGAGACGCTCGTGCTCGCGGTCGTGCGGCCGGACAACGGTGTTGAAGAGATCGAGGATGATGAGGATGAAGAAGACGGCCAGGGTGCCGGCCGTCAGGGCGACGAACATGGCGGCGAGATAGAACTCCAGCGAGCGCGCGTGCAGGTCGAGATTCAGATGGACGGCCGCCTGGCTCATGCCGGGCGGCGCGCCGGTGTGACACTGCGACGTGCGGCAGGTGGTCGGGAGTCGGGCCTGGTTGATCGAGGACGCCGGGTCGGACTTGGGCCGCATCAGGTGGACATCGCCCTCCTGCGACGCGTGGCAGTCGAGGCAGGCTGCGGTCTGTCTGCTGCCCAGCATTTTGGCCTTGCCATGGAAGCTGTGCAGATAGCTGGCGATGGTATCGTGGCTGCCGTGGCTGCCGATCTGGGGGATGATCTTGGGGTCGCTGTGACAGACCGCACAGGTTTCGGCAAGCTGGCGGATCGGCTGGGCCGGCGCCAGCCGCGTGGTCACATGGTGGGCGTAATACGAAGTGTCGGCCGGCATCTGCTCGCCGTGGCACGAGTCGCAACGCGAGGTAACTTCGGCGTGCCCGATCGGGCGCGGGATGTCGTCGAGTCCGCCGTAGGACGGCTGGTTGTGGCAAAAGAGGCAGACCGATTGCCCCGGCCGCAGCAGCGGCTGGTCGAATTTCAGCGCCTGGAGCTTGGCGGTGGCGTGGACGCTGCGTTCGAGGCTGTCCTTCATCCGCTGATGGCTGAAGAGAATCTCCACGCCGCTGGACGGCACGATGTGACAGGCCCGCGTGCAGTCCACCGGCGTCTTCACCTGGTGGGGGATGACGCGGACTTCCCTGGATTCGTGGCAGGCCGTGCAGCGCAGCCGGGCGTGCGGGCCCGTGCGCAGCGCGTAGTAGTCGGCGTTGCAGAAGAACAGGCGCAACGCGCCGGTTGCCGGATCGATCCGGCTGAGGCCGCGGAAGCGGTGGCAGGAGAGGCAGTTCTCCGCGTCGGTCTGCATGGTCAGGTAACTCACCGGCTGGGCCGTGGGTCGCGTGGTCGTGTGTTGCATTGCCGCGGGTTGTCCGGGGGCGGGCCGTGTGACGGGTTGTGCCGCGAGCGGGCCGGCCAGCATCAGCATGAGGAGCACGGCTTCGCGAGCGTAAGAACGGCTAGCGCCCATTGGCACCCCTCCGGCAGTCGCGGGACATTGAACGGCCGGCCTCCCTGGATTCAGGAGCGGCAACACGACAGTTCGTCGGGCAGTCTTCGCCTGGGGTGGATGGCGTGGTTCCACTCGCCGTGGAGTTTCGCCGGTTTGCACTTGACCCGCGGCCGTTACTCATCGCCAACCTCAATTCCAGTTTCCTTGCGAGCGATGTCCAACGCCGCCCGCACCGTCAGTCCCGTCTCGGTGATCCGGCTATTAGGTAGACGATCCTCGTAGCTTGTCAAGGGACGCTCATGGCATTCAGCTTCACTCAAGGCAAGTCTTTCGCGAGTACGCTCTGATTGACGCACGCATGAACACTTGTACCATCATTCCATGATAACCGGGCTCTATGCTAATAACTTCCGTTGCCTTGTCGCCTTCAAGGCTGAATTCAACTCCTTCGGTGTCCTGTGCGGCCCCAACGGAGCGGGCAAGAGTTCTGTGTTTGATGTGCTCAGGCTGATCCGGGATCTCGCCACCGGCGAAGGTTACCTCGGGGGGGATGGCGAACGCGACATCCCCCGCCTCGAATTCACCAACTGGCAGGAAAGCACGGTTCAGGAATTCGAATTGGGCGTGACGGCTGAAGGGCATTCCTTTGAATACCTGCTTCATATCGAGCAAGTCGCCAGCGACAAGAAACCCCGGATTGTACGAGAAAGAGCGACGTGCGACGCTCGGAATATTTTCGAGCGGGATCTTGATGGAGTGCGGTTTCAAAGGGCGGACGGCACCCCGACGGGTTTCCCATTGGATTGGCGGCAGGCCGCGCTCGCGTCGATTCAGCCGACTGGAAGCCGACGCGAAATCGCGATTCTTCAAGAGGCTCTCTCCAAACTATTGATCCTGCGACCAAACCCGCGTGGCATTGAGAAGGAAAGCAAGGGGGAATCCGGACATCCCGATCTCTATTTGGGCAACCTCATCTCATGGTTTCGCTCCCTGTCCCAGGAACAGGCGTGGACGGATTCCTTGCGGGATTCCTTGCGGGACGTGTGGCCTGACTTCAAGTCCTTCCGCCTTGTGGATGTGGGCTTGAACACCAAGGCACTACAACTCCGATTTGAAGGATCAAATGGCCGCGATGCAAATGTTCTGTTCTTCGATCAGCTTTCTGACGGCGAGAAGGCTCTCGTGGGACTCTACATGGTTCGGGCCGCCCTGGCCACGGGAGCGGCACAAACCATCTTGATTGATGAGCCAGACAACTTCGTGGGTCTCCCGGAACTTCAGCCTTGGGTGCTGTTGCTCCGCGAATTGCTCGATGAGCAGCATCAAGCGATTCTCATTTCTCACCATCCGGAAGTGCTCAACAGCGCTGGCGATATTTTTGGACGCTATCTTTGGCGAGACAATCACTCCTCACCGACTCGCATCGGCCCATTGAATGTTCCAGCGGGGCTGAGCGCGGGCGAGGCCGTTGCTAGGGGGTGGATCCGTGGCTAGCCGCACTCAAATCGTTTGCCTTCACGAAGGTAAGAAGGGACGCAGCATTGACCCGATCTTCATTCGCTCGCTCTTGAAGGCACTTGATCCCGCCTGGATCCGCCCTTGGAAGGGGAACAACATCATTCGCGCCGTGGATTGTGGCGGGAGAAAGGAACTAATCGCTAGAATGCCTGGCGAGTTGCGGAACTGTTTGGCAATGGGTGGCGGCACAACCCTGATGGTCTGGGCGGATATGGACCACGACATGGTTGATGGCGAGAGGTTGAAGGAGGAATTTCGGACTGTCGCACAGCAAGAAGGGATCACGAAAGAGGAATTTGACCAGGTGGTTTTCGCGTTCGCCAAGGATCGCCTTGAGAACTGGATTGAATTTCTCTTGACCGGCACGACCGCCGAGTCGAGGGAAGGCCCCAGGCAACAACACGACAGAACGGCAGCGGATGCCGCAAGGAAGCTGGCCCAGACGTGCAAGGGACAGGCAGTAGAGCCTCAGATACCTCAGTCGCTTGATTGGTCCTGCCGGAACTGGCAAACCCTCGTTAAGCGGATGAGGGGCTAGATCCGCGGAGCTTTCCCGTGACACGGGGCAGGGACGTGCGGACCCATCAGGTAACGTTTCCGCCGGAGCCTTCCTCCTCCCCCACGTTCTTGGAAATGTCCAGCTCGTCCATCTTCCGGTACAGGCTCGACATGCCGATCGCCAGGTGCTTGGCCGTCTCGGCCTTGTCGTAGTTGTGCCGTCGGAGGCTGCTCAGGATGTGCTGCCGTTCGAATTGCCGCAATGCCTCCTTCAGATCCTCGCCCGCTTCGTCCGTGATTCCCTGCGTGGCAAACGGCATGTCCTGGATGCTGATCTGCCGGCCCTCGGCGAAAATGATGGCCCGCTCGATCACGTTTTCCAGTTCCCGCACGTTCCCCCGCCATTCGTGCCCGAGGATCGCCCGCATGGCGCCGTTGGTGATGCCCATGACGCGCTTGTTCATGGCACGCATGTACTTGTCCACAAAGTGTGACACCAGCAGCGGAATGTCCTCTTTGCGATGCCGCAGCGGCGGAAGCTGCAGTTTCACCACGTTGAGCCGGTACAGCAGATCCTCGCGGAACTCCCCGTTCTGCACCATCTGTTCCAGATCCCGGTTGGAGGCGCCGATGATCCGCACGTCGATCTGCCGCGGCTGCGTGTCGCCCACCGGCACCACCACGCGCTCCTCGATCACCCGCAGCAGCGAACTCTGCACCGCCGGCGGCAGCGTCGACAACTCGTCGAGAAAGAGCGTGCCGCCGTTGGCCGCCTCGAAATAGCCCACCTTGTCCTTGACGGCGCCCGTGAACGCCCCGCGGCGGTATCCGAACAACTCCGACTCGATCAGCGTCGCGGGTATGGCCCCGCAA
>JBIOJL010000214.1:0-10538 GCA_044450885.1 Tepidisphaerales bacterium
TCTCACCTCTTCGAGCTCCGCCGATGATCCTGCCCATTGCTGCAGAATTCGGCGGAGCACCTGCCATGAAACATCATTCTCCATGCAGCGTAATCCTTTGTGAATTGTTACCGGAGTATCTGGAAAAGGCAAAGGGAAAACCCGATTGATTCCGGAGGATCTCCGAGAAGCTGCCGGCAGCCTGTTTGGAGTTCACGCGTTTGAGTGTCTGTAGGGTTGACTCGGCAAGACACGCTAAAGCGTGAACTCCAAACGTGAGCAGTCTACCGCCGCAACGCAATCAGCCGGCTCATCGTCGTCACATACACTGTCCCGTTGGCCGCAGTTACGCTGCCGTTCATCGGCTCGTTGATGTCGATCTGGGCGAGGACCTTCTTCTCCCGGCCGGCCGCGAGGATCCAGAAGTCGCCCTTCCGCGTGCCGACATACACCTTGCCGTCGGCCACCAGCGGGCAGGCCCAGATTTCGCCGTTGGTCTTGTGCGTCCAGATCACCTTCCCGGTGGCCGCGTCGATGCAATGCACCATTTTCGCGCAGTCGGTCATGTACGCCAGACCATCCGCCACCGCCGGCGTACATAGGCTATGCGTAGGAATCTCATACTGCCACACCAGCCCGCCCTGCGTGATGTCGCCGGTTTTTGCGGCATCGACGCACTTCATCCAGCTCTGCCGCTTGCCCCAGAACACGTCGCCACCGGCGATCAGATACACCCGGCCATCGGCGAACACGGGCATGCCATACGAGTTGCTGGCGCTTTCCTTGCGATTGCCGGTGTAGGCGTGGATGTTCTGCTTGGGCGCGGTCGGGTCGCAGTCGAACTTCCACACGGCCTTCATCAGCTTGACCTCGCCCGCCGGCGGTGTGTCCTTCAGCGCATCGAAGGCGTAACACACCCCGTTGCCGCCGATGAAGAAGACCAGCCGCCGGCCATTGATTTCGCCCAGCGACGGGCTCGACCAGGTGCAGTGAATCACATCGCGCCCGATGGATTCATCCTCTTTGGCGACGAGTTTGCCCGTTCGCTTGTCGAGCACGATCAGCCCCGGCGCATCGGGCGTGGGCAGTGCTTTGTGCGTGCGGTCGACGCCGTTGGAAGTGTTGATGTAGAGGAAGTCGCCGTCGATCAGGACCGAGCCGTGGGCCGAGTCGTGCTGGTGCAGTTTCAGTTCGTTGCGGATGTCGTAAAGCCAGACGATGTCGGCATCCAGCGGTCCCGGTTCCAGCGCCGGCTCGCTGGGGCGGGTCATGTGCCGGCCTTCATCCTTGAACGGGCCGATGTTGCCCTTGGCGAGCCCGTCCAGGGTCACGCAGACGACCTCGCCGCGGTTGGTGACGACGTACGCACGTTGTCCCTCGATCGTTGCCGGGGAGCACATGCCGACGTTGGGCCAGTCGAAGAAATCGTCCTCTTCGAGCTTGGGCACCACAAGTTGCCACTGGAACTGGCCAGTTTTCTCGTCGAAGCACATGAGCACGCCGCGATCGCCCTTGTGTTTGGGGTCGCGCGGGTTGGCGTTGTTGGTGGTGACCAGCACCCGGCCGGAGCCGATGGTCGGCGTGGACCAAGTCTGCGTGCCAAGCTCGGCGACCCAGGCGACATTCTTCCCCGAGGACAGGTCGAAGGAATCGGGCAGATTCCTTTCGGTGCTGGCCATGTTGCGCGTGAAGCGCTGCCCGAATTGCGGCTGGTCCGCGGCCGAGGCGGCGACACCGGCGGCAAGGAGGACGTAACAGCCAATTGCAGAGAACTTCATGCAGCGTCTCCGTGGTTACTACCATCTACCACGATCGGCGCGGGTTGTTCCATCGGGAAAGTACGATGCTGATGAAGACTCAGAACGACGTCGAGGCATACGGGAGCAGGGCCATGAACCGGGCCTGCTTGACGGCCCGGGCGACCATGCGCTGTTCCATGGCACAGATGCCGGTGCGCTTGCGGGAGAGCATCTTGCCGTTGCCGGTGAGCAGCCGCCGGAGTGTCTCCGTGTCCTTGTAGTCGATGTAAATCTTGCCGCTCTCGGCTACTCGGGTGACCTTCGTCTTGGGACGGGTGAAGGTCTGGAACTTCTCCGAACGGTCGCGGCGTTCACGGTGCGAATCGGGCTTACGCATCTTGTACCATGCTTCCTTTTTGAAACGAGCCGGGCATTCTAGCGACGGCCGGGGCAAAAGCAATACTGGCGGAAAGTCATCGGAGAACTCGGCGTTGGTATCGTCCGAGCCCCGGAGGGGCGGTACATATTAGCCCACGGCGCAAGCCGTGGGGAAATACGTGGGAGGAATCACCAGCCCCGAAGGGGCGGAAGAACGCTTCCTTCGCCCCTTCGGGGCTCATCATTCTTTTCGTCATTCTTTTCGTCCCGTTCTTTTCGTCCACGTTCTTTCCGTCCCGTCTTCCCACGGCTTGCGCCGTGGGCTAACATCTATCGCCCTTCCGGGGCTGGCCCTACGGCCGGAACAACCGCTCCATCACAATCGGATGATCCTTCGTCCCGTCGTTGATCAAGACCACGGGCTCAGTGGCCAGCGCCTCGGCCAGTGCCGCGGGCTCGTCGTCGGTGAGTTTCTCTCGCCAGATCAGGTCGAACTGGAATTCCATGGCGCCGTGCTCGTCGGCGACGAAGTTGGTGTACCAGAAGTTGTTGAAGAGCATCGACAGCACGCGATGGGTGTCGGCCGGGGGCGTGGTGCGGCGGGTCCAGACCTGCGGGGCGCCCAGGGTCATCAGCGGGGCGTCGCGGGTGACCCAGAGCCAGTGGCCATCGGGCGTGGCGTAATGGGCCCGGCCGTCGATCGTGAAGTAATCACGGCAACTGCCGGGGATCTGGTCGGTGTAGGGCGTGAAAGGCATGCCGCCGCAGCTCAGCCGGGGCAGCGTACCCTGGCACGGCAAAGGGAATTCCGTGAAAAACGCTTCCGGATCGGCCGAGGAAAGGCGATACAGCCGCAGCGTCAGACGGGCGCGGGGCTGGCGCTTCCAGAGTTCCAGCTTGCGCGTGGCCCACTTCAGACGCGGATGATTGATCGCCTGGGTGAAGACCAGCGTGTGCGGCGTTTCGGCGACAGTTGTCTTGCCATCCGACGTGGCCCGGATCTCCTGCACTGCCTCCGTGCGTAACTGGTCGCGGCGAGCCTGGCCGGAACCGGCCATGTCGTGTAGCGTCCAACGCGGGGCGAACGCGTTGACTCTGACCGCCACGAAATCGCCCAGACCCGGCAGGAACAGCGACTTCTTCATACCGGGCCACTGTGCCGACGCCGGCCAGCCGTTGGCGTCCGGCGTCACGTTGGGCGCGGCTTCGGCCGGTCTGTCCGGCGCGGCCGTTTCGCTGAGGCGAAGCTTCACAAAGCTGCCGCCGTCGAGTCTCTCGATCCAGAACTTCGCCACCTGGTTGCTCGCGTTGTCGGAGAATGTGGCGCTCTCATCCTCGCGGGTGAGGTCGGCCGGTTTCTGCGGGCGGCCCCAGGGCTGAATCCCATTCTCGAAGTGCAGTGCCAGCGGCGGGCCACCGGGTTGTTCGAGTGATTTGAAGTCCCCGCGCAGGCATGTGGCAATCAGCCGAACCCAGCCGCTGAATGGAGCGCTGGCCGGATTGGTGACGATCAGCCCGTCGCCCTCGCGCAGCAGCCGTGTCCGCGCCCGCTGCGACAGGAGCCATTCGGCATGGGCCATCGGCTTGTAGGCAAACGCCGCCTTCTCGTTGAACTGCGCCTGCGTGTCCAGGCTCCACGGCAGCGCGACGCTCATGCTCGAACCCCAGGTGTGCTCGTCGAACAGGCAGAGGTCCTTGTAGAGCAGGTCGAGCTTGCGCATCGCGGCGGCGTCGAGCGGGCCCCAGAGCGGCGACTGCACGGCCGCCAGATGGCGCTTGGCCAGCCGGCTGGCGGCGACCTCGCGCGGGGCCGAGGCCGTGCCGTTGGCCCACCAGTCGGTGAACTCGCCTTCGTGCTGCGGCACGTTCGCGCCGACGGCCTGCTCCATGGCGGACATGGCTTTGGAAGCGGTGGTGAACACGAGTTCCGGCTTGAGCCCCAGCTTGTTCCACGCCGCGACGAAGTCGGCCAGCGGCAGGAACGGCGGGTCATTGTCCATCCGCCAGTGGCTGGTCATCGAGATGGTCAGCACATCGTGCGGATAACCCTCGCGTTTGAGCTGCGCCAGCCGCCGCAGGCACTGCGCCTGCGAGGCCCGCAGCGACGCCTCGTCGGTGCGGAAGAAATCGCCGGCGCGCGGCGGGCGATAGCGCGTGTCCGCCGCCCCCGGGACCGGGCCGCGGCGCCAGTGCGAGCTCTCGAAGAAGTCATAGCCATCCGGATAGCTGAGGTTGAGCCACACGAACAGCCGCCGGCCATCCGGCATCTTCCACCAGAACGCCGATGGCCGGTAGAACGGCGGGCCGCCGCTGTCGGCGTTGATGCCCATGCACAGGTGCTTGATGCCCCGGTCGAGCAGCGCCACCGCCCCGGCCCGCGGGCAGCCGTTGACGTCGTTTTGAACCGCGACCTTGGGCGCCAACTGTTGCCACAGGTCCTCCGGGATCCAGTGCAGCATCGTTCGCCACTGCGCGGCGTTCAGGGATGGCGTCTGGTTGCACGGCATGGCCGCGATCTCAAGCTGGCCGCTATGCACGGCCTTGAGGAACTGTTCCCGGCGCGGCGCCCCGGCCGCATTCCACCAGTCGTCCACCGCCGCGAGCGACTCGGCCGTCCAGTAGAACTTCCGCTCCGCAGGCCCGTCCATGCTCGCCAGCACCGCATCCACGGCGATGTCGAGGTAGCGCACCTGCAGCTCGCGGCAGACGCTCTGCAAGTCGGTGAAGCCGAAGTCCGTGTGCGAGAAGTGGATGATGTAGATGCGCTCGATGGCGGATGCCGCCGGCGCTTCGGCCGCGCCCGCGAGACCTCCGGCCGCCATGGCCGCCAGAGCGGAAAGCTGACAGAAACTCCGCCGGCTCAGGTCGCCGGCATCTTCCGGGTTATGGTTCGCACCTGTCGCGACGTCTGACGCCCGCTGTTTCATACGATGTCTCCTTCCATTCAAACTCCGCCAATCACGGCTGGCTTTGGCCGGCCGGCGCCAGCGCATCCTTGATCCCATCGCCGGCGTATCGCGGTGAGGGCGTGCCTTCGAACGTATTGTTCCGGAACAGCACCCCGCAGGCGGCCTTGTCGACCTTGGCCGTGCTCAGCGGATGTTTCAGGACGCAGCCTTCGACGATTGCGTCACGGATGTTGCCTGATATGGAGATGCTGCCGCTGTTGTCGGCGGCGATGGTGTGGCGGCGATGGACGGCCCAGCAGGTGAGCGGGCCGGTGTAAAGCTGGGACTTGTTCCCGCCGCCGTGGGAGCCGACCTGGGTCTGGCCCTCTTTCACCAGGTTGTCGAAATACTGCACGTGCCACGAAGGCTCGAAGAACTCCGGCGTGCGGACGCCGTAGTTCATGAGGTCGGCACAGCGCAGCAGTTTGTTCTCGGCACACACCACGTCGATGGATGTGCCGTAGCCGGCGTTCACCCAATTGGCATCCTCGAACTGATTGCCGACGATCAGCACCCGGCCGTTGAACGGCACGATGGACACGATCGACGTTGAATCGGGGACGGGATCGAACGGGCGATCGATTTCCCATGAGCGGCCCTGGTTGGAGGTCACATCGCGCCACTGGCCGGCGCCGTGGCCGTCGAGAATGCAGACGCAGGAACGCTTCCACAGGTCGCTCTTCTCGGGTGCCCACTTGGCGTAAGTCGGGTCGGATGCCAGGGTGATCTTTGTGCCGTTGGCCTCGACCGTGCCCAGGTAAGCCCCGGTGCCGGCGTCGAACGTGAACGAGTAATCGGCCTGCTGCGCGTAGAGGCTCTCCTGGTGATTGTGGGCATAGTAGATGTTGCGGCCGGAGCCGGAGATGTTCTGGTACGTCGTCGGGTCCATGCTGACGAACTGGTTGTCCTCGACGATGAGGTTGCGCGATCCGCCCATCGGGCTGTTGCTCTTGTTGGACATGACCCGGTTGCGGGCGATGACGCCGTACTGACCGGGAACGATCGCGTCCCCTTTGGCCAGGATGTCGCAGTCGGTCACGCTGAAATTCCGGCCGAGCCGGGCCACCGTGCCGTTGCCGCGGCCCTGCACCAGCCAGTAGTGGTCGATGCGCACGCGCACGCGCTGCATGCGCAAGCGTCGGTCGGCGACGATTCCCTGCTCGTACTCCAGCGGCAGGTAGAGGCTGAGGTCCTCGAGGCCGAAATCCGGGCCGTAAATGAGCGTGTGCGGCGGCTTGGGCTCATCGACCCTGGCCCGGCCCTGCGGCCCGCCGCCGTCGAGGTTGAAGTGACCCGTGCCCCACCAGAGCGTGACCACGCCCATGCCCTCGCCGCGGAGGATGGTGTGTTCGGGAACGACCAGCGGGCCTTTGATGGTGTAGCGGCCGCCGGGGAAGTAGACGATTCCGCCGCCGTTGTCTTTGGCTTTCTTGAGCGCCGCCAGGATGCCTTCGGTGCGGTCCAGCGGCTGGGTGTACTTCACGAGCGAGGCGCGCATCTGCCTGACCGCGTCCGGACCGTAGATCTCCAGTACGCTGAAGACGTCTGCGGGAACAACCGGGACGGGCTTCACCTGCACCTTGCCCGCCTGCCGCCAGGCGGCGTTGCCGCCGAAGCCGTTGTGGACCTGCACCGTGTACGACCCCGGTTTCAGGTCCTTGGCCTGTTCCATGCGGATGCAATACCCATCGGCCGCGACGGGTTTCAACGCGATCGCTTCGCCTTGTTCGTTCTCCAGCCGGACGGCCGCGGCACGCTCTCCAAACCGTAGCGACTTGCCCATGACCCGCAACCAACCGCCGGGGCTGGCCGACTCGCCCTCGTCGCCCTGCACCCACCACGGGTCCGGCGCGTTGAGGATCACCGGTTCCGACGTCGCCCCGCCGGCCGTGACGCGGCAGGCGAACACGCCCATCGGCCACGCCGCCGGCACGAGAAACTTGAGCGATTGTTCGCTGCCCTGCAACACCGGCACGGGCGTCCATTTCTCGATCTTCCCGCCCGCAACTGGCGTCGTCGCCGGTGCGTCCTCCAGTCGGGCCATCTCCACGGTTGCCTGGTCCAGTCCGCTGCCCTGCAACAGCACCGTCTCATCCGGGCGCACCGGATCGGACGCCCAGAAGATGCGGGGCGCGGCGCACGCGGTGGCGGAACCGATACTGACCAGGAATGCGGCCAGCAAACAAACCAGCCGCGTGTGTATCTCGATGAATATCATGGTGTGTCTCAGGGCATGTGACAATTTCGGAGCCCCGTCAGGGGCGGTACATATTAGCCCATGGCGTAAGCCATGGGTGACAATATTCGTGGTTTTCTCGAGCCCCGCAGGGGCGACAGAACTTGTGTCGCCCCTACGGGGCTCAGGAAATCGCAATCTCAACTTCTCCCATGGCTTGCGCCATGGGCTAAAATGTGTCGCCCTGCCAGGGCTGGATGAAGACCAAGGATGCCGCTTCACCGATTGCCATCCAACGGATCGTTCGTTCCCGCGTCGATAAACCGCGCCAGGCCCCAAACGGCGTGATCCCAGCCGTAGCCGTCGCCACCGTTGAGAACACGCAGCGTCACTTCCTTGGCGCCGGTGATGTCGACGGCAACGTCGAGCGTCTTCTTCGGCCGCATGACCGGGCTTTCGGCCTTCTTCTGGCCGTCGACGATCACCTGGAACTGAACGCTGCCCTTTTCGCCGAGGTCGTCCAGGCCGACGGTGGCCTTGAACGCGGCGAACTTCTTCCCGCTGATGTCGAAAACGACGTCGGCCGGCGTGTTGTCGTTGAACGAGTGGGTCCACAATCCCTTCTCGATCAGTCTTCCGTTGATCTTGATCGGCTGTTCCTTGAGGTTCACGTCGCGGCGCACCGGGTTGTCGGCCCCGCAGGTCGCTTTGGTCCACTTCATGTCGGAGGCGAAGGTGATGCCTTTGGCAAGGATGTCCGGCGTGGTGAAAGTTCCGCCGGCGCCGCTGTTGGCCTTCGTCCCTCCGCGCGAGACGGCCTCGACTTTCCAGTACAGCGTGCGGGCCGGGGGGAGTTTCTGAAGTTGCAGCGACGGCAAGGCGACCGTTTCCTGCACGATCGCGGCGGGCAATTCCGGAGTTTCGCCGACGGAGACGCGATAGATGCGGGCGTTCGGGCTGGGTTCCCAGTTCAACTCGACCGAGACGGAGAACGTGCCGCTGCTGGTCTTCACGGCCTTGAGACCGAAGTCGCCCGGTTCCCGGAGATCGTCCGGCCGGCCCAGCGCGGCATCCTGTATGAAGATGATGTCGCTGGAGCGCGGCTGCGGCAGGCGGATCGTCAGGCCGGTTTGCATCAGGATTTCGCCCGTTTGCTGCGCCGGGGCGATCGAACCATCCTCACAGAACAGCCAGTATTTCGCGCCGGCATCCAGCCCCTTGAGGCGCACAGTCTGCGTACTCTCCTTGCTGTCGGGACGGAAGACGTACATGGCCCCTTTCTTGGCGGCCGGGTCGAAATACTCGATGCCATCCCACACCTTGTCGTCGGGCCGGGGGAAGATGTGGTAGAGGTTGGCGCTGCGGACCAGCGGCCGGATACGCGTCTTGTAGGTGGTGACCGCATCCTTGATGATCGCCTTCTGCGAGGCGCTCCATACGGGGCCGCCGTTGCCGCCGCCGGGCGCGTCCGGGTGCCAGTAGGCGGCGCCCATGGACGCGGAACGGAATTCATACACCGACCCGGTCGCCTGCCACTCGGCCCAGGAGCCGCACAAGGCCGCGATCTGCATGGGATGCAGGGCAAACGAGGCATCATAAAACGACCGCCGCGCGTCGATGGGGTAGTAGCGGTCCTGGTTCTGAATCTTCATGCAACGCTTGAGAATGCCGTAGTCCTTGATGCGCCCGCCGCCGGAGCAATTCTCGTAGGAGAAATTGGGAATGGCCGCGTACAGCGAGTCGAGCACCTCGTAATATCCCTTGGTTTGCCAGTAGCCGGCATCCTCGGCGTAGTGGGCGCGCATGCCCGGGCCGTGGCCGCCGGTCTGCAGGACATTGCCATCGGTGCCATCGGAACGGAAGAAGTCGATGCGGAACTTGTCGTAGAGATATTTGGCATCATCCTGGCGATGTTGAATGCCCGCGCGGGTGGTCATCGACGGGTTGCAGTTCCAGTAGAGCCCGAAGCGCATGCCTTTCTTGTGGGCGTAGTCGCTGGCCGCCAGGATGCCGGATGGCCAGTCCACGGGGTCGCCCGTCGGCGGGTGTGGTTTGTGCGTCGCATCGCCCGGCCACCAGCCCACATCCAGGACAACTTCCTCAAACCCCAGCGGCGCGGCATCGTCGATCAGCGGGTAATACTTCGTCTCCACGGAATCCCATGATCCCTGCGATTTTCCGGTCGCCGCGAACGCGTTCCATTCCACCTTGGGATACCCCGCGTCATTCTTCAGAGTCGCGGGGATCGAGTAGTTGAACAGGTATTTGTGCAGGCTGTTGGCCGCGTCGTCCATGTCCCCTTTGTACGCGCCGATGAACCCCGGCGGCACCGCGAACGTCTCGCCGGCGTCGAGATCGGTCTTGAACGCATCGCCGTTGCCCGCCTTGATGGCCGCCCCGCTGGGCGCGTTGTGGGCCGCGATCTCCAGCCGGCCGATGCTCCATTCCCAGCCGACGTACACGCCATGCGCCCCGCCGGCGTCGACCACCGCCAGCGGGATGAAATCCTGCTCCTCGGAAATCCGCAGCGTCTTGCGATAATTCCCGGCCAATTTCTCGTGGTAAACGCCGGTCGCATCGGGCAGGCTGCCATCGTCGTTGATGTACCAGACGCTGGTGTCATTCCCCGGGCCGACGAAATGGACATCCAGGCTTTCCTGCTCGTAGATCGTCACGGGCTTGGCCGAGTTGTTCTTGATGAACATGATGTGCCGCACCGGCCCCGGCCCGCCGCGGGCATGCCAGACCGACGTCAACTCCAGTGCCGGATCGGCATTGGTGAAGGTGATCGTCACCTTCGACCCATCGGCCTTGTCCTCCGTGGCTTTCTGGAACACCCAGTTGGGCGTCTGCGCCACCCCGCCGACATCCACCCGCCCCATCAGCGGCAACACCGACGGCGCGGCCGTCCAGTTCCACCCGGCGGGGCTGGCGAGTTCGTAGATGCACAGTTTATTGTCGGCGCTGACGCCGACCACCAGCCGGATGTCGGCTGTTGTCAGCGTCCAGCGCCTGGCCGGTTCGGCCGCGGATGCCTGGAATACGAACACCGATGCGAACAACGCGGCGATGAGTGGACGTAAGGTTGAGAGTGTCATATTGTCTTACTCCTTCTTGCAGGACCACCGGGCCGAGCCCGCGTTGCATTAGTGATTTGCCGTGCCACGCAAGCCGACCATTAGAGCGTTTCTCAGTTTGGTGTAGCGTCGTAACCGCAGTGACTGAAGTATCCGTCGCAGTCCTCAGGGGTAACCGCGAGGAGCGCATCCCTGACGGCATCCACGACGGTGCCGAAGGTGCGGGCCGCGGCCTGACGCA
>JBIOJL010000215.1:0-10429 GCA_044450885.1 Tepidisphaerales bacterium
CGCGGGCCGCGCCCGTGGGCGACCCGTTGCTGATCCCCGGCTCCAAGCCCGCGGAAACGTTCCGCATCTTCATTCTCGGCGAGTCGGCGGCCATGGGCACGCCGGACGGGTCGTACAATTTCGGCCGCATCCTCGAGTGCATGCTGCGGGCTCGGCATCCCGGGAAGAAGATCGAGGTCCACACCGCGGCGATGACGGCCATCAACTCGCACGTGCTCCTGCCCATGGCAAGGGACTGCGCCGACCGGCAGCCGGACTTGTTCATCCTCTACATCGGCAACAACGAGGTGGTCGGGCCCTTCGGACCGTCCACCGTTTTCAGGTCCTTCGCGGCGGATCTGCGGCTGATCCGCGCCGGCGTCTTCGCGCGCTCGACGCGCACCGGCCCGTGGATTTCATCCCTGCTGTCGCGCCGGGACAAAGACGGCCCCGCCGAGTGGAAGGGGATGGCGACGTTCGCGGCCGGGATCATCGCGCCTTCCGATCCGCGCCGGCAGGCGGTTTATGAACACTACCGCCGCAACCTGGAGGACATCGTGGCCGCGGGGCATGGCGGCGGCGCGCGGGTCCTGCTTTGCACGATGGGTGTGAACCTCAAGGATTCCCCGCCGTTTGCTTCGATGCACCGCCCGGACCTGCCCGCCGCGGACCTCAAGCGCTGGCAGGAGGCCGTCGAGCAGGGCATCGAGGCAGAGAAGGCGGCCGACGCCGACAAGGCCATCGCGCAGTACCGCGCGGCCGCCGCGATCGACGATCAATACGCGGAACTGCACTATCGGCTGGGCCGCGTGCTGCTGGCGGAGAACGACCTCGCCGCGGCCGAGCAGGCATTTCAGCGCGCCGTCGATCTCGACGCCCTGCAGTTCCGGACGGATTCGCGCCAGAACGCGATTTTGCGCGAGGTGGCGGCATCGACGGGGGCTACACTTGTTGATATCGAGCAGGTGATCCGATCCGACCCGGCCCTGGGAGAGAAGATTCCCGGCGAGCGGCTCTTCTGGGAACACGTACACTTTCGTTTCGAGGGCAACTGGCTGGTGGCCCGGACGCTGCTGGAGCGCGTGGAGCCGATGCTCGAGGATGGGCCGGGCAGCGGATTGCCGCCCGATCCCCAGGCCGTGCGGGCGGCGTTGGCGCTGACGCCGTTCGACGAGCGGAGAATGGCGGCGTCGATGGCGGAGATGGTGTCTCGGCCGCCGTTCACCGGCCAGCTCGAACACGCCGAGCGCATGGCCCGGACGCGCGCCAGGCTGAAGGAACTGGCGGTCGACGCCGCGGGCATCGACGCTTCGATCGAGGCGTACGAGGCGGCGATCGCCGTGCGGCCGGAGGACTGGCGGCTGCGGCGCAACTTCGCCGTGCTCCTGGAATCGGCCGGGAGGATCGACAAGGCGATCGAGCAGGCGCAGGCGGCGGCCCGGCTTCTGCCCGGCGACGCCGACATCCGCTTCATGCTGTCGGGATATGAGGCCCTCCTGGGCAGGCCGGCGGCCGTGGAGGACCTGCGGGTGTTGTCCAGCCAGTATCCCCAGGCCGCGGGCCCGCTGAAGTCGCTGGCCGCCTTCTACGCAGGACAGAAAGACTACAAACAGGCGGCCCAGTTCTATCGCCAGGCTCTGGAGCTGCGTCCGACGGATGCGGCGCTGCACGCGAATCTCGGGGCCACGCTGCTGGCAATGGACGATCCGGCCGGGGCGCGCGAACACCTGCAGCGGGCGATCGAGCTCGACGACAACGCCGAGAGCCATTTCAGCCTGTCGTTGCTGCTGCGGAACGAGAAGAAGTACGCCGAGGCCGCGGAACAGGTTCGCAAGGCCATTGAGCGCGAGCCGTCCAATCCCAAGTACCGGAACAACCTGGCGGGCTATCTCCTGCAGGCGGGCAAGGTCGACGACGCGATGGCGGAGCTGCGCGCGGCGATCCAGAGCGATCCCGGGCATGGCAAATCCCATGCACTGCTGGGAGAACTCCTGTTGGCCAGGGGCCAGCTACGCGAGGGCGCCGAGCATTTGCGCCGCGGCGTCGAGAATGGGGCCGACACACCCGGGAACCTGACCGAGCTGGCGTGGCTTCTGGCGACCGCGCCGAGCGGCGCCGTGCGCGACGGCGCTGCGGCCGTGCAGTTCGCCGAGAAAGCCTGCCGCCTCACCGAACAGAAGGACTGCTCCGCGCTGGAAGCGCTGGCGGCGGCCTACGCGGAGATCGGCCGGTTCAACCAGGCGGCCACCACCCTGGAAAACGCCATCAAGCTGGCGTCCGCCGCTCCGGCCGAGCAGCGGAAGCGGATGCAGTTCGCGCTCGCCAAGTACCGTGATTTCCGGACGATCTACCAGTGACTGGCGCAGGCGGTGGCGACGAAGCTCGGGGGCGCGGCCATTCGGCCGGGAGGGCCGCAGTCCCCTGCGGCCGCTTCGCGGGGCGACCACTCCCGGCCGTGCAGAAGCACGGCCCTCCCGGATTTGTGGCCACACCTGCGCGAACCGCAAGATGAACAAGAGATCATCAACACGTCATGCATCCGTCGTCTTTCGCACCCTCGAGATTTTTTTCTTGATTTGTGGGTGATTCGCGGCGTATTAATGCAGCGTTCACATCTGTCGGTGACCCGATTACTCACGTCGAATCGGGAGCAGTTCTCAGGCTGGCCGGATTTGCCCCACGGCAAGTGGTCCTCTGGATGATCTGCCATGATGGTCGGTAAGGACAAGAACACGTCGGGAGAGAAGGACTTCCTCGAGATGTCTCGACAGCGCCGGCCGGGGCTGCTGTCCGAGATGGCCCTCTTTCTCTGGCAGAACAGGAACTGGTGGCTGTTGCCGATCGTGGTGGTGCTGCTGGCCCTGGCCGCGATCGTGATGCTCGGCGGCCCGGGGTTGGCGCCGCTCATATACACGGTGTTCTGAACCACTACCACTACCAGGGGTGGAAATAGCTTTCGTCTGCCGGCGGAGCTTTGCGCCTGACCCAATAGGTCTCGGCGCCGCTCTTGCGCTTGAGCAGCAGCGGATCCCGTCCGGACAACCTGGCCAGCCAGCCGATGGGCGTGAGCACTCCGTAGTATATTGCAGTCAGAATCAACCAGGAGACCGCGAGCCCCACCGGGTAGGGCACGACCATCATCACCACGTAGACCCAGCGCAAAGCGGCCGGGAACAGGACGGCCGCCGCGGCCGCCAGGGCCGCCGCGATGGCGATGGCCCCATGCACCCGCCAGGCGAGCACCGCCAGGACCGCCGCCAGCGCCAGCCCGAAGACGCGCAACGAACCTTTCTCGGGATGAAGATCGAATTCGATCAGCGACATACAGTGGCCTCGTCCTTTAGTGCTGCGTCACAATTCGCGCGATGGGTGAAACGACAGACAAGAATGTCTGTCGTACGACAGGCAGGAATGAATGCCTGTCCCACCGTTCACCCATCAAGTTAACGTTGACGGCACATTAGTCCAGTTCCCGCTTCGCCGGGTACTCATCCACCTCGTGTGCCACGGCCGCGGGCTGAGCCGATTTCAGCAGCAGACAATCCTCCAGGACCAGCGCATCCATGTTGGTGGCCATGAAGCACCGCCACGCGTCGGCGGGCGAGCAGACGATCGACTCGCCGCGGACGTTGAAACTCGTGTTGACGACGACCGGGCAGCCGGTCTTCTCGTGGAAGCGGCGCAGGAGACGATAGAACCGCCCGTGGCGTTCCGCGTCGACCGTCTGCACGCGGGCGGAGTAATCGACGTGAGTGACGGCGGGGATTGTCGAACGGACTGCCTTGAGCAGGCGATCGATGCCGCCGTGCTCCGAAGACGGATCCGTTTGCCGGGAACAGCCCGCGGACCGGACATCGTCATGTTGAGCGTACTCGCGAAACATCTGGCTCTGGAGTTCGAGGCCGGATTCTTCGCGATTACGCTCAGAATGACAATCGCCGCAATGTGAAGGGCTCACGCTCGGTTCGGGCGAATGGTCCGGCCCGAGCTGTGTGCCGAAAGCAATGCGCTGTTGCGCGGCGACATCCGCCACCAGCAGCATGTAGGGGCTCTCGTAGCCATCCGGCACATCGAACCAGCGCGATGCTTCTTCCTTGAGCACGCTCGGCGCGAATGGCCGGAACGACTCGCGGAACTTGATCTTGAGGTTCATCACCGACTGCATCTTCGAGGAGCGGGCGTCGCCAAGGATCGACCGGGCGCCCAGCGCCCGCGGGCCGAACTCCATGCGGCCCTGCACCCAGCCCACGACCCGGCCGCCGGAGATCAGGTCGGCCACGCGATCGAGCAACTGCGTCTCCTCGGCAAAACGCTCATGCTTGGCGCCCGCGCCGTCGAGAAACGCGACGATCTCGTCGTTGCTGAATTTCGGTCCCAGCAGCGATCCCCGCTGGCTGTCGTGGATCTCATCGACTACCCTCGGCCTGCCGAGCAACTGGTGCCAGGCGAACAGCGCCGCCCCGAGCGCTCCGCCGGCGTCTCCGGCGGCCGGCTGAATCCACAGTTTCTCGAATATCCCTTCGCGCAGAATCCGGCCGTTGGCCACGCAGTTCAGAGCCACGCCGCCGGCCAGCACCAGGTTCTTCCGGCCGGTGACCTTGGCCACATGCCGCGCCATCCGCAGCACGATTTCTTCGGTGACGTTCTGTATCGACGCGGCGACGTCCATCTCCCGTTGCGTGATCGGCTGTTCCGGCTTCCGCGGCGGGCCTGCGAAAAGCTCGTCAAACCGGCCGCTGGTCATTCGCAGCCCGGCGCAGTAGTTGAAGAAGGACTGGTCCATCCAGAACGACCCGTCCTCCCGGAGATCCACCAGGTGCTTCAGGATGACATCGCGATAGACCGGCCGGCCATAGGGCGCCAGGCCCATGAGCTTGTACTCGCCGGAATTCACGCGGAACCCGGTGAAGTAGGTAAATGCCGAATAGAGCAATCCCAGCGAATGCGGGAATCGCATCTCGTGCGTCAGCTCGATGCGATTGCCTTTGCCCGTGCCGATGCTCGCGGTGGCCCATTCGCCCACGCCGTCCATGGTCAGGATGGCGGCCTCGGCGAACGGCGAGGGGAAGAACGCGCTGGCCGCGTGCGATTCGTGGTGTTCGGTGAAGATGTATCGCCCGCGATATTTGCGGGACAGCCCACGGTCGATCTCGCGCGACAGGTGCAGTTTCTTTCGGAGCCAAATCGGCATGGCTTTGGCGAACGATCGCAGTCCGCGCGGAGCAAAGGCGAGGTAGGTCTCCAGCAGCCGCTCGAATTTCAGCAGCGGCTTGTCGTAGAACGCCACCAGGTCGAGTTGGCCGGGGTCGATGGCGCCTTCACGGAGGCAATACTCGATCGCGCCGATCGGGAACCGGTCGTCGTGCTTCTTACGGGAGAAGCGCTCCTCCTGCGCCGCCGCCACGATTTGCCCGTCGCGCAGCAGGCAGGCCGCGCTGTCGTGATAGAAGGCGGAGATGCCGAGGATGTGGGTTGCGGCGGCCATAGGTGTCGCGGAGGGCGAGGCATCCGTCGAGTCGGAAGTTTCAGAATGCAGATTTCGGGGCCGAAAGCAAGGAAGCCGAATCCGGGAGGGCCGTGCTGGGCGTGACTATTCTTCCGGGAACCGCATCTGGCCGGCTGAATTTCGTGGCACGGGCTTCCAGCCCGTGGTGTCGGTACTCCGACACATATCCGTTGCCCGGAAAAATGGTCGCGTCCGCTGTGCTTCTGCACGGCCGGGAGCGGTCGCCCCGCGAAGCGGCCGCAGGGGACTGCGGCCCTCCCGGAAGAACGGTCGCACCTCCGTCAGCCTGCCGCAAGTGAACGTAACCGGCTACAGAATATGATCTTACGCATCAACCAGACGCGGGAATGCGAACGGGGGCACGCCAGCAACGCGTGGTCAGCCGCCCACCACCACGCCGCGGCACGCATGACGCATCCCGCGAGCGGGGATATTGGCGGCCAGAATTGGCTGAAGTTTCGCTTGACAGCCCGTAGCTTGCCACACACTATTACGTATATTGTCCTTGGGCGACCGACAAGACCGGATGACAATGGGAATCGCAATGCGTTATACAAGACTCACGCGGCGGGCTCTGGCGGGTGTGTTGACCTTGTTTGCCGGCCAGGCGCTGGCGGCCGACTATCACTGGAATAACTCCGATGCCGTCACCGGCGGAGACTTCCTCACCCCATCCAACTGGCTGGTGGGCGGAACCACGCCGGTTCTGCCGCCGGGGGCCGGCGACGCCGCCTGGCTGGACCTGGCCGGTGAGGCGCCGCTGATCACGCTGGCGGCGCCCGCCACCAACAAGCGCCTCATCGTCGAAAGCAGTTCGCCCATGGTCCAGTCCGGGGCCGTGACCTACACGCTGAGCAGTCCGCTGGGGTCCGATGCCTCGGTCGTGGTCGGCGGGACAACCGCCGCATCCTTGACCTTCACCGGCCGCCTGACGAGCAACGAAGCGGTCATCGGCCAGGCAGCAACGGGCCAGGGCATCATGACCCTGGCGGCGGACGCGCTCGGCGCCGGCGCCATCTGGACCTCCATCGGTCCGGTGACCGTCGGCCAGGCCGGGGCCGCCTCGCTCTACGTCAACGACGGATCGATCCTGACCTGCCCGCAGTTGTCCGCGGGATTTGCCTCATCGGCAACCGGCAGCGTCTTTGCGGGAACCGCTGCGACGCTGACGGTCGCCGGGCTGATGACCATCGGTACGGATGGCCAGGCGACGCTGGACATCGAGGATGGCGCCCAGGTGAAAGCGGACACGGCGGTCTTCGCGTTGCACGCCCCGGCGTCTCCCGACATCACCGGCGACCTCGACATGGGACTGGCGGGCTCGCTTCAGGTGACCAACGGCCTCTACTTGGGGTTGAACGGGACGACTTCGGGGGACATCGTGGGCGCGTCGATCCAGGCGGGATCGCTGGCCATCGGCGGGTGTTTGACGGGCGCCTACACGGGAAATGGGACGGGGTCGATCTCGCTGACCGGATCGAACGCGACCGTGGCCACCCGGCTGCAAGTCGGCGCCGGCGGCAACGGGACGCTGCAGTTGCTCCAGGGGGCGACGCTGACGAGCCAGTCGGCCGTCGTCGGCGACGCCCCTGCGCTGCTGGTGGCGGCGGCGGCGGGAGTCGAGAGTCCGGGGACCGGCGCCGTGTATCTCGAAGGGGGAACGACCTGGACCAACACGGGAGACCTCTTCGTCGGATACGGCCCGGGCGGCAACGGCACGGTGATGGTGGTCCAGGGCTCGGGCGATGCTCCGGCCGTGCTGGCCACGGGGACCCAGGCGGCGCCTTCGCAGGCAGCAATTGGCTACAACGGCACGGGGTCCGTGACCGTGAGTGATTCCGGCTCGGTCTGGACCCACCACGGCGGCATGTATGTCGGGAAGCTGGCCGGCTCGACGGGAATGCTGTCCGTAGCGGACGGCGGGCAGGTCGTGACCGACAACCTCTATGTCGCCAGCGATGGCGGCCTGAATGGCGGGACGGGCGACGTCTCGGTGTCCGGCACGGGCGCGGATGGAGCGCCGGCCAGGCTGATCGTGAACAACTCGGTCGTGGTGGGCACGGGCGACACGGGCGTCGGCTCGGTGACGGTGATGGTGGGCGGCGCCATGCAGGTGGCCGGCAGCCTGTCGGTGGCCACGGGATCGGCGCTGTCCAGCGGATCGGTGACGGTCGCGGACCCGGGCTCGGCACTCAGTGTCACCGGCGCGGTGAACGTCGGCGTGGATGGCGGCGGCTCGTTCGCCGTGCAGAACGGCGCGGCCGTCACCACGGGAAATGTCTTCATCGGCAAGGGCCCGACCGCGAGCGGCTGCGCAGCGACCGTGGCCGACGGCGGACAGTGGACTTCCACCGGCGGCTTCTACGTGGGCGGCGACAGCACCGGGCCCAGGGGCGGCGGATCGCTAACGGTGGACGGATCGACGTCGCCGGCGACGGTCACCGCGGCGGGTCCGATCACCATCTGGTCCTCGGGCTCGCTGGTCGTCAACAACGCCACGCTGGTGGTCCCCTCGATCGAACTGAACGGCGGCATCGTCGCCGGGCAGGGCGTGATCCCGGTTCCGGTGAACACCACCGGCGGGGAGTTCCAGGTGGACGTGCCCTCGCTCGAACTTTCCAATGCGCTGACCAGCGCCGCGGACTCGACAATGTCAAAAACCGGCGCCGGGGCGCTGGTGATTTCCGGCCCGCAAAGCCACGGGCCGGCCACGTCAATGCTGGTGCAGGAAGGCGAACTGAGGCTGTTGAGCGACGCCGGATCGGCTGCTGCGGCCAATCTGAAAGTGGACGTGGCTGCGCCCGGCTCGGCGGTCTTCGCCACCACACAGCACCTGCGCGAACTCTCCGTCGGCGCCGGCGCGACGGCGACGGTGTCCAAGGACGCCAACGCGACGCTGATCGTGCATGGGCTGTCCATCGATGCCACCGGGGCAACGCCCGGCGCGGTGGATCTGCAGAACAACGATCTGGTCTGGGCCTATGGGCCCCAGGCGAGCCCTTACGCCCAGGTGAAACAGTGGATTCTGAGCGGCAGCGCCGGCCACGGGGGCCTGGTCACGGGTGCTCTCTCGCCATCGCCGGGTTTCGCCGTGGCGCTGGCGCCGGTGGACAACACACAACTGCATTTGTTGACCTGGAACGGCCAGACCGTCTCCGACGGGACGGACTTCAAGGAGATCCTCGTCAAGTACACCTATCTTGGCGACGTGAATCTCGACGGAAAGGTCGACGCGCGCGACCTCCAGAACGTCGTGGCCCACATGAACCAGCCGGGGAGCTGGTTTGACGGCGACGTGGATTTGGACGGCATGGTGACGATCGCCGATTACAACATCGTGCTGGCCCAGATGAACGCCGGCAACGGCGCCGGCGGCGGCCAGCCGCTGCTGACCCCCTGGACGGCCGCGGCCGATTCGCCGCTGCTGGTGCCCGAGCCGGGCGCGCTGGGGATGCTGGCGATGGCGGTGGGCGGGCTGCTGGTGCGGCGGAGGAAATATGATCACAAAGATCGCCAGGAAGACGGCCGATTCATATCTCAATCTCGTACGCCGGTTTCCGTTGCGGGCGATCCGCACTGAGACCGAATACGACGCGGCGATGGCGGTCTTGATGCCGCTATCGGGCCGCGACAACCAACTCGACCACGGGGAACTGGAATACCTGCACGCACTGTCCGTGCTGGTCGGCGAATACGAGAGAGAGCGGTATCCCATCAAGGCCAGGACACTTGACCCGGTCGGATTGTTGAGGTTCCTGATGCGGGAGAACTCGATGAGCGTCAATGACCTTGGCAAGATCATCGGCAGCCAGTCGGCCGCGTCGATGATCCTGAACGGGAAACGGGAAGTCAGCAAGCAGATTGCGAAGAAACTCGCCGGGCGCTTTGGATTGGACGTGGGGGCGTTCATCTCTTGAACTTGTTACTTATTTGGCACTGGTGCGGTATTGCGGGAATTCAGCGAATAACGCTTCGGCCAGCCTCCTGCCTTTGTCCGTGACGCGCAACCATGCCGGGCGGTATTCGAACACCAGGAACCATACGATCGGCGCCGAACTGCCGTGTCAACTCCAGTTCAGATCCTCGGCAAACCTCGTGTGCGGTCGGACCTCGTCCTCGCGCACGCCGAGGGTCTCGGCGATGATTTGGCGGAGGCGGTTCCATGTCTCTTGCGGGCCGGGCGGGGTCGCGGGAACAAGGGTATTCTCCCTGCGCCCGATCAGCGCGAAGACGAGGTCTTCGAGCGTGTGGCAGGATTTGGGGAAGACCGTACACAGCGCGGCGGTAAATGTGTGGGCAAGCAAGGCTGCGCCGCCGGCCGCAATGAAACCGAATAGGAATCGCCGGCTGATGGCCCACGCCGCGACTGCGGCCACCGCCGCACAGGCACAATTCAGCCACGGAACCCATTCCGGCCGCCGCAGGGGCGGCAATCGGATGCCAGTGGCCTTGGCCAGTTGCTCCCAGAGGACCTTTCGCTGTTGCGCCGGCAGCAGATCTTCCAGGCGGCTGGTGGGCAGGATGTGGTCGCGGTCCTGGCCGCAGGCGACAAGTCCCTGCCGCAAGCGGTAGAACGCAGCGCTGCTGGTGTGCGTCGGGCCCTCGGAGCGCTCGGCCGTCAGTTTCATGATGAGGTCGTAGAGATCGCCGACGGTGACCACCTTCAATGCGGCCTCATCCGGGATGCTGATCCCGAAGGCTTCCTCGCAGTTCATGAACAGTTCAACGGCGTCCAATCCCATAGATCGTTCCCGGCTGGTCGGCCGGGCTCATTGCTGTGGCGGTGCGGTGCGGTTGACGGTTTCGAGCAGTTCGCGGAGGCCGAGGATGTCGTCGAGGTCGCGGTCGCCGACGGTGAACTGCCGGTCGGCAGCGCGGAGAAGCGCGTCGAGCGTGAGCTTGTTGTCGCGGTTGTTGTCGGCGCGGAGGAAGATGGCCTGGGAC
>JBIOJL010000216.1:0-10417 GCA_044450885.1 Tepidisphaerales bacterium
GGCCTCGGGGGGACAAGAATGTCCCCCACTCGGCCATCCAATGACAGGCAAGAATGCCTGTCCTACCGAATCGTGGCTACTCGCGATTGCCCTGGGCATTTGCACGGCCGCCTCTCCCGCTGCATAATCGCCACACTTCACCAAAGGAGACGCTTCCGATGACGCTTGCCCAATCCTTCCGTCCGCTTCTCGCCGCCCTGCTGGTGTGCTGCGCCGTCTCCTGCACGACCACCCAGCCGCGGAAGGCGCCGTCCACCATGGCCACGTCCCGGCCGATCTTCCAGAGCGTCGATCCGCGGGCGGCCATCGTCCGCATCGGCTCGTGGAACGTCCGCTGGCTGGGCCCATCGGCGCACGACCGGTTTGAATCCCGCGCACCTGAGGATCTGGCCGCCTACATTGCGTCGGCCGGCGTATCGGTGCTCGCTCTCCAGGAAGCAGGCCAGACGCCCGGAACGAATTTGCGCAACTCCACGCTCGACGCGGCTCTTGCCGCGCTCAACGAATCGAGCGCTGGCCAGTGGGACTACGTGCTCTTTCCCTCGCAGGACAAGCAGCAGGCCGCCCTCACCGGCATCGCCTGGGACAAGTCGGTCGTCCGCATGACCGACCCGCCCATGGCGCTGCCGGTGACGCTGGGAAGAGACGATCCCGCCGACGGCACGCTCATCCTGGCGTGCCCGCCTCATGCGGCCAAGTTCCAACCGGTCTACGGCTCGGGTGAGTTCGTGGTCATCCCCATCGATCTGGCCGACAATACCGCGGGCAGCGATCGCGTGGCCCATCGCGTGGGCGAGGCCCGCGAGATCGCGGCGGCGCTCCCGGCCGTCCGCAATCGCTTTTCCTCGGCCGACATCATCCTGCTTGGCGACTTCGCCATGCCCCTGAGCACCGAGACCACGGGAGCGCTCATTGCCGAGTGCGGGTTCCGCGATCTCAACGCCGACGACATCGCCACTTTCGCCACCGGCAAGCCTTACGCCCGCGCCTTCGTCCCGGTCAACTCCCAGCACCTGGCAGGCAACAAGAGCATCGGCATCTTCAAATACCCCGTTCTCGGTCCCGACACCTTCCGCGAGAAACTCTCGGACAGCTACATCATCACCGTCGATTTTTCGAAGAATTGAGCGTCTGGGCCTGACGACCGCTGATCGGTCACCTCCGTTCACACCTTGAACGTCGCCAGATCGTCGTCCGCATTGCCGCCAGCAATTGTCTGCGCCGGCGCCTCAGTGGAGGCCTCGTCCGGGCCGGCCGGCGGATCACTCGGCGGCGGCGCCACCGTCTTGATCTCGCCGATGAGCTTTCGCCAGTCGGCGCCCGGGTTCTGCTGGAGCACGTTCAGCAGGCCGACGAAATCCTTGATCGTCTCGCGCGGCGTCTGGAAATAGGCCGCCCCCATGCGCTGCTGGCAGCTCTTGAGATACACCTCCAGGGCATCGTTGGGAAGGAGATACCGGGCCTCGTCGCCGCCGGCGTGGACGTGGCGGATGTTCATCAGCAGCACGTAGCAGTCTTCCGGCGTGAGCGGCGCGAGCTGCAGGACCGGCCCGGAAAGGTCGGCCAGTTCTCCCTGGGCGAACCGGTTGGACGCCAGCCGCGATGCCAGCGCTTCGTAGCTGAACAGCCCACGGCGCTTGTCGAACATGCAGTCGTCCGTGGCCGCGAAGACGAATCCGAGGCCCACGACGGACCCTTGCAGGCAGTCGTTGAGAATGCGCAGGATCGACTCGTAGTTGTTGTTCCGGGCCGTTTTGCTCCCCAGGCGATGCGACAGCACCACGAGTTCGTCGAGGCAGACCAGCAGCCCCGTGTAGCCGGCGATGCGGCAGAAGCGGGCAAACAGCTTGAGATAGTCATAGATGCTGCCGTCGTCGATGATGTTGCGCACGCCGAGTTCCTGCCGCGCCTCGGTCTTCGTGGAGTATTGCGCCCGCAGCCAGCGGATCGCGGCCGACTGGAGCGGCTCGGCATTGCCGAGGAACCCCTCGTAGTACTTGCCGACCACGGTTGCGAAATCATAGCCGCTGACAAGATCCTGCAGCGGTTTGCAGAGTTCGGTCAGCTTGCGCTGCACGTCCGGCGGGCCGCCGTCGGCGGACGTCACCTCGTGGGCGACGTCGCCGACCCAGCGCTCGACGAGGTTGGCCAGCGCCCCGCCTTCGGGTTTGCCGCGGGTGGCGAGGTTGGTCATGAGTTCGGCGTACAACGCGCGGGCCTGGCCGGAGGTGGCCTGGAGGCGGCGTTCGGTGGTGATGTCGGCGCGGGCCACCACGAATTTGCGCTCCAGCGCGACCGTCTGGATCAGGTTGAGGAAGAAGCTCTTGCCGCAGCCGAACCGGCCGACGACGAAGCGGACGGCGGCCGCACCGTTTTCGATGCGCCCGATGTCCTCGAGCATCGCCGCGACTTCCTTCTTGCGGCCGACCTGGATGTGCTCCAGCCCAAGCCGCGGGACAACGCCCGCGCCCAGCGAGGAAAGGATTGCGGACCGTTCGCGTTCGGTGAGCTTTGCAGCCATGAGGTTGCCCTTTTATTTCAGGAGTTCCTTTTGTACCAGAAGTGTATCGCCATCTTCGACAAAAAGCTGGGAGCCGAGCTTGTCGAAGGCCCAGTCGTTGATGGTCTCCACCGCGCCGGAGAGCATGTGGCCCTGCTTGCGGGCCAATGCCTCGGCCTCGGCGAGCGGCCAGCGGTCCTGGGCGATGAGCAGGGCGTACAGCGCGGCATAGCGCGCTGGTGGACCGTCGGCCGGGGATGGCTGAACCGGCTCGGGCGGAGCAGCGGCCGACGTGACGTGTGCCACGGGATTCTTCGGCAGCGGCGTGGCCGTCGCCGTCGCGACCGCCTCCGGCGAAACAGGCTCATCGTCGCCGGCCATGGCCTGGGAAAGCAGTTGCGCGACCTCCTGCGTATCCTGCAGGATGGCCGCGATGGCCGCGTGGTTGAGCTTGAATCCCTTGTCCTCGGTGACGGCAGCGGTCTGCGGTTGTGCGGCCTTGTGGTCCGGCTCGGCCAGCGAGTCGATGGCCCGGTCGATCGCGGACTTATCGAAGCCCAGCGCGGTGTAGGTACGGCGAATGGCGGAAAGCTCGGCCTTGGTGACCACGCCGTCGGCGGCGACGATCGCCAGGACCAGTTTGGCCAGGGCCTGGCGATGCGGTTCCGACAGGCCCTTGGCGATGCGGGCCAGCCCGGAAAGATCAGCGCCCTGTTTCACGAGCAGGAATCGCAGCGCCTCGACGCGGCGGCGCTCGGTATCGTTGAGTTCGAAGGACGTCTCGACCTGCTGAGTCAGCACCGCCAGTTCCTCTTCGCCGGGCGCTCCATCGACGGAAGCAACCGCGATCCCGACGCGGAGCATGCACGCGGCCGCCGTGTAGCGGGCGGGCTCGACCGGCGCATTGCTGATGTCGAGCAGCACCGCCACGCGTTCATCGGGTTTGTACGCCTTCCCGGCGAGCCGCGCGTCGGGTTCGAGCAGATAGCCGATCTGCGCCGCGGTCTCGCAGAGCCGGCGCGAGGAAGCGGGCGTGAGTTTGCCGCCCGGGCCGCTTTCGATCACCGCAAGCAGTTCGCTGACGGGAACGAGGACGGCCGGCCCGTGGCCGGTGTAGGTGTGGATGAGCGTGCTGAATCGCTGGCTCAGCGGGTGTTCGACGCCCTTGCGAATATCGTCGGGGAGGGCCTGCCACTCGGCCGTGGTCAGCGTTCCGCCTCCGCGGCCGCGAACCGACGAGAGCTTGCGCAGGGCTTCGACGCAGACGTTCCAGATGTCGGCCAGCGGGTTGAACTGGCTGGCCAGGCCCATCGGATTGGGTGCGGAAAACTCGAGCGAGGCGAGCGCGGCATTGGCCGGGCGGTAGGCGAATTTCCGCGGCCGCCTGGACGGCTGGAGCGGCATCCCGCCGGGAAACTTCTCCGCGTAGCGTTTGTCGAACAGTTGCCGGAATTCCTGGCCGACGCGCTGCACGACCACGGAGCGCTGCGCGTCGGCGTGATTCTCCGCGATGGTGAACGCCATCCACAGCGGCAAAGGCATGCCCCGCGCGGCGTGCCAGGAGAGGGCGGCGGCCAGGTCGTCCCCGGAGGGCGAGGCAACCGATTGCAGCAATGATTGCACACGCGTGTCGGTGACCTGGTCGGGCATCTGCACCGCGAGGAACCAGAGCAGGTTGCGGGTGTGCGATTCGTACCGCTGCGAGCCGGCGCCATCGGCGCTGGCGACCAGGGCGCGCAGGCGAAGGACCTCGTCGAAGGCGACGGGCACGTCCTTGCGGTCGATGAGCGAGCGTCGTTCGAGACCTGCGAGGTGAAGAAATAGATAGCCGACCTCGGGCGGCATGCGGCGGCGGCCGTCGGCGAGCCACTTGAGATAGATGCCGCGCTGGTTGGGAGTCAGCCGATCGTAGCGCGGCCAGAAGGGCAGCGCAGCGCGGTCGGTTGCAGCGTCCCAGGTGACCGGGAGCCCGAGATCGACGGCCGCGGGTTCCTCGACGGCGAGACCGGAGCGCGAGTCGACAAACCAGGCCAGGGGACTGGTGATGGTGAGCTTGCCGATCTGCAACGATTCGCCCGCACCGAAGAATTGCAGGGCACGAAGATACTGCGGCTGCGGCCGCGGAGCCGGCCCAGATGGGGCCGGTGATGTCGCCGTGGGGCGATACGCGGTTGCGGGATAGACGAAGGGACGGCGCGAGGGTTTCTCGGGCACGCGCATCGCCCGTACCGCCACGATGATGATCGCGACGGCCACGAGTGCGAGGAACAGGAGCACATACCCCATGAACTTGTATACCACGAACCGGGGGTTGTATCACGTTTGTTTTGGGATATACTTCTCAGTCTCGTCACCGGGACGCATCGGTGCCGGGCGAGCGGGCGTTTGGCGCAGTTGGCTAGCGCGCCAGCATGACACGCTGGAGGTCACAGGTTCGAGCCCTGTAACGCCCATTGATGTAAGTACCGCTCAACGAATGACATAGGAACGTTAAAGTGAGCGTTGCCGGGACCAAACAGACGCCTACTACCGGATTTACTACCGGAAATCGGCTACGGAGGTCTCTAATGCCATGGTTGAGAATCCCCACGTACCGTCTTCACAAGGCGACCGGCCAAGCGGTCGTCACCCTCTGTGGGAAGGACATCTACCTGGGGCTCCACGGCACGCCAGCAAGCCGCGACGCCTACGACAAGATCATCTCCGACTGGACCCGCAACGGGAGGCGACTGCCCTGCTCTGCTGCCGGAGAGACAACCATTGACGAACTGGCCGAGAGGTTCCTGGTCTATGCCGAAACGTACTACCGGCGGGCGGACGGTAGTCTAACCGGGGAGAGTGACACTTTCAGACTGGCCCTCCGTCCACTCCGTAACGCCTACGGCTGGAAGCCTGCTGCCGGTTTCGGGGTGAGCGAGCTGTCCAAGGTGCGTGAGGCAATGTCTGCCGCCGTGAGCTTCATCTCTTTGCGCGCGGCGATGCTGGGGGCGAGCAGGCCCGCCTTGGCGTAGCGCCCGTTGGAGAACCTGGACGTGAGGCCGGCTTCTTTGGCGAGTTTGAGCGTCGGCACCTTGGGGAGTTTGACGTTGGACCTGATCTCCATGGCCGTGCGAATTTTCGATCGGAAACGAAACCGGGACGTAAACAGTATCGACCGCAGCCGGTTCTCGCCATGTCAACCGTAACCCTTTTTTGAAAATCCTCGCCAATCCCGGCACTCTCGTCTGCTTCCGCAACCCACCGGTGGCGTCACGATGATGACCCGGCTTGCCGTGGCGGAGTCCCTCGGGTGTGACGATTTTTCCGGGAGGGCCGCGGTCCTCTGCGGCGGTTTCGCGGTGCAACCGTCCCGGCCGTGCAGAAGCACGGCCCTCCCGAATCTGTGGGCACGCCCGTCCCTCCCGGATTCCCGATTCCTTAACTCTCGCCCCCCGCGCATGCCGATAAATACCCAAGTCTTAGTGGTACCCTCATGGACCGGGAAAACCTGAAGCGTCGGATCGGCCTCTTCGTCGCCCTCTTTGTCTGGGCGTTCTTCTTTCTGGCATTGGCCAGCTTCAATCCGGAAGACTGGCCGAGCCACGAAGTCTACCCCCATCCACCCATCCACAACCTCTGCGGCAAGGTGGGCGCACTTCTTGCCTATTACCTGTTCTACGCCATCGGCCAGGGCGTATTTCCGATCATCTTCTTCACCGGCATCTGCCTGCTGCTCGTCCTCTTCCGAAACCGCATCTCCGACCTTTGGCTCCGGGCGATCGGGCTCGTGCTGCTCTCGGTCGCGTTCGCCGGAAGCATCCACCTCATCCACCCCGGCTCGCGCGACAGCCTCCCCGAAGGCTACGGCGGCATCCTGGGCATCAGCACGGTCGCGTTCCTGAAGTCGCACTTCAACACCGCGGGCTCGGCGCTGTTCCTCATTGCCGGGTTCATGGTCGGACTGCTGCTGACGGCCGACGATCTGGTCATCCGCGCTCCGGCGCTTATCGCCAACACGATCGACAGTGTCCGCAGCAAGACCCGGTGGCTGCCGGATGCGTCGGGAGTGCTGGCCAAGTTGACCGGCGCCAAGGGACTCCTGTCCCGGCTCAAGTCTCCTGGGAAACCCGCCAGCACTTCCACGGCAACCTCCGGCCGGAAGCTCGGCGAAATTGAGCTGCCGCCCAAGGAACAGCCGGCCGTTCTGCGCGCCAACCGCCTGAATTCCGGCGAGAAGATGGCCGCCGACCTCACGGTCAATGGCCAGACCATCGAGTTCACCTACGAACACGATCAACCGGCCGGTCCCGCGGTCGATACGGCGTATACCGGCGACGCGGACGCGCCACCGTCCGAGCCGGCGATCATTCCGCCCCCGGAACAGCAGGCGGTCGTCCCGCCTCCGCCGCTCATCAACAACAGCAGTGCGGCCCAAACCACGCTGCCGCCCACCGGGTTTGCCACCCCCACCGTTCCTGGCAATCAGCCCCCGGCTGCGCCAACACCCCCTGCTCCGACTGCGCCCGCTGCCGCTCCGGGCGCCCCGGCCGCACCGGACCACGAAGAGCCCGATGCCCCTGGCGTCATCCTCCGCTCGGCGTTGACCATCAAACCGAAATCCCTCGAGGCCCCGCCGCCGCCGAAGGAACTCGGCGACTATGCCCTTCCGCCATGGACGTTGCTGTTCGACGCGGAGCACGGCTTCGCGGAAGAGGCACAGAAGTTCGCCCTCATCAAGGCCGAGGAACTCAAGAAGGCCCTCCGCGAGTTCAACCTCGATGCCCAGCTTGTCGCCATCGACACCGGGCCGGTCATCACCATGTACGAAATCCGCCCGGCCGCCGGGCTGAAGGTGGCCGCGTTCACGCAGCTTTCCAACGACATCGCCCGCGCGCTGTCCGCGACCAGCGTGCGCATTGTCGCGCCGGTTCCCGGCAAAGACACGGTCGGCATCGAAGTGCCCAACGCCAAGAAGGAACTGGTCCGCATCAAGGAACTGATGCAGTTGGCGCCCGAGGCCCAGCAGAAGATGCAGATCCCGCTCTACCTGGGCAAGGACGCCAGCGGCGTGCCGCTGGTGGCCGACTTGTCGGTGATGCCCCACGCGCTCATCGCCGGCACCACGGGATCGGGCAGTCGTTCTGCATCAACACCATCATCATGTCCATCCTCTATACGCAGCGTCCGGACATGGTGAAGCTGATCCTGTTCGATCCCAAGGTGGTCGAACTGGCCGCGTTCAAGGACATTCCCCACCTGATGTGCCCGGTCATCAACGACGCCGGGCGGGCGACGAGCGTGCTGGAGTGGGCCTGCACCAAGATGGACGAGCGCTACGAGATCCTGGCCGAGGCCGGCGTGCGCAACGTCGCGGGCTACAACAAGCTGAGCAAAGAGGAACTCTTCACGCGGTTCCAGCCCGGTTCGCCAGAAGAAGAAGCGAAGATCCCCAAGTTCCTGCCCTACATCGTCATCGTCATCGACGAACTGGCCGACCTGATGATGACCAGCGGCAAGGAAGTCGAGCAGTTCATCGTCCGCATCGCCCAGAAGGCCCGCGCTGTGGGCATCCATCTGGTGCTGGCCACCCAGCGCCCGCAGGCCAACGTGGTCACGGGCCTGATCAAGGCCAACATGCCGTGCAAGATCGCCTATCGCGTCAACAGCCGCATGGACTCGCGCATCGTGCTCGACCAGAACGGCGCCGACCTGCTGCTCGGAAAAGGGGACATGCTCTTCCTCCCGCCCGGCCAGGGCAAACCCATCCGCGCCCAGGGCACGTACAGCGACGACATCGAGATGCGCGAGACGGTCAAGTACGTCCGCGAACAGGCCGAGGCGCAATACGAAGGCGAACTGGTACAGATCCGCCCCAGCTTCAACGCCGCCGAGATCGCCCAGGACGAACTCTTCGACGACGCCGTCCGCGTGGTCATCGAAACCAAACGCGGCTCGGTGTCATTGCTCCAGCGTCGCATGGGCATTGGATATGGCCGGGCCAGCCGCCTGATCGACATGATGGCCTCCTCCGGCATTCTCGGCGACTACAAGGGCACCCAGGCCCGCGAGGTGGTGATGACGCTGGAAGAGTGGGAATCCGCCCGCGCCCAGATGGAGAAAGACCAGGACGACGGGATGACGGTGTGATCTTTGGAATGCCCTTTGGGACTGCGGCGGCGCGACACCGCTTTCCCATCGGCGTCATATTGCTCGCTCTACTCCGCCCCGTTCGACGTCGACAACTCCGCCTGCTTCAACACCAATTGCGTCGCATCGTCCGACAAATCCGGCGGATACCCATACTTCGCCAGCATCCGCCGCACCTGTCGTCGCAAATCCGCCCGCACAGACTCGCGTTGTGTCCAGTCCAGTTTCGGCAGCCGCTTCACCATATCCGCCAGTGCCCGGGCCATCAGCCGCAGCGTGTCCGACTTCATCACATCCTTCGCCGAACCATTCTCCGCCAGCGCATCATAGAACGCGGCCTCTTCACCCGTCAGCCCCAGTTCCTGCCCATGCGTCTGAGCGTTACGCACCCATTTGGCCAATTCCAGAAGCTGCGAAATCATCTCGGCCGTCGTGATCGCCTTGTTCGTGTACTTCAGCATTGCCGCTTCCAGTGCCTCGCGGAATTTCCGGCTCAGCACAATATTCTGCCGCTCGGTGATGCGAATCTGATCGTTCAACAGCTTACGCAGCGTCTCCAGTGCCAGGTTCTTCTGCTCCAACGCCGCAACCCGCGACAGGAAATCTTCCGAGAGAATATCCAGCCGCTTCGTATCCAGCCCGGCCGCCGCAAACAGGTCGATCACTTCTCCCGCATCGACCGCGCCGCCGATCACCTGACGCACGGCCAGATCGATGTCGGCTCCGCGTCCGCTCCCATCGCCCGGCCCGCGCTCGTCCGCCAGCCGCTTGCGGATCATCGCGACCACGCGCTGGAAAAACGCCAGATGCGGCCCAATCGGCTCCGTCTCCGGCCGCGGCACCGCCAGCGCAAACGCGGTCGATAGCTCCTTCACCAACCGGCGGAACCGCATCCACCCATCATCCTGTGCGTAAACGTGGTCGATTGCCCCCAGATACACCTTCAACACGCTCTTCGCCTCGGCCGCCAAGGCCGCCTCGTACGCAAATCCGTGGAAGAACCCCCCAAGCTTCTCGAACGCCCCCTGCATGGCCGGAACCGCCTCATCCTGAAGCTCGCGGATTGGCTTCTCCTGCTCCCCCGTCACCTGTGCATACGTTGCCAGTGCGTCGGCCAGTTGGTCCGCCAGCCCCAGCATGTCCACAATCAACCCGCCCGGCTTCTCCCCATAAACCCGGTTGACGCGGGCAATCGCCTGCATCAGGTTATGCCCGGCCAGCGGCTTATCCAGATACATCGTGTGCGCCGGCGGCACATCAAACCCCGTCAGCCACATGTCGCACACAATCACCAGCCGGAAATCGTCCGCCGGATTCTTAAACCGCTCCGCCAGCCGCTGCCGCTGCGCCTTGGTTCGTACATGACTCGCCAACGGCTCCACATCGCCCGCCCCGCCGGTCACCACGACCTTCATCGCCCCCTTCTCATCGTCCGCGTCGTGCCACTCCGGGCGCAGCTTCCGAATCTCCTCATACAGCCGCGCGGCGATGTCCCGGCTCATCGTCACCACCATCGCCTTGCCCTCCATCGCAGCCCGCCGCCCTTCCCAGTGCTGCACAATGAACCCGGCCACGCGATTCAGCCGATCCGGCGCACCCACCAGCGCTTCCAGCGGCACCCGGATGTCCTCGGCCGCGTCCTGTCCCTCGTCGTCCGCCTTGGTCACCTCCGCCAGTTCCCGCTCCGCCTCCTCCGCCGCTTTCTGGTCCACCGTCAGCTTGACGATGTGCGGCTCGTAATAGATCGGCACCGTCGCCCGATCCTCCACCGACTGGCGAATATCGTAGATA
>JBIOJL010000217.1:0-10380 GCA_044450885.1 Tepidisphaerales bacterium
CGCCGAGGCCAAGATTCCCTTCCTGGAGGTCTATGTCGATTGCCCCCTTGGCGAGGCGGAGAAGCGCGACCCCAAGGGCCTGTACAAGAAGGCCCGCGCCGGCCAGCTCAAGGGGTTCACCGGCATCGACGATCCCTACGAGGAGCCGCTCAACGCCGAGATCGTCATCGACACCGAAACCTCCAGCCCCGCGCAGGCGGCGGAGCAGATCCTGGCGTACTTGGAAAAGGGAGGCTACTTAAGTAAGTAGCAAGGTAAAAGGAAAAAGGAAGAAGGAAAAAGGAAGAAAATGAAGTGCGGATGAAAGGGACCGGTTGGGGATGGAAGGCCCTGCGATTTGTCCCTCTTTCTTTTACCTTTTACCTTCTACCTTTTTCCTTCCCACCGCTGACTATGCAAACGATAGACCTCCACTGCCACTCCACCGCCTCCGACGGCACCGATGCGCCGGCGGCGGTGGCGCGGCTGGCCAAGGCGTCCGGGCTGTCAGCGTGGGCGCTGACCGACCACGACACGATCGGCGGCGTGGCCGAGGCGGCGGCCGAGTCCGCCAGGCTCGGGATCGACTTCATGCCGGGCATCGAGGTTTCGGCCGAGTACCCGCAGCCGGGCATGCTGCACATTCTCGGCTACGGCATCGACTCGGCCAGTCCGGTGTTGCGCGGCATGACCAAGGCGCTGCTCGAGGGCCGGGATAACCGCAATCCGCGGATCATCCAGCGGCTGCGGGATCTGAATGTCGCCATCACCATGGAGGAGGTCGAGCGCGAGGCCGGGAAGGATACGAATCCGGGCGCGGTGGTCGGCCGGCCGCACATCGCGGCGATTCTGGTGCGCAAGGGATACGTGTCGTCGATCAAGAACGCGTTTGACAAGTACCTCGCCCCCGGCGGCCTGGCCTACTTCGACAAGGAGCGTTTGGCGCCGCGCAAGGCGCTGGAGATGATCGTCGAGTCCGGCGGGATTCCGGTGCTGGCGCATCCGGTGCAGTTGCGCTGCGAGAACGATGCACAATTGGAAACGTCGCTGAAGAATCTGATCGACATGGGCCTTCGCGGGGTCGAGGTGATCCACTCCGACCACGAGACGAGTCATGTTGAGAAGTACACTGCCCTGGCGAAGAAGTATCGGCTTCTGATGACGGGCGGCTCCGACTATCACGGAATGAAGAAGAAGGACATTCAACTCGGCGTCGCCAATGGCCGCCGCGTGCCAAGGGACTTCTTCGACGCGCTCGTAGGGTCCGCATTGCGGACCACCTCGGCATGATTGCGCCACCGCTTGCCAAGGCAACAAACGGTCCGCAATGCGGACCCTACATGAACTTGGCCAACCGCAGCCGGTCCCCGCAAGTGACAAATGACCAGTGACAAATGACAGGCGCCTTATGAGCAACCCAGCCCCCGCCATCGCGAGTGCATCCCCAATTGACCTCGACTCCCTCAACCCGATGTTCGAGTCGCAGACGCCGCTCAAGGTGATCGAGTGGGCCGCGGCCGAGTTCGGCGACGGTCTGGTCATGACCAGCAGTTTCGGCGATCAGGCGGTCGTGCTGCTGCACATGGCCAGCCGGGTCAAGCCCGACATCAAGGTGATCTTCGTCGACACCGGATACCTCTTCCCCGAGACGCACCAGTTCATGGAAACGCTGCGCCGGCGGCTGAACCTGAACATCTGGGCCTACCGCACGCGGCACGAACCGATCGCCTGGCTGCGCGAGCACGGCGAAGGCGATCCAACCTGGCGCGGCGACATTTCCGCCTGCTGCGCCGCCAACAAGAACGAACCCATGGAACGGGCCATGCGCGACCTCACCCCGGCGGCCTGGCTGCGCGGCATCCGTCGCGGCCAGTCCGAATCGCGCAAAAGTGCCAAGTTCATCGAATGGTCCCCGCGCTACGGCTGCTACGCCGTCTCGCCGCTGCTCACCCTGTCCAGCCGCGACACCTGGCTCTACGCCAGGGAATACGACCTGCCACAACATCCGCTGGTGGAGAAGGGGTACCTGAGCATCGGCTGCAACCCCACGAGCTGCACGCAGCCGGTGCAGATCGGCGAAGACGCCCGCGCCGGCCGTTGGAAGGGCACGGGCAAGCTGGAGTGCGGCATCAACTCGCTGGATTCGGCGGGGTTGTGACTACGTTATGGCGAATAATTAGCCGCGCAAGCGCGAAGGCGCGAAGGAAGACGCAAGAAGATGAATTCGATTCTCTTCGCCTTCGCGCCTTCGAGTCTTCGCGGCTAATTGCATGACGCGTCGTTCTGGCAGATCGTTCCGGCTGTCATTTCTCGTGTGCTATTGCTACAATCAAGACGATGGTGACAAGTCAAACTTGAGGTGATCGCAATGAGCGTACAAACCTTGAAACTTGCGGGGCGTGACTACGTGATCGTGCCCAAGAAGGATTTTCAGGATCTGAAGGAGCGTGCCAAAGCGAAGCCGCCGACAGTGCGCAAACCTCGTCGTCTTACCGCTCAGGATCGGGGCGACATCGCCGAGGCCATACGGCGGTTGAATGATCCGAATGACAAGCCTGTGCCCTACGAGGAGGCTCGCAAGCGGCTGGGGTTATGACGCGTGGCGGCGATGGCGTTTGATGTGGGTGAGTGTTCTATGACCATTCAATCGCCTGGAGAATCGTCGGGATGGTTGTTGCGGCTGAGGCGACATCCCGTTGCCCACGCCACTATTTCGGTGGCGATTCTGGCGAGCTTCGGGTTCGGCCTTACGGCCCTGTGGTTCTGGAATCATGGTGAAGATCACCTCAGTCCTACGGATCCCGGCGTTGTCTTGCTGGCGGCAGTCTTCAAGTATTGGCTGTTGGCATGGGTGGCGGCCCTGCTGGCGGCGCTGGTCAGCCTTTCATCCGGCAAGAACCTCATTGGCTTGGCACGCTGGTGCGGATGGATGCCTCTGGCTGTCATGGTCCTGGATGTGCTCGCCGGCAGGGCTATCGGTTATCGATAGCCGTATAACTACACACGTCGTCACTTAGGCCATCACACGGCACATGCTCGCCGGCACAGCGCAACATTCACTGATCCGTGCAGCTTTCGTCACCTGCGCTCCATCCGTGGCTGCAATCCGCACCCCGTGCAGCCGCCGCGCGATCGCGGGATTCGCTTGTCTCGGGGCATCGTTGGACATAGAGTACGATGTAACTGGCTGGTCTCGAACAGAAATGGTGACGTGTGGAAACTTCCCAAGAGGACATCGCAGCGCTGACGCGGGCCATTGCAGGCGACGCGGAGGCACTCCAGGAGGTGCTCGCGGCACACCATGCGCAGTTGCTGGCCTACGTCACCAAGCACTTTCCGGCCGAGGTGCGGAACATCGTCGATCCCCAGGACATCGTCCAGGACACCTGTTTTGAGGCGTGCCGGCTCATAGGCAAGTTCAGACCGGACGGCGAGGATTCGACGTTTCGCTGGCTGATCACCATCGCACGCCACCGGATGGTGCATCTGCTGCGGATACAGAGGTCGCGACAGGGCAAGGGAGACGAGGGGTGCCAGGGCGATGCTCCCATCGTCGCGGCGCTGTCCGAACTGGCGCTCTACCGGCGTACGCCCAGCCGGTCGGCCGCTTCCCATGAATTCCTGGCTGCGGTCGAGCAGTCCATCGCCCGGTTGCCGCCGGCCTACAGGCAGGTTGTCACCCTGCGTCATCTCGAGGGTCTGAGCGTCGAAGAGACCGCTGTCCGGATGAACCGGACCCCGGATGCGGTATACTGGCTGTGCAGCCGGGCGTTACAGGCGATCCGTCTGGATCTCCGTTCCGCTTCGTTCTTCCTCTGATGCCGCCGGACCGATGGATGCCACGGGAAACAAACCGGACGACGACCAGGCCCGTGCGATCGCGGTGCGGGCATCCATTCGCCAGCAGATTCTGGCCGCCCGCAAGGCCGGCGAACGGTCCGAGATCATCGAACCCATCTCGGCCAGCCGGATGGACGAGCCGCTGGATGTCGGCGATGCAGCACCGCCCGCGGCGGTTACGGACAGGTCGATCGAGGGCTACCGCATCGAGCGCGAGATCAGCCGCGGCGGCCAGGCGTCGGTCTTTCTGGCGACCCAGGAGTCGACGGGCCGCAGAGTTGCGATCAAGGTCATGGCGGGCGGACCGTACGTCACCTCGAGCAATCGGCTGCGTTTCGAGCGCGAAGCGAAGGTCCTCGCCGAACTCGACCATCCGGGAATTGTCGGCATCCTCGAGCGCGGCCGGACCGCCGACGGGTCGTTCTTCATCGTCATGGACCACGTCGACGGCGAGAACCTGGATGTCTTCCTGGGCCGCGGCCGGCGGACGCTGGGACAGCGCGACGTGCTCCGGCTGTTCGCGAAGATCGCGCATGCCGTGGAGGAAGCGCACGGCCACGGGATCGTGCATCGCGACCTCAAGCCCTCGAACATCATGGTCGATCGGCGCGGCGACCCGCATATCCTTGACTTCGGTCTCGCCCACCTGACCGGCGGCGATGCGGAGCACCGCGACCGCCGGCTGACGGTGACCGGGAACGTGATCGGTTCCCTGCCGTGGGCGAGCCCCGAGCAGGCGGTGGGCAATGTCCGGGAACTGGCGCCGGCCAGCGACGTCTATTCGCTCGGCCTGCTCCTGTATCAGGCGCTGACGGGACACTCGCCCTATCCAGTGACCGGGACACTGCACGAGATCACGCGGAACATCTGCAAGACCGCGCCGCCGGCCCCGGAGACGGCGCTGCAGCCGCCGTTCGGGCGGATCGACCGCAAGTTCGCGGACATCATCCGCAAATCGCTCGAGAAAGCGCCGGCGCGCCGTTACGCAACGGCCGGTGGTCTGGCGGCCGACCTGGAAGACTACCTGCACGGGCGGCCGACCAGCGTGGCCCCGGGCATCCGCTGGCAGCGATGCATCCGCGCGACAATCCTCCCGGCGGCGCTGGTCCTGGGTACCGTGATCTGGGCGATGCTTTCTTATCTGTCGCAGCCCTTGATCGTTCCGATCGACCTTCCGAGAACCACCAACTCCATCGGGATGGAGTTCATAAGGGTTCCCAGCGGCGGTTTCCGCATGGGCAGCCAGAACCAGGAATCCGGGTTGAGGAACGACGAATCTCCGCACACGGTGATCATCAGCAAGCCCTTCTGGATCGGCCGAACGGAAGTGACCCGCGGGCAATATCGGCGGGTGATGGGCTCGCTGCCGGCCGGATCCGCTGCGGAAGATCCGCGTCTGCCGGTGGACAAGGTCTCGTGGAATGACGCCGTCGCATTCTGCGATCGTCTGCGCGTGTTGGATGGCCGCGTGTATCGGCTTCCGACCGAGGCCGAATGGGAATATGCCTGCCGGGCCGGAACGGGCGGAACCTCCACCGGGACCGGACGGCTGGACGACATGGCATGGTACGCACAAAACAGCGGCAAGCATCTGCATCCAGTTGGATGGAAACAGCCCAACCACTGGGGTCTGCACGACATGATCGGCAACACCGCCGAGTGGTGTGCCGATGGGTATCTGGCAAACCTTGGAAGAGAGACGGTCACCGACCCGTTTGTGCCGCCGGGAGCGTTCGGTCGAGTGATTCGCGGCGGCAACGTCTTTGCCGAAGCGCCGGCGTGCCGGGCCGCCAGCCGCGACAGCGAGCATGCGGACAACACCCGGCCGGGGCTTGGGTTCCGCGTGGTCATGGAGATCGGGACTTTCCCAGTGCCCACAACCAGAGGCGGCGGATCGCACTGACCCGCTGACGGGGGGCGTGACCATTCTTCCGGGAGGGCCGCAGTCCTCTGCGGCCGTCTGTAGCCGCGATCGCCGATCGCGGTTCCGGCCGTGCAGAAACACGGCCCTCCCGAATCTGTGGGCACGCCCCTGACGGGTGATTTTCCCGGCCCGGCAATTTTGCGCGCAAGAATTCCCGCCTAGAACCGCTATCGTTTGTGAATCACATCCATTCAATGAAGGAGCCTCACATGACGATGCAATTGACCCAGCGGCGGCGTTTCAGCAAGACTGCGGCAAGACAGGCGACAACACCAGCCTTGGTGGAATCCTTGGAGCAGCGGCAGTTGATGTCCGTGTCGCTGTCCAGCGGCTCATCCATCACCGACATCACCGGCTATTGCCTGTATTCCGAGGCCTGCATGGGGGACAACGGCGATCCGTGGGGCGTGCCGGGCATCACCTCGGGAACGGCGACGGAGGAAACGGGCTATGCGATCATGACCTGGGACGACAACCTGAGCGACGGTTTGGACAGCGGCGTGATCGGGTTCACTTTCACCGCCGACATGGCCGGTGGATCCATGAGTTGGGCGGTCGGCGGGGCCGACCCCGTCACCTACTCCGGAAGCCTGGGCTCGGGCATAGGGGAGGTCGATATCCAGGCGGGCGTGCTGGGGAGCGGCATGGCGTTCACGTTCTCCAGCGTGACTTTGCGTTTCTACAACAACAACACGCTGGTCGACACGGAGACCATCAGCAGCGGGCCGGCGGTGAACACCATCGGCGCCCAGACCTCGTCCCCGGCCGAATCGCTGGCAGTGGTGACGCCTGAAGCATCATGCAACAAGGTTGTCGTCACCGGAAACATCCGGCTGCAGGCCGCCCAGGGAACCTACCCCGGGGCGACCGACATCTTCGGCCAGATTTTCATCAAGCAGGCGTGACGAGGCCGAGGCCGGACTGCTCCATCGCGGCTGCAGTTGTGGTGCAGGCTTCCAGCCTGCCGCTGCGGTCGTGCAGGCTGGAAGCCCGCACCACAATCGCCACGGCACATTACCCGCGGCGGGCTACTTGTTCAGATCCGCGTCGATGGGCGACCACAAGCTGTCGAGCGTGCTCAGGCCGGTGACCGGATCGGCAAGGTCACGTTCGGTCTTGGGCGCGACGTGGCCATCGGCGTAGCCGATATTGACGCGCCCGACGGCCTGGGTGGGCGCGGCGTCGGTTCCACGGGTGCGGTGCCGGTAGAAGGCCAGTTCGCAGTTGACGTACCCGAATCGGCCTGCGTTCATTTGCGGCGACAGACCACCGCCGGCCCCGAAACGGCGGCCGGGCGAAGTTCCCCGTACCCCTACAAAAGGGGGAGCGACCCAGCCGTTCGCATCGGACCCTGTCGATGACCAGGTTTCCACCACCAGAATCAGGCGATCGGCGTTGTGGATATTTTGTTTCCATGTCTTGCCCTGACCGGAGTTGGTAACCTGTGTATCCACGCCGCTGCTTGCCCAGGCATTCATAGCGTACGATCGCTGGGCGCCTGCGTCCTCCGGGCAGGTGACACTCCGGCCTCGCACATCGGTGGTCGGCGGTGAATCAGACCCTCGCAGGACGCGGCCGGCACGGTCGGAGTCGTACCAGTAGCAACTGGGCGAGGGCGTAGACATGTTTGTTGGAAAGGAACCCCGGTAATCCGTCGCATAGGTGGTCAGCGCGAGACAGATCTGCCGGATCTTACCCTCGCAGTCGACCGCGGCGGCCTGGTGGCGTGCCCCCGCCAAAGTCGGGAGCAGAATCGCCACCAGCACCGCGATGATCCCGATGACCACCAGCAGTTCGACGAGTGTAAATGCTCTGGCGGGCGGCTTCTGCATGCTTACGGCTCGGAACGAACAGAAATCCGCAGCGTACCAGCGTGCGGGTCGATATGCGTTTCGGGGTAGACTACCCAGAGACCCCCGGCGGTTCAAGATATATTCTCGGCGTGTGACTCACCGGTCTCAACCTGCATGTGCGGGATATGCCTAGACATCCGTAAACGCTGATTACGCCATGATTTAGGGCATTCGCCGGTTTGAGCGGCAGGCTAGAGCAGCGCAACCTTGGGAAAAAACCCGAGAAATTGCGCAAGATTTGCCACGGATTCTCGCTTACTTCTACAGATGCGCTGTGGAGTTGTTCATTCTGACGCAGGCCCCTCGCGCGCCGAGAAGGCATCGCCTTTTCCCCCACAGCCCATACCGGTTAATCCACGGATCCGGGGAGACCGGGGGGGCTCCCCGGATCTGGACCGGTCTGATGGTCTGCTTGCCTCAGTTACCACGCATTGTGATCCAGAGGGCATTGAATCCGGCCGGTGTTCCCCGTCCATCGGCCTTGGGAGCCCTCGTGCCCGGTCTCTTTGTCCTCACACCACGGCGGTGACCCCGGAAACTGCGACATGCCCTGCAGTCCGGGGGAGGTGAACGGCGAAGGTGCCCGAATCCTCGGGCCTCCTTGCAGTGACAGCTCAGCCATGGGTCCATTGCGGGAGGCCTCCCTTTTTCTTCGGCCGGCAGGATTGGTCGTTCGGAGTTCACGCTTCAGCGTGTCTTTGATAGACAGCCCCCCGCCTTTGCTGTATATACCGTCGCACACATGCTGATCCGACGCGTAAAGAACACCGACGCCAATACCTAGGCGCGATTCGGTCCGGTGAGACCATCGCGCCCGGCTGTCTTTCGCCCCATCTTCCCACGACTAACACGCATACGGAAACACGAGCAGACTATGGAAGCCATCCAAACGCGCTATCGTACCCACACCTGCGGCCAGCTTCGCATCAGCGACGTCGGCAGCACCGTCCAGCTTGCCGGCTGGGTTCATTTCTTTCGCGATTTCGGCGGACTGGTCTTCATCGACCTCCGCGACCGCGACGGCCTCACGCAACTTGTCTTCGACGCCGACCTGTGCGGCCAGGCGGTCCACGACGAGTCCCGCAAACTCCGGTCGGAGTGGGTGATCTCCATCACGGGGAAGGTCACGCCACGCGCCCAAGGCATGGAGAATCCCAAGCTGGCCACTGGACAGATTGAGATTCGCGTGACCTCGATGGAGGTGCTGTCGGTCTCGCCGACGCCGCCGTTCACGCCGGACGAGAACGAGAAGATCTCCGAAGAACGGCGCCTCCAGTTCCGTTATCTCGACCTCCGCCGCGCCGAGATGCAGCAGACCCTCCGCACCCGCTATCGCGTGACCAGGATCATGCGCGACTACCTCGGCGAACTGGGCTTCTGGGAAATCGAAACTCCCTTTCTCACCAAGAGCACTCCGGAAGGCGCCCGCGATTTCATCGTGCCCAGCCGCCTCCAGCCGGGCACGTTCTACGCCCTGCCGCAGTCGCCGCAGCTCTTCAAGCAGCTCCTCATGGTCGCCGGCTGCGACAAGTACATGCAGATCGTCCGCTGCTTCCGCGACGAAGACCCGCGTGCCGACCGCCAGGCCGAGTTCACCCAGCTCGACGTGGAGATGAGCTTCATCGACCGCGAGAACATCATCTCGGTCATCGAAGGCCTGCTGCGGCGGATCTGGAAGGAAGTGCTCAACGTCGAGATTCCCAACCCCATCGCCCACATGGACTATGACGAGGCCATGGGCAGCTACGGCTCCGACCGGCCCGACCTGCGCTTCGGGATGAAGCTGTTCGACATCACGGCGATCACCAAGGCCACCGACTTCAAGGTGTTCAACACGGCGGCGATGGTCAAGTGCATCGTGGTTCCGGGTGGCAGCCAACTCACGCGGGCGCAGACCGATGCGCTGGCCGACTGGGCCAAGGGCTTCGGCGCCAAGGGACTCGCCGTCACCAAAGTCGTCAAGGCGGCCGACGGCTCGCTGGGCTTCGACACCGGCGTGGCCAAGTTCATCAATCCCGTCTCCGCGAAGATCATCGCCGCCACCGGCGCGGGCGAAGGCGATCTGCTCTGCTTCGCGGCCGACAAACCCAAGATCGTCCACAAGGTTCTCGGCGAACTGCGTCTAAAGATGGCCCGCGACATGCAGTTGAAACCCTCCTGCGAGTTCGCCTGGGTCTGGGTCGTCAACTTCCCGGCCTTCGAGTTCGACGAAGAGGAAAAGCGCTACGCCGCGACCCACCACCCGTTCACGGTTCCGCTCGACCAGGATCTGGTGAAACTCGACAGCACCGACCGCGAGGTGGTCGAGTCGATCAAGTCCAAGGCATACGACATCGTTGTCAACGGCAACGAGATCGGCGGCGGGTCGATCCGTATCCACCGGATGGACATCCAGCAGAAGGTGTTCGGCCTGCTCGGCATCGACGCGGCCGCCCAGAAGCTCAAGTTCGGCTTCCTGCTGGATGCGCTGCAATACGGTGCGCCGCCGCACGGAGGCATCGCGCTGGGTCTGGACCGGCTGATCATGATCCTGCGGAACCTGACGAACATACGCGACGTCATCGCCTTCCCCAAGACCCAGAGCGGCGCCGACCTGATGTGCATCTGCCCCTCGCCCGTGGACGAGCGGCAGCTCAAGGAAGCGAACATCCGCATCGCGCTGCCGCCGGCGAAGGCGTAGCGGCTGTTCGGAGTACCGGCATCAGGCGGTCAGGAAAAACCCCAGAAGGCGGTACACCCAAAGCCCCCGTGAACCAACCGGGCAGGGGGAATTGGCGAAATCCG
>JBIOJL010000218.1:0-10372 GCA_044450885.1 Tepidisphaerales bacterium
ACCCGGCCGTCGGCACGTTCGGAGTACCGGCTTTAGCCGGGTTTGAAGACCGGCTGAAGCCGGTACTACGAACGGGTACTACGAACTGGAGACCTTATGCAGATCGGACGATGGCTGGCGATGGGCGCGGGACTGTTTCTGGGTTTGAGCCTGGCGGCGGGTGCGATGGCGGCGGAGGCCGGGGGCCGCGTGTACCGCGACCGGGTCGAGCCGCACTGGTTCGCTGGAAATACGCACTTCTGGTATCGCAACGACCTGCCCGGCGACGCGCGCGAGTTTGTGCTCGTCGATGCCACCGCCGGCCGGCGTATGCCGGCGTTCGACCATGCGAAGGTGGCCGAGGCACTGGGCAAGGCGACCGGCAAGGCGATGCGGGCGGACCGGCTGCCGGTCGAGGAGTTGCGGTTCGACGACGATCTGGCGGGGGTGACGCTGGTGGGCCGGGACAAGTCGTGGCGGCTGGATCTGCGTACCTACGCGGTGAGCGAGACGAAGGCGGCCGCGCGGCCGTCGGCGTCGCTGCCGTCGATCGGCCGGGTGCGGGCCAGCGTGCGGACAGGGGCGGAGACGGAGATCACGTTCGTCAACCGCACCGGCGCCGATGTCGACGTCTACTGGCTCGACGCGGAATCCGAACGGCGTCCCTATGGTTCAATCAGGCCCGGCGCCCAGTCGGCCCAGCACACGTTTGACGGGCACGTCTGGTTGGTCACTGACAAAACGGGACGCACACTGGGCGTGTTTGAAGCGACGGCCGACCGATCCACGGCGATCGTGGACGGGCAGTCGGCGACGACGCGGCCGGCCGCCGCGGGGCCGCGCCCGCGCCGGCTGCGGGGCGGGGCGGGCGAATCGCCGGATGGCAAGTGGACCGTGGTGGTGAAGAACGACAACCTTTACATTCGCGCCAATCCCGGCGGCGAGGAGTTCCAACTCAGCCAGGATGGCAAGCCGGATGACGGCTACTCGGCCGGGAGCGTCTGGTGGTCGCCCGACTCGCGGAAGTTGGCTGCGATGCGGACCGAGAAGGCCCAGGAACACAAGGTCTACATCGTCGAGTCATCGCCCAAGGACCAGTTGCAGCCCAAGCTGCGCACGCTCGACTACCTCAAGCCGGGCGACCGCATCGCATACCCGCGGCCGCGGCTGTTCGACGTCGCCTCGCGCAAGCCGGTGCCGGTCAAGGACGAGCTGTTCGCCAGTCCGTGGAGCATCGAGGAGGTGCGCTGGGCGGCCGATTCGTCGCGCTTCACGTTCGTCTACAACCAGCGCGGGCACCAGGTGCTGCGGCTGGTGGCGGTCGACGCCGCCAGCGGCGAGGCCCGGCCGATCATCGAGGAGAAGAGCCGGACCTTCATCTGCTATTCGGGCAAGTATTTCTGCCAGTGGCTGGGCGAGAAGGAGATCGTGTGGATGTCCGAGCGTGACGGCTGGAACCATCTGTGGCTCTATGATGCCATCACGGGCACGGTGAAGGACGCCATCACGCGCGGCGAGTGGGTGGTGCAGAAGGTCGTGCGTATCGACGAGGGCAAGCGGCAGGTGCTGTTCCAGGCGGGCGGAGTGCGGCCAGGGCAGGATCCGTACTACACACACTTCTGCCGGGTGAATCTCGACGGCAGCGGGCTGATGGTGCTGACCGAGGGCGACGGCACACACAGCGCGCAATGGTCTCCGGACAATGCGTTCTTCATCGACACCTGGTCGCGGGTGGACCAGCCGCCGGTGAGCGAGCTGCGCCGGGGCGACAGCGGGCGGCTCGCGTGCAAATTGGAAGAGGCCGATGCCGGCGAGGTATTGTCCGGGCGCGGGCGCTGGCCGGAGCGCTTCGTGGCCAAGGGGCGCGACGGCAAGACGGACATCTACGGCGTGGTCATTTTCCCGCGCAACTTTGACGCCGGCCGGAAGTACCCGGTCGTGGAGAACATCTACGCCGGGCCGCAGGGTTTCTTCACGCCCAAGGCGTTTCGTAGCCGTTATGGACATCAGCAGCAGATCGCCGACCTGGGCACGATCGTGGTGCAGTGCGACGGCATGGGGACTTCCGGCCGGTCCAAGGCATTCCACGATGTGTGCTTCAAGAACCTGCGCGACGCGGGCTTCCCGGACCGCATCGCCTGGATCAAGGCCGCGGCGGCACGATATCCGCAGATGGACCTGACCCGCGTGGGCATTTACGGCGGCTCGGCCGGAGGCCAGAGCGCCATGGGCGCCCTGCTGTGGCACAACGATTTCTACAAGGTGGCGGTGGCCGACTGCGGCTGCCACGACAACCGGATGGACAAGATCTGGTGGAACGAGCAGTGGATGGGCTGGCCGGTCGGCAGGGAATATGCGGAGAATTCCAATGCGGTCAACGCGGGGCTGCTGCAGGGCAAGCTCCTGCTGGTGGTGGGCGAACTCGACAGCAACGTCGACCCGGCGTCCACCATGCAGGTCGTGAATGGGCTGGAGAAGGCCAACAGGGATTTTGAGCTGGTCATCGTCACGGGATCCAACCACGGCGCGGCCGAGACGCCGTACGGGTCGAGGCGGCGGGCGGAGTTCCTGGCGAGGAATCTGGTGGGGAGCGTAAGTTCGAGTGAAAGATGAAGTGATCAAGCGGTGGATTGACCGGGGCGCCGCTTGGCCCAAGCAACCCGATCGGTTCAGTGCAGCCCGTGCCCCGTCGAACTCAGCGTCAACACCGAGTGCAGCACGCCCTTCTGCCGCCCGGAAAGGTCGGCGATCTTCCTCAGCTCAGCCGGCAAACCCTTCATCATGATGACTTCAGCGCAGAGGTGCTCGTCCAGATGCACGTGCGTTGTCGCCAGCACCGTCTCGTGGTGGTGGTGCTGCAGGTCGGTAAGTTTCCTGTCGATCTCGTAGGCGTGATGGTCATAGATCAGCGTCAGCGTCCCCACGACCGGGCGCGTGCCGTCTTCCCACTGGTCTTTCACCAAGGCCCCGCGAACGAGGTCACGGATGTACTCGGACCGGTTGGTGTAACGGTGCTTCTCCACGAGCCGATCCAGTTCCGTGAACAGCGGCTTGTCGAGCGACACCGTGAATCGCGTAATGTCGGGCATCGGGCTCCTCCGCGATGGTTTGGCCGGGGTACTCCGGGGCTGTCGCCGCGATGGGTCATCGCGGCGGCAAACCGCGATCGACGATCGCGGCTACAAGCGGGCTGCACACTCGACCATGATACGCCGGTGCCGCGGGATGTCGATCCGAGACGGCGCCGCTCTGCAGCCGCGATGGGTCATCGCGGCGGGAAAACCGCGATCGACGATCGCGGCTGCAAGCGGGGCACTGGACAGTTGGGCGTCGTCTGGGCAAAATCAGCCAGTCACCTGCCGTGAAATCCCGGGCCGCGGAGGCCCTCTCTATCTACAGCGGCCCCCAAGGAGGTTCTGTGCCCTGGCGATGTTTGCTCCGACATTTCCGACGCTCACATAGACCCCTTCCACGCACGGGCCTGAATCCGGCCGAGCACCTCGAACCGCGGCTCTTCCTCTCCGACACGCGTCTGCCCGCCTCCATCGCCTTCGCCGCTTCCACGCTCCACGCCACCTACAACGACGCGATCATCTTCTCCGTCGCCGTGACCGCCGACATCCCCGTCACTTTCGGCCAGGCATTCCTCATGGAAGGCAACAACATCCTCCGCACCTTCATCCTGGACACCTCGGGCCATGCCAGCCTCTCCTACAGTTCGCTGCCCACGGGTGTGCATACGCTTGCCGCGCAATTTGCCGGCGACACCACGTTCCTCCCGCGCCTATCCGATCCCCTCACCATCACCATCGACCGCGTCCCCACATCCATCGCCCTCTCCACCCCGCCCGCCTCCATCGACTTTGCCACGACTTTCCAACTGACGGCCACCGTCGCCTCCGCTTTCGGAACCCCGCAGGGCAACGTGATTCTGAAGGACGGCAACGCCACTCTCACCACGCTGCCGCTCGACAATTCCGGCCAGGCCCGCTTCACCGTCGCCATACCCGCACTGGGCCCGCAGAGCCTGACCGTTGCGTGCGATCTCCTGGACCCCTGGCTGGCCAGTTCCGCGACGACCACGCCCGTCGCCGTCAACCGCGCGCATGCTCCGCTCAACCTCACCGACGCCAGCACGTCCTCGGCTTATACGCTCACCGCGAGAGTGCCCTTCGCCGGCTCGGTCCCTCCCACGGGCAACGTCACGTTCAAAGACGGCGCCGCCATCCTCGCCACCGTGCCGCTCTCCGGCGGCCTGGCCGCTTATTCCCTCGCCCGGGTTTCCTCGCTGGCGCACACCTTTTCGGCGACCTATGCGGGCGATGCCGACTTCTTCCCGGCCGCTTCCACGACCCTCGCCCGCAGCATCAGCCTGCCGGTCACTCTCAGACTGACCTCCTCCGCCGGCTACGTGAAGCCCGGCCAGGCCATCGCGCTGACGGCCGCACTCGCCACCCCCGTCCAGAGCCCCTTCAAAACCACCGGCCCGATCACGTTCCGCGAAGGGAGCAAGACGCTCGCCAAAGTCACGCCCGTCAATGGCAAAGCCACGTTCAGCATCGCCAATCTATCGCCCGGCTGGCACACGCTCACGGCCACCTTCGCGGCCGACGCGCACTTTCGCGCCGCCGCTTCCGCGCCGCTCAACGAGGTCGTCACCAGCCCGTACGTCGTCGATCTGCTGGTGGTGTATACCCCCGGCGCGGTCGCCGACATGGGCAGTAACCAGGCGCTCCAGGCCACCATCACCAACGCCGTCCGCGACACCGACAGGGCGATGCTCAACAGCAAGATTCCGGTGACCATCCGCCTGGTACACAAAGAGCAGGTGCAGTACACGGAAACGGGCTCCTTCGATGCCGATCTGTCCAACCTCAGCACCGCCGGCGACGGCCAACTCGACAACGTCTTTGCACTCCGCAACAAATACGGCGCGGACCTGGTCTCGCTTTTCGTCGGCAGCGGCGACCTCGCCGGACTGGCCTACCAGATGACCGACATCAACTCCGCCGACAATCCCAACCTGGGTTTCTCGGTGATTCTCGCCGACGAAGCGGCGGCCCCGTATTACACGCTGGCCCACGAACTCGGCCACAACTTCGGCGCCGCCCACGACGTGGCCCACGACAGCGGCGCGATCATCGCCCCCGACGCCCACGGCTACCGCTTCACCGCCAAGGGCACGCTCTACCACGACATCATGGCCTACGACCCCGGCACGACGATTCCGTATTACTCCAACCCCGCGGTGGACTACCTCGGCGTGCCCACCGGCAAGGCCGGCACCGCCGACGCCGCCCGCGTCATCACCTGGACGGCCCCGGTCGTCGCCAATTACCGCAAGGTTGTGGTCAGTTGGAAGCTTCCCGTTCTCGCCTGATCCACGCTGATCTACCAGGCCTTGCTCCGAGCCAGAGTCTTGGCTGCCTCCGCGGGCCGCTTCGCCTCGACCGCGGCGGCGGACCAGGCTTCGGCCGTCAGTTCGCACAGCACTTCCACCACGCGCACCTGCTTCTCCTCGGCATGCACCGAAACGTCCGTAAACACGGCGCGACGGCCCCAGCCCAGCATCGGCCTGAAGAACTCCTGCCCCGGCTTGTTTTCGCCGCTGCTCACTTCCTGCAATTCCACCCGAGTCCCGGCGTCGCCCATGACCGGAAACGAGCGATTGTCGGAGGCCCCCAGTATCCCGCGGGCCAGTGCGGCCTTGACCACGTCGCCCATGTAAACCCGGATCGTTCCCTGGCGCGAGTCTTCCAGCGCAAACACCTGTTGCCGATACTTCCCGTCGGCGATGTGGAACTTCAGCGCCGTCCCCTTCACCTCGACCACATGCGGAGCAAGCCGGCCCAACAGGCCCGCCAGCCGCTTCCAATACTTGCCGTGGCCCAGGGCCGCGTCATGGCTCAATTCCAGGTGCTTGTCCACCGCCACCCGCGCCTTGGGGTTCAGACGGGTCAGAAGACTTTCAAAATCCTGGGCCGCATTCGATGCCCGCGGCGGGAGGGTACGATTCATTTGACGACTGGCCATACGAACGCTCCAATACCGCGTCACCCCGGACACCCCACCGCCTGCAACCGAGTCCAGCACTGCCTGACAATCGCACAACGATGCGAAAGATGGCCCGGACTTCGGGGCCAGGTGGAATTGCTCAACTTCATTATAGCACAAACCCCGCCAACAATCGCGGTGTCGGCGCGCGTGGAACAATTTATGGCCAACGGTAGGGCGGTTTCGCCGAAACCGCCGTTCCCGGCATGCCACGGATCGCTCGGCGAGCGGTCCCCACCCGAACAGCCGCAATGGGCCATCGCCGCGAAGAAGCGCGATCAACGATCGCGGCCACAAGCGGCCGGACCCTGCCGCAGCGCCATACACTCCCGCCTGTAGAATCAGCAACATGGACCGGGAACTCGACTCCCAGATGCGGACCTCGACAGCGACGGCCGGCGGCACGGTCGCGGCCGTCGGCGCCATCTTGCTCTGGTGTTTCAGCGGTGTCTGCTATGCAGCCGGCTCGCGGGCGATTGGCGCGATGCCTTATCTGTCGCTGACCTCCGCCGCGGGAGTCATCACCATCTGCATCCTGCGCCTGCTCCGCGGAGACTCGCTGGTCGGCCTCGTGCGCGTCCCCCGTCCGGTCGTCGTTGCGGGCTTCTTCGGCGTGACGGTCTACTCGATCATGCTTGTCGAGGCGCTGAGCCGGGCGGCGCCGGCGGATCTGGGCCATGTGATGCTCCTGAACTACCTCTGGCCGATCTGGATCTTGCTGCTGAGTCTGGTGATGCTCGACACTGACGCCCGGCCGGCGATGGCGATTCTCGGCGCGCTGGTGGGCTTAGCCGGACTGGTCGTGGCGCGAGGCATGGGCGGCTTCGCGCACCGCCCGGCGAGTTGGCTGCCGCACGGGCTGGCGCTGGCCGGCGGATTCCTCTGGGCGTTGTACAGCGTGCTGCTGCGCCGCTGGCGTATTCCGGCTGAACGCGGCGGCTCGACGTTCCATTTCGTCGTCTGCGCCGTCCTGGCCGGAGTCATCGCGGCCATGCAGGGCCAGTGGAAATCCCTGGCGTCGATGGATGCCCGGGCGGCGATGTGGGTGGTGTTCGGCGGAATCGGCCCGGTCGGGCTGGGGTATTACTGGTGGGAGATCGGCATCAAGCGTGGCTCGGTGCGGTTGATCGCGCTGCTCGCGTACTTCATCCCCATCGGCTCGGCGGTGCTGATCGGGTTGTTCTTCAGGGAAGCGATGAGCCTGTGGCTGTTGGCCGGAGCCGCGATGATCGCGACGGGAGCATGGATCGGCTCCCGGGGCGAGCGCCCGCGGAAATAGGGGTCACACTCGGCCACCGCCCCGTCGCCGGCGGCGGGCGCGACCATTTTCCCGGGAGGGCCGCAGTCCCCTGCGGCCGCTTCGCGGGGCGACCACTCCCGGCCGTGCAGAAGCACGGCCCTCCCGGATTTGTGGTCACACCCCTGGCGGCCATCCGCTCATTTCTGGCGCAGCCCGTTCTCCTTCCGACTACGGCTTACGAAACGACAGCACCACGCCCTCGTTCATCTTCCAGTCCAGTTCGAAGCTCCTGGCCCGGCCGAGGTCTTTGCCGGTGCGCTCGTCGCGGGCGGCGTCGATTTCCCTTTCAAATTCCAGTTTCACGGCCAGGCGGTCGGTCTTGAGGCCGACTGAGTTGCCGCCGCCGGTGGAGGAGACGGCGGTGTCGGGGTTGAGGCAGAGGCAGACGATCCGCCGGTCGGCCTTGTCCCAGTAGACGATCTCGTGGCCGAATTCCCTGTCGGTTGCGCCGGCGAGGCGCACCCAGGGTTTGGCCGGAATGTGCTTCATGAACATCTCGCGCCTGGCGGCGGCGGCGAGGCCGGCTTGGCGATACGCGTTGTACCACTGGGGTGAGAGGTTCATCAGCACGGCCTTGCCCTTGCCCACGGTTCGCGTCTGGTCGACGGGCATGGCGCGGGCAACTTTGTTGAAGCCGGAGCCATCGCGGATACAGGTGTTGCCTTTGGTGAGAAACCCCTCGAAGTTCTTGTAGGAGAAGTTGGCATCCTGATCGACTTCGCACCAGAGGTTGACGCCGAAGAGGTCGGCGCTCGTCCAGCGCGGGTCGTGCTTGACGCCGAAGAGGTCGTCCAGCGCCCCGCCGGCCGGTCGGCCCTTGCCGTGCTGGTCCCACAGGCCGGGCAGGTAGTCGGCGATGACGGTGCCGCCGTCTTCGGCAAACTGGCGGATCTGTTTCGCTTCGGCGTCGGACAGGCAGAGCACGGCCGGGAGGATGAGGACTTTGTATTCATTCGGCACGCCCTTCTGGATCACATCCGCGTAGCTGACGAAGCTGTACTGGATTCCCGAATCGCGGAGCATGTTCTCCCACGCCCGGCGGACCAGGTGCGAGGCGCCAAGCGTTTCGTCGCCGTTGCGGTTGATCCAAGTTTTGCCGTGGGCCTCGGCGTCGAGAATCCAGCCGAGTTGGATTGAGGCGTGGCTGTAGTAGATGGCCACGCCGTCGTGAACCCAGGTGGCCCCGGCCAGGAGCGGGCCGATCTTGTCGTTGGCCTCGCGATAGGTCGGCGCCATCCGGGCATGCCAGTCCTTCGGCGTCTTGCCATCGAACCACTTCTCGACCCAGCCGATCATGCCGCGGTTGCCGTGCGCCAGGTAATACCAGGTCTGCCAGACGCCATCGTCGACCGAGCGGTGGAAATACGTCGTCACCAGCGGCATGGCATTGCCCGGATTGAACGAGCGGGCGATGGCCTGCGCTGAGCCGATGTTGTAGGCTTCGAGGAACTGGATCTTGCGCATGAGTTTGGCGTAGTCGTAGCCGCCGAAGGCGTTGGGGCATTGGCCGCCGACGTAGCCGCAGGGCGTGCGCGGGTCGACGGAATTGGAATACTCGACGAGGTCGCCGAGAAAGTTGTTCCAGTAGGAATCGTTGAAAGTCCATTGGTCCACGAGCGGGCTGGCGTCGAACGTGGCAATCGTCCACTTGCGAAGGCTCGGGCGGATGTCCTCGTACGTGACCCATTTGCCGCGTACCGGTGCATCCGCACCGTAAATTTCCTTGAGCCACCTGGGATAGGCGGCCGGGTCGTCGGTTGCGTTCCACATGGTCGGATGGACGAAATGCCCCCAGGAGATTTCGTCATCGAGAGCGTAGGCCGCTCGCATCGGCGAATCCTTGACCGAGGCGATGTGCCTGCGGATGAGGCCCTTGAGTCTGTCGGCCATGGCGGCGTTCACCGGCTTGACTCGGACGCCATTGCCATGCACGGCCGCGATCCGTGCCCTGGGGATGTTGCCATCCCAAAGGTGCAAGTCGCCCTTGCCGGCAAGGTGATCGACGTAGAACCGCAACTGAAACTTGTTGATCCAGTCGAGTTTCCCGCCGCCGCCGTCGCCGCGATCGAGGAAGGCGCCGTTGTAGCCGGTCTCGAGCGACCATTTGCCCGACTCGTCGGTGTAGCCGATGGTCCATTGATAGGTCCAGGGCATGTAGGTCCAGCTTGGGTAGCTGGCGTAGAGCCACTGGGGATCCTGCTTCACGGGCACGAAGTCTTTCGAGGTCTTCACGTAGTGTTCGTAGGCATCCTGACCTCTGGCCCCGAGCGTCAGGCCGAGTAGTACAAGACCCAGTTGTAGGATGGAGGTGTTTCTCATGGGTTGGGATTATACGCGAACGAGATGCCAAGGCATGCACCGCGCCAGGAACCGCACCCGTGAAGACGGAACGAGGTACTGCAACACCACGGCTGTGTGTGGGTAGTCGAATATAACCGACACTCGGTCTCCAGCGCAGGCTAGAAGTTGTGCAGATCGAGACGGGGACATCGGGATGTGCATAAGTGATTGACCCGACGGAGATGACGTGCGAGGGGGTGGATGAGCCGACCATTGGAGTGTGCCATAGAAAAGGAGCTTGCATGGACCTGCTCGAAACTAACGTCGCGCCGTTGCTGACCGAGAAACTGGAAGCCATGAAGGGCAGCGACGGCCGCCCCTTGGTCTGGCTAGATGAGATGCTGTGCGGCGGCCTCCGTCGACCTAGTGGATTGAAACGACCGCTTGTGGTCCTGCTCTCGGGTCCGCCTGGTTCGGGAAAATCGCTGCTCGCGCAACAGATTTGCTATGCACGCGGTCTCAAGTCCATGGAAACTGGGCCGTCGTCCGCGGCGGAGGAATGGCGCCGCAGCATCATCATTTCGGCAGAGACACCGGCTCTAGCGATCGCTCAGAACCTAGAGCGTTTCTCAGTTTGGTGTAGCGTCGTAACCGCAGTGACTGAAGTATCCGTCGCAGTCCTCAGGGGTAACCGCGAGGAGCGCATCCCTGACGGCATCCACGACGGTGCCGAAGGTGCGGGCCGCGGCCTGACGCAGA
>JBIOJL010000219.1:0-10303 GCA_044450885.1 Tepidisphaerales bacterium
AGTCAGTGCCGCGGAGTCTTCAAGAGAGAGGAAGAAGGTAGAAGATAATCAAAGGCGAAGTAGGCAGAGGGGAAAGCAAGAAATGGAAAGTGCAAGATGGGGAGAGTGGGGAATGCGGGATGGCCGCGCCGCGATCAACGGTGCATGACAGAATCGGCGGGATCCCTTCGAATGACTTCGGAGGGGCAGGAATGCCCGACAGACAAGAATTTCTGTCCTACGGCTACGGGCCATTCGATGACAGACAAGAATGTCTCTCCCACCGGCAGCCGGCAGGGGCACCGCCCAAAGTTTCATGGACCCCCGATCGACAACAGCGGCCACGGGCCGTTGCCATTATCGGCCGCCCATGCGAGGATGCTGCCGCACGAATCGGTTTGAGCCCGAAGCGAAGAAGGGCGATAACCGGGTTGAGAGATGCCGCATCGCCGGCCTAGGGTTGTGGTGCGCCGAGCTGGCCGGGAGAAGGTCCCGGCCGGGAAGGAATTGCGATGGATATGCGATTTGTGTCGTTGCGGTCGTGGGTTCTGCTGGTCCTGGCGGCGGCCGGGCTGAGAGTTGCGGGCGCGGACGCGCCGCGCGCCATCACCGACGGCGAAAAGGCCCTGGGCGTCCGCTTCGTCGATCTGACCCAGCAATTGGCCCGCACCGGCACCCCGGATGAGAACCAGTTCCGGCGCGTGGCGGCGCTGCTGGCGGCCGCACGGCAGTGCGACCCGGACGAGCCGCGCTATCCCCGCCTCCAGGCCGACGTCATGCTGCAACTTCGCGACGCCGAAGGCGCGATCGAGGCCCTGGGCGCGGTGCGGCGGTTGCGGCCGGAGGACAAGATCGCGCAGATGGAGTCGATCGACATGTTCCTGCTCCGGATGCAGACCGCCGACGCGCGGCTGGGCTACCTCCAGGATCTGGTGGGGCGCGAGATCGTCCCGAAGGAGATCCGTTCATACGTGGCGCTGCGGATTGCGGCCATCCAGGAGGAGAAAAAGCGGTCGAACGATGCCATGGAGGCCGTCGAACTGGCGATCAAGCTCAACCCGTTGAATTTCACGGCCTTGCAGATCAAGTTCGAGCGCGCCCCGGCCACCGCCACTCCGGTCCAGCGCGTCGCCATGCTCACGGCGCTGGTTCGGGCCAACCCGGCGCACGCGGCCGTCCTCGACCTGCTCGGCCGGCACCTTGCGGCCGCGGGAATGACCAACGAGTCGCTGACCTGGTTCACCTACGCCGTGAACGTGGGCATGCAGTCGCGCACGCTCACGCCGGAGATGCTGGTCGATTTCGCTACCGCGAGCTTCCTCGCGGACCGGCTCGACCAGTCGCAGCAGGCGTTCGACCAGATCCTGAACTTCAATCCGTCGGATTATCCGTCCCTGATCGTGCGCTCGCTGATCGAACTGCGCAGCGAGAGGCCCGTGCCCGCCCAGGACTTCCGCATCAAGGCGCGGAACTCCCTCATCAACCGCCTCAACACCATCCGCCACGAGATGGGAATCCCGGGCGCCACGACGCGGCCGATCGACCAGGGCGAGGTCTTCATGCCCGAGATCGGCGGCGACACCGACGCCTACCGCAAGCAGGTCCAGCTCGAGCAAGCCAAACGCGAGCCGGACAGATCTCCCCTGTCGGCCGCCTATCTCCAGGCCGCGGCCGACCTCGCCTGGTTCTAGGTCTTCTTCAACGAGCAGCCGGACGAAGCCCAGCGGCTGATGCGGCACACCGAGTCCCTCATGGACGCCAAGGAACAGACCGCCGCCACCTTCCTGCCGCGCCTGGCCGGCTGGATCTTCCTCAAGCAGGGCAAGATCGACGAAGCAAGGGTCAAACTGGCGGCCGTCGCCGACCGCGAGCCAATGGCCACCCTCGGGCTGATCAAATGCTACGGACCGGCCGAAAAGGACAAGGCCCGGGCCGAGGCCCAGAAACTGATCAACGCCAACCCGAGCGGGATCCCGGGCGCGGTTCTGCTGGACAGGCTTCGCGAGTTCGGCGTCCGCGCCCAACCGTCGGACAGCGCTGCGGCGATGATCGCCGCGCTCAGCACGCTGCCCCAGAACTGGATGAATGTTCTGGAGAAGCCCGCCGCCTTCTATGCCATCCGCGGGCAACCCGTGCGTTCTCCCAGTCCGTTCGGCGAACCTTTGATCGCCCAGGTCGTGATTCAGAACACCAGCAATGTCGACCTTTCCGTCGGCAGCGACGGGCTGATCAAACCCGGCGTCTGGTTCGACGCCCACATTCGCGGCGTCTTCGAGCAGACCATCCCCGCGGTGGCCTACGAACGCATCTCCGACGCCATCGTGCTCAAGCCCCGCCAGTCGGTGAACCTCGTCGTGCGGCTGGACCAGGGCGATCTCCTCCGGCTGCTGGAGCAGCGTCCGTCCGCCGCCGTCAACTTCAAGGTCATCGCCCGCACCAATCCCGTCTTCGGCGGCGGCGCCGTCATATCCGGCCCGGGCGGTTACTTCATCGAACTCGACCAGTCCTTTGAACGCCTGGCATTCCAGATCAACGCCGACAACATCCAGTCCCTCTCCAAAGCGGTGGTCTCGGCCGACGGCAAGGAACGCGTGCGGCAACTGCAATTGCTCGGCGCCCTGGCCGCTCAGTTGAACCCGCAGACGGATGCCATTTCCAGGACGCAACTGGCCGAGATCCAGGACATTCTGCGCAAGGCGCGCGACCAAGCCGACCCGGCGGTACACGCCTGGGCGCTGTACATCTATTCGCTGGCCGCACCGGAAGGCGAACGTGCCCCGGCGGTGCAGCGGATGTTTGCCGCCGAAGAGGACTGGCACAGCCGCCTTCTCGGGCTGATGGCCATGGAAACAGTGGACATGCCCGCCGACCGCCAGAAGGCGTTTGCCGAGCAGGTGATCAACGCAAGAGACGAAGCCAGGTGCGTCAAGGACTTCGCCGCGGCCACGCTCAAGCTGCTGGCCCAGCCGCAGACCCGGCCGGCCACTCCGGGCGACGGCGCCAGGCCGACTCCCGCGAAATGAGGGTCAACGTGGGCGTCCTCAAACCCGGGAGGGCCGTGCTTCTGCACGGCTGCGACCGGGGCTCTGCGAATCGGCCGCAGAGACTGCGGCCCTCCCTGAAAAATGGTCACGCCCGTCAAGGTTGATTCTTTGCGTCCTCCGCAGTATTACTCTGCGCGTGAACCTGCCGTGTCGCGGATGCGACGGGGCGTGACCATTCTTCCGGGCAACGACAGGGTGTCGGAGGACCGACACAACACAGGCGAGACGCCTGTGCTACGAAATGCGGATCCCCGGAAGAATGGTCGCGCCCGATGCGATCCGTCTTTCGGGAGAACCGCAGTCAGCCGCGGCCGTTTCGCAAGGCAACGCCTCCGGCCGTGCAGGAGCGCGGCCCTCCCGTGGTCGCGCCCATGTCGCGCCGGCCGCGTTCAGGTATTCCGTGAGCCAGACCTTACCCCAAAAGCCCGTCGCCACTCCCCGAAAACGGGTGAGTTTCAGCGAAGACTTCCGGCGTTTCTTCGTGCGCGGTCTGGCAACGCTCCTGCCCACGCTGATCACGCTTCTGCTGCTGCTGAAGGTTTGGGAGATCCTCTGGGAGTATCTCGGCCGGCATATCATTGCCGTGGTCCGGCTGGCAAACGGTTATCTGGTGCCGGAGAATGAAGCTCACCGCGTCAAGTGGTTTTGGGACACACACTTATCGCCGTGGGAGGTGGAACTTATCGGTGTCCTGCTGGCGATCGTCGTCGTCTATGTTGTCGGTCTGTTCGTCGGTGGACTGCTGGGCCGGACGGCCTGGCGGCTGGTGGAGATGGGCGTCATGCGGATGCCCCTCATCAGAGGTATATACGCCGCTGTCAAGCAGGTGACGGACTTTATCCTCGCGGAACGGACGGGTCCGATCAACGCCAGCAGCGTGGTGGCCGTGCAGCCGCACGCCTGCGGCATCTGGTCGATCGGGCTGGTGACGGGCGATGGAGTCCGCAGCCTGTCGGAGCAGACCGGGCAGGAGATGGTGACGGTTTTCGTCCCCTCCTCGCCGACCGCCGTCGCCGGATATGTCCTGGTTGTGCCACGCAAGAACGTGGTGATATTGCCGATGACGGTGGAGGAAGCGATGCGGCTGCTGATCACCGGCGGGGTCAGCGGAGAGATCGATCAGTTAAAGCGGCGTTTGGAGTCCGGTAAGAACGCGCCCGACGGAGCAATGTGAACGATTTGCCGAGGTTGCATTTGGCCAATTTCCGGTACAATGCCCAAGCGCCGGCTGGGCCGGCGGACGTTACAGAAGGAGCAGAACGTGATCGTAAAGGTATCCTCGCGACACATGGAAGTCACCGATTCCCTGCGGACCTACGCCGAGCAGAAGGCCGGCAAGTTGATCAAGTATTTTGATCGCATCCGCGAAATCGAGGTGATTTGTGACGCGGGCAAGGATCGCATGAATGTGGAAATGGTTGTGAATGCGGACCATACGCGGCAATTCGTGGCAAGCCACGAGTTGTCAGATGCTTACGCCTGCATCGACCAGTGTGTCGACAAACTCGAGCGTCAGCTCCACGAACATAAGGACCAGCACCGCAACCGCAAGCATCTGGCCGGGGAAGACAAGCACACCCGTGGCTAGCAGCACATAGACGCAGCAAGTTCGCCGGGACGATCCGGCCTGCGCGGGACAGTCGATCGGAGTTCCCGCCAGGGCGCGTCCCGGGGGAGTTTTTGGCACATGAAGTTCAACGAATTCATCGTCAAGGAGGCCATCCAACCGCAGCTCAAGTCGCAGGACCGGGATGGCGTCCTTCGCGAGCTGGTCGAGGCGCTGGCCGAAGCCGGCGCCGTACCCAAGCCCATGGTCGAGGAACTGGTCGCGGCCGTGATCAAGCGGGAAAAGGAAGGCTCCACGGGTTTCGGCAAGGGGGTGGCGGTTCCCCATGCCAAGCACCCGAAGGTCAAAACGATGGTCGGCACGCTCGGCCGCAGCGTCGTGGGCATCGACTTCGCCGCCCTGGACAAACAGCCCGTGCATACCGTTTTCCTGCTCCTCTCGCCGCTCGCCCAGCCCCAGCAGCACGTGGCGGCGATGAACGTGATCTTCAGCAACCTGCAGCAGGACAATTTCCGCCGGTTCATGCGACAGTCGCCCGGGGTCGCAGACATGGTTGATCTGATGAACGAAGCCGATGAAGCGAAATAGTGGTCAGAGTCGGAATCAGCCGGCGGGTTGTGACGGTTGCCCGAAGGCTGCCTGGACAGGACAAGGGTTGACGAATGCCGACGGCCACACGAGATATGCTCATCCGGAACAAGCTCGGCTTGCACGCCCGGCCGGCAATGCAGTTCGTGGAGCTGGCCAACATGTTCCGCGCGGCCGTGCGCGTGGAGACGCTGTCGCCCCCTCCGACCGCCGCCGACGGGAAGAGCGTCATGCAGATGATCGTGCTTGCCGCCGTTGAGGGCACCCCCATCCGGATCACCGCCTCCGGAGAGGACGCCCAGGCCGCCGTGGACAAGCTGGCGGCGTTGATCGAGGGCGGTTTCGGCGAGGAAATGTAGGTTTCCCGCCACGTTTACTACGGTGCCGCGTCGGGCGCCGCCGGTGGATGCAGGTTTCATGGAAATCAAGAAGGGCATTGGAGTATCGCCGGGCATCGTCATCTGCACAGCCGTCGTGCTGGATGCGGAGGACTTGGCCATCCCGCGCCGGGCCATTGAACCCTCCCAGGTCGAGTCCGAAATCGAGCGCTTCCGCAACGCAATCACCAAGAGCATCCAGGAACTCTCCTCGATGCGCTCCAACGTCGCCGAACGATACCGCAAGGACATCGGCGGCATCATCGACTTCCACGTCGGCCTGCTCAAGGACTCATCCGTCACCGAGCCGGTCGAGCAAACCATCCGCAAGCAGCAGGTCACCTCGGAATTCGCGGTGTCGGTCGTCCTGCGCCGCTACGCCTCGAATTTCGCCTCGATGACCGACAAGTACTTCGCCGAGCGCGTCAACGACATCCACGACATCGAGCGGCGGATCCTGCACAACCTGATCGGACAACGGACGCATGCCCTTCATGAACTGACCGATGACGTCGTGGTCATCGCCCGCGACCTCATGCCTTCGCAGACGGCCTCCTTCGACCGCTCCCACGTCAAGGGGTTCGCCACCGACGTCGGCGGGCGCACCAGCCACACCGCGATCGTGGCCCGCGCCCTGGGCATCCCCGCGGTGGTCGGACTGGGCAACGTGACCGGCGACGTCTCCCCCGGCGATCTGATCATCATCGACGGCAACCGCGGCGTGGTCATCATCAATCCCGACGCCGAAACGCTCGAAGAACACCGCGCCGCCGAACGCCGCCAGAAGGTCATCGGCATCCAGCTCAAGGAGATCTCCGCCCTGCCGGCGACCACCATGGACGGCTACACCGTCAGCCTCCAGGCGAACATCGAATTCCCTTCCGAAGTGGACGACTCCGTCGCCCGCGGCGCCTCCGGGATCGGGCTCTACCGCACGGAATTTCTCTACCTCGCCTCGGAAACCGAACCGAGCGAGGAGGACCACTTCAACGCCTACGCCGAATCCATCCGCCGGCTCGGCGGCCGTCCGCTGGTCATCCGCACGCTCGACCTGGGCGCCGACAAGTACACGCAGGAACGGGCGCTGAACCCCGAGCGCAACCCCTTCCTCGGCGACCGCTCCATCCGCATGTGCCTGCACGACATTCCCATGTTCAAGCGGCAGCTCCGGGCGATGATGCGGGCCAGCATTCTCGGCGACGTCCGCATCATGTTCCCCATGATCTCCACGCTCATGGAGCTGCGGCAGGCGAAGATGGTCCTCAACGACGTGATGGACGAGCTCGAGGATGAAGGCATCGAGTTCCGGCGCGATATTCCCGTGGGGATGATGATCGAGGTGCCCTCGGCGGCACTCATGGCCACGCAGTTCGCCCGCGAGGTCAACTTCTTCTCCATCGGCACGAACGACCTGGTCCAGTACACCCTGGCGGTGGACCGGACCAACGAGAAAGTGGCCGGGCTGTTTTGCCCGGCGCATCCGGCCGTCCTCCTGCTCATCCGCGACGTCATCCGGGCCGCGCAGCGCGCGGCCATCGGCGTCAGCGTCTGCGGCGAGATGGCCGGTGAACCCCTGTACACGCTTCTGCTGCTGGGCCTGGGGCTGACCAACTTCAGCATGAACAGCCCGGACATCGGCGAAGTCAAGAAAAATCATCCGCTCCACCACCATCGAGCACGCCCGCCAGGTCGCGCGCCGGGTGATGGGCTTTGACAGTGAAAGGCAAATTCTCCACTTCCTGCGCGAAGAAACGCGCAAGATCGATCCGGATGTAATCTGACAACAGATGGTTCTTTGTGGTTTGTTCTTTGTTCTTTGATCTGAACTGGCCGAGCTTCGGGGCGAGCCCGCCGCTTTCAAATCAAAGAACAAAGAACCAATAACAAAGAACCGTGTTCGCCGGTTCATCACCTCACGAAAGACCCCCATTTATGCCAAAAGAAATGCTCATCAACGTCTCCGAGGGCGAGGAATGCCGCATCGCTCTTGTCGAGAACGGCCGGCTGGAAGAACTCTACATGGAGCGCTCCAGCTCAACCTCCCACGTCGGAAACATCTACAAGGGCCGCGTCACCAACGTCGAGCCGTCCATCCAGGCGGCCTTCATCGACTTCGGCCTGGGGCGCAACGGCTTCCTGCACATCTCCGACCTCATGCCCTACTATTTCGGCCGGGCCGGCGAGGACGTCAAGGAAACCGTCGGGCGCAAGCTCGCCCGGCGCGACCGCCCGCCCATCCAGCGCTGCCTGCGCCGGGGCGACGAACTCGTCGTGCAGATCATCAAGGAAGGCATCGGCACCAAGGGCCCGACCCTCAGCACCTATCTGTCCATCCCCGGCCGGATCCTGGTGATGATGCCGGGCATGTCCAAGCTGGGCGTGTCGCGCAAGATCGAGGACGAGGAGGAGCGCCGCCGGCTGCGGATCATTCTCGACTCGCTCAAGCCCCCGCGCGACGCCGGTTTCATCATCCGCACCGCCGGCGTCGGCAAATCCAAGGCCGACATCCAGAAGGACCTCAGCTTCCTCACCCGCCTCTGGCAAAACCTCATCAAGCAGCGCGACAGCGGGCCGGGCCCCATGGAACTCTACACCGAAGGCGACCTGGTCACGCGCACCGTGCGCGATGTCTTCACGCCCGACATCGAGCGCATCATCGTCGACAGCGAGGATGTCGCCAGGCGCGTCAAGGACTTCATCAAGATCGCCATGCCGCGCACCAAGATGAAGCTCGACCTCCACGCAGAGCCCGTGCCGCTGTTCCACAAGTACGGCATCGAGAAGGAAATCGAGCTGATGAACAGCCGCCACGTGCCCCTGCCGTCGGGCGGCTCGCTGGTCATCGACTCCACCGAGGCCGTCGTCGCCATCGACGTCAACTCCGGCAAGTTCCGCGACCATTCCGACGCCGAAATGACCGCCTTCAAGACCGACATGGAGGCCGCCGACGAAATCCCCCGCCAGCTCCGCCTCCGCGACCTCGGCGGCGTCATCATCTGCGACTTCATCGACCTGCGCTACGAACGCCACCGCCGCGACCTGCTGGGCCGCCTCAATGAGCACCTGCGCAACGACCGCGCCAAGACCAAGGTGTTGCCCATGAGCGAGTTCGGCATCATCGAGATGACCCGCCAGCGCATGCGCCCCAGCCTCAAGCGGTCGATCTACAGCGACTGCCCCCACTGCAAGGGCGCGGGCTTGGTCAAGACGCCGGAGAGCATGGCGTTGGACGTCATCCGCCGCCTGGCCATCGCCATGAACGACCAGCGCGTCGGCCGCGTCGAACTCACCGTGGGCATGGAGGTGGCGTTCTATCTCCAGAACCGCAAGCGCGCCGCCCTGGCCGACCTGGAAACTCACTTCAACAAGCCGGTCATCATCCGTCCCGACCCGCACATGGGCATGGACAGCATGAACCTCGAGCTCTACGACTCCCGCGAAGGACTCGTCTTCCTCGCCGAGCTGGGCATGGCCCCGCCGGCCGCCCAGCCGCAGCAACCCCAGCCCCAGCGCCACGGCCAGCACGGCTCCGCCCGGCCTGGATTTCAGCAGCGCGGCCAGCAGGGCCGCGACCAGCGGGATCAACGCGACCAGCGCGGCCAGCGCGAGGACGTCGAAGACCGCGAGGAGAGCTTCGACATCGACCTCGTCGAGGACGCCGTCGACCAGCGCGAAGTCGAGCAACACGAGGCGGCCGCTCCGCCGAGCGAGCCCGCCCCGCCGCCGGCGCCGATGCAACACGCAGCGCCCCCGAAAAGCCCGGCCAAGCCCGACAACGCCGAGTTGCAACTTGCCGCGGCCGAACTCATGGAAGCGGACACCGACGCCGAACCCCCCGCTTCCGCCGACGAGGCGAATCGACCGGCCGGGCCGTTTGACGACCGGCGCGAAGGATCCGGACGCTCCCGTGGCCGCCGCCGCCGCGGTCGTGGCCGGGGTCGCGGCCGGGGACGCGGCCAAGGCCCTTCCGAAGATTTCGGCCAGGACCAGCGCCCGGACCAGCACCAAGCCCAACAGCCGCCACATGCGCCGGCGCCCGTCGAACTCCGCGCACCTTCCGACGACAAACTGGCCGACCTCGTCGCCGCCGAAGCCCCGCAACCGGCAGAGCCGCAAGCTCTTCCCGCGATCGAATCGCCGCGCGAGATCGCGGCCCCGGAAGAAGCCGAAGCGCCGGGCGAGATCGAGTCGCCGGGCGAGGTCGAGTCGCCGGGCGAGGTCGAAAAGCCCAAACCCAAGAAACGCCGTTCCCGCGGCGGCCGCCGGCATAAGAAGAAGAGCCCCGCCAAATCCACGCCGGCCGGCGAGGCTGCCGCGGCCGTCCCCGCGGAGCCCGCTCAGTCAGGTCCGGCCGTGCGCCCGGCATCGACCGACAAACACCTGTTCCACGACGAGCCCGTGATCCCTCCGCCGGTCTACCGCCCGCGGACGTACCGCGACCTGGATCATATCCCGGACGATCTGGATTGACAGTCCGTGGCCGCGAGGCCGGACAGGGTGGGCATACTTGCCCACCGTTCTGTTTTGGTGCGGCGGGCTCGACGCCGCTTTCCCATCCGTGTCGCACTGGGCATCGAACGAACCTAGCCCATGTTTGGTATGCCGGAAGGCTCCGCGTGGCGGAACCCCGCGGTTTTCCCGAGGAATATTGAGTTCGGGCGGTCGGAATCGGAAAAAGCGTAGTGACACTATCAACCGGAATCAGTGGAGATTATCCGCCAATTGCACTTGATTATTTTCAATAGCAT